>NZ_JBWBZC010000002.1:0-35133 GCF_056174845.1 Pseudomonas sp. CC11G
ATCGGCGGCGCACCAAAATGAGTCTCGCCATTTAACCAGAGCCTCATATTGGTGCATTGCCCGCTATGTTTTTGCCGCGCAGCCCCCGCTACGCCTGAGTTTCGTGCATCAAACCCACTTCGGGGCACTGGCATGCAATTTGCTCCCTTGTGAGGCAGGTTGCCCTGGCGGACTATGCCGCCCGGCTTCACCGTTTTATTTGGGGCTAAAAAATCACAACGCCCCACCATCTGGAGGACACCATGTCGAAGGCGCTTCAACTAATCAAAGAACACGACGTGAGTGGGTTGACCTGCGCTTCACCGATACCAAAGGCAAGCAGCACCACGTGACCATGCCGGCCCGTGACGCCCTTGACGACGAATTCTTCGAAGTCGGCAAAATGTTCGACGGCTCCTCGATCCATGGCTGGAAAGGCATCGAAGCCTCCGACATGATCCTGCTGCCAGTAGACAGCACTGCCGTGCTCGACCCGTTCACCGAGAGCCAGCCAACCCTGATCCTGGTTTGCACATCATCGAACCATCGACCATGCAAGGCTACGACCGCGACCCGCGCTCCATCGCTTCGCGTGCCGAGGAATACCTAAGACCACCGTATCGGTGACACCCGTATTCGTTGGCCCGGAACCAGAATTCTTCATCTTCGACGAAGTAAAATTCAAATCCGACATCTCCGGCTCCATGTTCAAGATCTACTCTCCGAACAAGGCTCCTGGATGTCCGACGCTGACATCGAAACCGGCAACAAAGGCCACCGTCCAGGCGTTAAAGGTGGTTACTTCCCGGTTCCGCCATGCGACCACGACCACGAAATCCGTACTGCCATGTGTAATGCCATGGAAGAAATGGGCCTGGTCATCGAAGTTCACCACCACGAAGTGGCGACTGCTGGTCAGAACGAAATCGGCGTTAAGTTCAACACCCTAGTAGCCAAGGCTGACGAAGTTCAGACCCTGAAGTACTGCGTACACAACGTAGCTGATGCCTACGGCAAAACCGCTACCTTCATGCCTAAGCCGCTGTACGGCGATAACGGTTCGGGTATGCACGTTCACCTGTCGATCGGTAAAGACGGCAAGAACACCTTCGCCGGCGAAGGCTATGCCGGCCTGTCCGATACCGCTCTGTTCTTCATCGGCGGCATCATCAAGCACGGTAAGGCACTGAACGGCTTCACACCAACCCGTCGACCAACTCCTACAAGCGTCTGGTCCCAGGTTTCGAAGCTCCGTAATGCTGGCCTACTCGGCTCGTAACCGTTCCGCTTCCATCCGTATCCCGTACGTTTCCAGCCGAAAGCTCGCCGCATCGAAGCGCGCTTCCCGGATCCGGCTGCCAACCCGTACCTGGCCTTCGCAGCTCTGCTGATGGCTGGTCTGGACGGTATTCAGAACAAGATCCACCCTGGCGACGCAGCGGACAAGAACCTGTACGACCTGCCTCCAGAAGAAGGCAAGCTGATTCCGCAAGTGTGCGGCAGCCTGAAAGAAGCTCTGGAAGAACTGGACAAGGGCCGTGCGTTCTTGACCAAGGCGGCGTGTTCAGCGACGACTTCATCGATGCCTACATCGAGCTGAAGAGCGAAGAAGAAATCAAAGTGCGCACCTTCGTGCACCCTCTGGAATACGACCTGTACTACAGCGTTTAAGTAGAACAGCGTCCAAGCCAGACACGCTCGCTTTCATAGCGGCGTGATTGAGAAGGCCTCCCTCGGGAGGCCTTTTTTATTTCCGCCTTTCACACCGTACAAAGCGCCATCGCGCGGCATCAGCGCGCCTTGCCTGACAGCCCGCAGCAGCGATTACCCGTATTCCTCCCTCTGTACCCCCAACAGTTGGAGCGACGCCATGAACCCACGCCAGATCGCCACCACAGCCCTCAGCTGCCTGTGGCTTGCCGCTGCAGCCACACCCTCGACAAGCCCGCAT
Source organism: Pseudomonas sp. CC11G (assembly GCF_056174845.1). Taxonomy (NCBI): domain Bacteria; kingdom Pseudomonadati; phylum Pseudomonadota; class Gammaproteobacteria; order Pseudomonadales; family Pseudomonadaceae; genus Pseudomonas; species Pseudomonas sp. CC11G. Next base: position 1,931 of record NZ_JBWBZC010000002.1, read on the forward strand.
CGAATCGCAAGTCCTGCTTAAAACCACCATCTCCTGGGATGGCACGCCGTACACCAGCTACCCGCGCGGCACGCCGGAATTGACCTTGGTGAAAATCCATATCCCTCCCAATTCCGTGCTTGATTGGCACACTCACCCCATCCCCAACGCCGCTTATATGCTTGCTGGCGAACTCACCGTCGAAACCCGCAAGCCGGGACAAAGGCGCCTACTCAAACAGGGCGACACGTTGGCGGAAACGGTGGGCATCATTCACCGCGCATGACCGGCGAACAGCCAGCCGACCTGCTGGTGTTCTATGCCGGCGTGCCGATGCTGCCACTCAGCGAAAAAAACAGGTAAGGCCGCCCGTGATGGCCGAGCGCCTCCCAGCAGAGGCGCTTTTTATTGCCCGCAATCTTGTTCTCGTGCACAGCGATAAGCGGACAAACTTGCCAGCGCCGCATTGCAGTGCAAGGCTAAGCACACACCCCACGGAACCCACGCCATGCGCCTGATCGTGACCTGCCTGTTAGCCGCCCTGGCCCTGCCCGCCAGCGCCGAGATCTACAAGTACACCGACGCCAACGGCAACACCGTTTTCACCAACCAGCCGCCCCAAGGCACCAACGCCGAAGCCGTCACCCTGCCGCCGGTAAACACCGTGCAATCGCCACCTCCACCCACCATGCCGGGCAACTCGCAGGAGCCATCGGCAACCGAACAAATCTACAGCGTGCTGGAAATTGCCAATGTGCCGGACGAAGAAGCGCTACGCGCCAACGACGGTAGCTTCACCGTGAGCGTGAACATCCAACCACAACTGCGCATCGGCGACAGCCTGCAGCTGCTGCTCGACGGCCAGCCCTATGGCGGCCTGACCAGCAGTCTGCAGTTCCCCCTCAACAATGTGGACCGCGGCGAACACAGCCTCTCGGTGCAGGTGTTTAGCGGCGATCGCCTGATTCAGCAGAGCGCCACCGTCACTTTCACTACGCAGCGCATCAGCACCAACAGCCCAGCCCGTCCGCCGATCAAACCGACGCCCAAACCGACTCCAAGGCCAGCCAACTAAACCATGCGATTCGCTCTGCTCTGCCTGCTGTTGCTGGGCCTCCCAGCCGTGGCCGATGTGTATACCTATATTGATAGCGAAGGTAACCGGGTCTTTACCGACCAACCGAGGGGCAATGCCAAGAAGGTGGAGATCGCCCCCACCAATGGCATGAACCAGACCACACCGCCAACCGTACGGGTGCCCGTGCCGGTAGTAGCACCCGCGCCGTTGGCCACGTATCAGCTGTTGCGCATTCTGGTGCCCGAACCCGATGCCACGGTGCAGGAAGGCTCGTCCGGCGACCTGATCGTCACGCTGACCAGCGACCCGGCACTGATGGAGGGCCACAACTACCGCTTGCTGCTCGATGGCACCGTGGCTGGCACACCCGGGCGCAGCCCGGTGATTCCGCTGACCAACCTGGACCGTGGCACCCACCAGTTGGCGGCAGAGATTATCGACGCCGAAGGGCGCAGCGTTGCGCGCACGCCGAGCCAACCCGTGCATATCGTGCGCACCTCGCTCGACAGTAAGCGCCGAGCCAATCCCTGCTCGAAAGGCGACTGGGGCGTGCGGCCGGAATGCCCGCTCAAGGACAAACCCAAAGACGATGACGACGACATCCCCTTCGTCCCCTTCCTCTAACCGTCTAGCCGTCACGCACAAAGCACCATATTGGTGCTTTGTGACGCACCAAATTCTATGCTCTCCCTGTTTTGGTTCGCTCATGGCGGCTGACGGTGCAGCAAAACGACCCAATTTCCCTGTTTACGCCGCTATCACGCGTCTTTTCGGGGCTTTGGTTTGCTTTTTGCATTTTCAGTCCCATTCTCGGGATCCCATAGATGACCATCAACGACGCACTGCACCGCCTGCTGCTGGACAACCTGACCACCGCGACTCTGCTGCTCAACGCCGAACTGCGCCTTGAGTACATGAACCCCGCGGCGGAAATGCTTCTGGCCGTCAGCGGCCAGCGCAGCCACGGCCAATTCATCAGTGAGTTGTTTACCGAATCGCCCGAAGCGCTGGCCTCGTTGCGCCAGGCTGTCGAAGAGGCGCACCCCTTCAATAAGCGCGAAGCGGTGCTGATCGCCCTCACCGGCCAGACCCTGACCGTGGACTATGCGGTTACGCCGATTCTCAACCGCGGCGCCACCCTGCTGCTGCTTGAGGTTCATCCGCGTGATCGCCTGCTGCGCATCACCAAGGAAGAAGCCCAGCTGTCCAAGCAGGAAACCACCAAAATGCTGGTGCGCGGCCTCGCCCATGAAATAAAGAATCCACTGGGTGGCATTCGCGGCGCCGCACAGCTGCTGGCCCGAGAACTGCCAGACGAAAACCTCAAGGATTACACCAACGTCATCATCGAAGAGGCCGACCGCCTGCGTAATCTGGTCGACCGCATGCTCGGCTCCAACAAGCTGCCATCGCTGGCAATGACCAACGTGCACGAAGTACTGGAGCGGGTCAGCAGCCTGGTGGAGGCCGAGAGCCAGGGCGGCATCACCTTGGTGCGCGACTACGACCCGAGCATCCCCGACGTATTGATCGACCGCGAGCAGATGATTCAGGCGGTGCTCAATATCGTGCGCAACGCCATGCAAGCCATCGGCGGCCAGAATGAATTCCGCCAGGGCCGCATCATGCTGCGTACCCGTACCTTGCGGCAGTTCACCATTGCCCACACCCGCCACCGCCTGGTGGCGAAGGTGGAAATCATCGACAACGGCCCGGGCATTCCGGCTGAACTTCAAGAAACCATTTTCTATCCCATGGTCAGTGGTCGTCCGGACGGTACCGGACTGGGCTTGGCTATCACCCAGAACATCATCAGTCAGCATCAGGGGCTGATCGAATGCGAGAGCCACCCTGGCCACACCGTGTTTTCGATCTTCCTGCCGTTGGAACAAGGAGTTACTTCGTCATGAGCCGCAGCGAAACCGTCTGGATTGTCGACGACGATCGTTCCATCCGTTGGGTACTGGAAAAAGCCCTGCAGCAAGAAGGCATGACCACCACCAGCTTCGACAGTGCCGACGGCGTGCTCAGCCGTCTTAGCCGTCAGCAGCCGGACGTGATCATTTCGGACATCCGCATGCCCGGTGCCAGTGGCCTGGACTTGCTGGCGCGCATTCGCGAGCTCTACCCGCGTTTGCCGGTGATTATAATGACCGCCCATTCCGACCTGGAAAGCGCGGTGGCTTCCTATCAGGGCGGCGCCTTTGAATACCTTCCCAAACCCTTCGACGTGGACGAGGCTGTTTCGCTGGTAAAGCGAGCCTTCCAACACGCCCAGGAACAGCAAGGCCTGCACGTGCCGGTTGAGCAGACCCGCACTCCGGAAATCATCGGCGAAGCGCCGGCGATGCAGGAAGTGTTTCGCGCCATCGGCCGCCTGAGCCACTCGAACATCACCGTGCTTATTAATGGTGAGTCGGGCACCGGTAAAGAATTGGTTGCCCACGCCCTGCATCGGCACAGTCCGCGCGCGGCGTCGCCATTTATTGCGCTGAACATGGCGGCGATTCCGAAAGACCTGATGGAATCCGAGCTGTTCGGCCATGAGAAAGGCGCTTTTACCGGCGCGGCCAACCAGCGTCGCGGTCGTTTCGAGCAAGCCGACGGCGGCACCCTGTTCCTCGATGAAATCGGCGATATGCCGGCCGACACCCAAACGCGGTTGCTGCGCGTATTGGCCGATGGCGAGTTCTACCGCGTCGGCGGCCATACGCCGGTGAAAGTGGACGTGCGCATCATCGCCGCCACCCACCAGAATCTGGAAAACCTGGTGCAGGCCGGCAAGTTCCGTGAAGACTTGTTCCACCGCCTGAACGTACATCCTCTGCGACGTTCATTCTGTCCTTACCAATTCCAGCTTTATGCCCAGCTACAAGTGGGTCGCGTGCAGCAATACGTGCGCCTGCTGGATAACGATCGCTGGTGGGTAGCGAGCAAAAACTGGTGGTGTTTGGCGGCATGTTTATCGCCATCAGCCTGGTGCTCGGGGTGTTTCTGGCGGTGCTGCTGGACCAGCGCATTCGCAAGGAAGGCTTTATCCGCACCATCTATCTGTACCCGATGGCGCTCTCGATGATCGTACCGGTACCGCCTGGAAATGGCTGCTCACCCCGGCCTGGGCCTGGACAAAATGCTGCGCGACTGGGCTGGGAGGGCTTTCGCCTCGACTGGCTGGTTGACCAGGAACGCGTGGTGTACTGCCTGGTAATCGCCGCCGTCTGGCAAGCCTCGGGATTTGTGATGGCGATGTTCCTTGCCGTCTGCGCGGCGTTGATCAGTCGATCATCCGTGCCGCCCAGGTGGACGGCGCCAGTCTGCCGACCATCTACCTGCGCATCGTGCTGCCGAGCCTGCGCCCGGTATTTTTCAGCGCCTTCATGATCCTCGCGCACATCTCCATCAAGAGCTTCGACTTGGTGGCGGCAATGACGGCGGGCGGCCCTGGCTACTCGTCCGACCTGCCGGCGATGTTCATGTATTCCTTCACCTTCAGCCGCGGCCAGATGGGCATCGGTTCAGCCAGCGCCATGCTGATGCTGGGCGCGATCCTGACCATTCTGGTGCGTACCTGTACTCCGAGCTGCGGAACAAGCGCCATGACTAACTCTATCGCTGCAACGCCAATGGCCCGCCCATTCGCCAAGTCTTCGATCAGCTTCAGCCGCATCGCGATCTACGTGACCCTGTTCGGCGCGGCAGCGGTGTACCTGATTCCGCTGGTGGTGATGCTGCTGACCAGCTTCAAAACCCCCGACGACATCCGTACCGGCAACCTGTTGAGCTGGCCGCAAGTGGTCGACGGCATCGGCTGGATCAAGGCCTGGGACATCGTCGGCGGCTACTTCTGGAACTCGGTGAAAATCACCGTGCCGGCCGTGCTGATCTCTACCTTTATCGGTGCCATGAACGGCTACGTGCTGTCTATGTGGCGCTTCCGGGGTTCGGAGCTGTTCTTCGGTCTGTTGCTGTTCGGCTGCTTCCTGCCGTTCCAGACCGTGCTGCTGCCAGCCTCGTTCACCCTCGGCAAGCTCGGCCTGGCCAACACCACCGCCGGCCTGGTGCTGATTCACGTGGTGTACGGCATGGCCTTCACCACCTTGTTCTTCCGCAACTTTTACGTGTCGATTCCAGATGCCCTGGTCAAGGCTGCACGCCTTGATGGCGCGGGCTTCTTCACCATCTTCGGGCGGATTCTGCTGCCCATGTCGGTGCCGATCATCATGTGTGCCTCATCTGGCAATTCACCCAGATCTGGAACGACTTCCTCTTCGGTGGTGTTCGCCAGCGGCGATGCACAACCGATCACCGTGGCCCTCAACAACCTGGTGAACACCAGCACCGGGGCCAAGGAATACAACGTGGACATGGCCGCAGCGATGATCGCCGGCCTGCCAACGCTGCTGGTTTACATCGTCGCGGGCAAGTATTTCCTGCGTGGGCTCACGGCGGCGCGGTCAAGGGGTAAAGCATGGCAACTCTCGAACTCAAGAACGTCAAAAAGACCTACGCAGCGGCTTGCCAGACACCCTCAAAGACATCGAGCTGAAGATCGAGTCGGGCGAGTTTCTGATCCTGGTGGGTCCGTCGGGTTGCGGTAAATCGACCCTGATGAACTGCATCGCAGGCCTGGAAAACATCACCGGCGGCGAGATTCTGGTGGATGGCGCCGACATCAGCGGCATGAGCCCGAAAGACCGTGACATCGCCATGGGGTTTCAGAGCTACGCCCTGTACCCGACCATGAACGTGCGCGAGAACATCGCGTTCGGTTTGAAGATGCGCAAGATGAGCCCGGCGGCCATCGAAGAAGAAGTTGTGCGCGCGTCGCCAAACTGCTGCAGATCGAACAACCTGCTCACCCGCAAACCTGGCCAGCTTTCCGGCGGCCAGCAACAGCGCGTGGCCATGGGCCGAGCCCTGGCGCGGCGGCCGAAGATTTACCTGTTCGACGAACCGCTGTCGAACCTCGACGCCAAGCTGCGCGTCGTCGAGATGCGCACCGAAATCAAGCTGATGCACCAGCGCCTGAAAACCACCACCGTCTACGTGACCCACGACCAGATCGAGGCCATGACGCTCGGCGACAAAGTGGCGGTGATGAAGGACGGTATCGTTCAGCAATTCGGCACCCCGCAACAGATCTACAACGACCCGGCCAACCTGTTCGTGGCGAGCTTTATCGGGTCGCCGCCGATGAACTTCATTCCCCTGCGTCTGCAACGCCGTGACGGCCGTTTGTTGGCGCTGCTTGACTCCGGCCAGGCCCGTTGCGAGCTGCCGCTGGCCATGCAGGACGAAGGCCTGGAAAACCGCGAAGTGATCCTCGGCATTCGCCCCGAGCAGATCACCCTGGCGTCCGCCGGCGTGAACCTGCCGAGCATTCTCACCGAAGTGGAAGTGATCGAGCCGACCGGCCCGACACCCTGGTGTTCGTCAACCTCAACCAAACCAAGGTGTGCTGCCGCTTGGCGCCAGACATGGCGCCGAAAGTGGGCGAGACCCTGGAACTGCAATTCGATCCCGACAAGGTGCTGCTGTTCGACGCTAAGAGCGGAGAGCGCCTGGGGCTGTTGGGAAAGTCGCAGCCTGCTGAAACAGCAGGCCGCGTAACGCGTTTGATCCCGCGCTAAGGCGAGGGAGCAACAAGCTGGGTTTGCGTGGTTTTTTTCAGTCGTGGTGCGCGGCGTCTTTGGCTAGCGCCCCGGCTGGATTTTTTTAACCACCGCCCAGGGCAACACATGGATACGTAAGCCTGCCTTAGGGCAGGGCGATGCAGGAGGCCTTTGGGCCCCACGATCAGCGCGGGACGCACTGAGTTTTGGTCCGCTCCCGTCTGGGTGTTATCCGAAGCGCAACAACAATAAAAATGAGTGGAGTGGATATGAACGCGATGAAAAAAAGTCTCTGGGCACTGCCGTGCGCCCTGGTGGTGTTTCCCTGGTCCGCCCAGGCTCTGGAGTTCAGTGGCTACACCCGTAACGGGGTGGGCACGTCGGTAAACAGTTCCGGCCAGCAATGCTTCCAGTTGCAAGGTGCCAAATCCAAATACCGTCTTGGTAACGAATGCGAGCAGTACACCGAGTTGGATCTGCGTCAGGATCTGTTTTCGCTCGATGACGGTTCGATTCTGAGCGTCGAGGGCATGGCCAGCTCTACAACCAATACGACAAAACCCCGAAATACACCGGCGATTACGGCTTTGCCCGTGCCAACCAGATCTACGCCGAGTGGAGCAAAATGCCCGCACTCAACGGCGGTTCGTTCTGGGCCGGTCGACGTTTCTACAAACGTAACGACATCCATATCTCCGACTTCTACTACTGGAACCAGAGCGCCACGGGTTTTGGCCTGGACTCGGTGCAGATCGGCGATCTCAAGTACAGCTACGTATTCTCCCGCAAGGACAACTACGACCAGAAGCCGTACGTGAACCGTCATGACTTCAACGTCGACGGCTTCAACACCAACCCCAACGGCACTGTGCAGGTGGGCGTCAGCTACATCGACAAGCCAAGCAACAACGACGTTGAAAAGCACAGCGGTTACTCGGTCACCGTGCAGCACAAACAGAAAGAATTCCTCGGCGGCGTGAACACCTTCGCCCTGCAATACGGTGAGGGTCCAGGTACTGGCCTCGGCTACACCGGCGACACCTCGCTCGACAGCAGCGCCAAGAACTGGCGTGCGGTGGAATTCTTCGACTGGCAGATCACCAAGCACTTCGGTGGCCAGTTCGAAGTGGTGTACGAGAAAGACAAACGTGAAGACGGCCAAGACCAGAACTGGCTGTCCGTTGGCGTGCGTCCGGTGTATGCGCTTACCGACACCTTCAAGCTCGTCACCGAGCTGGGCCGCGACCAAGTGGAAGCACCCGGCGGCACCCGCAAGCTGACCAAGTTCACCGTGGCACCGACCTGGTCGCCAATGGGCCCGGGCTTCACCACTCGTCCTGAGTTCCGTTTGTACTACACCTATGCAAGCTGGAACGAAGCGGCACAACGTTCGGCCAGCATGGTCGCCGCAGGTTCGGCGCTGTCGGATACCGGCGCCTTCGGCACCGATCTGCACGGCTCCAACTTCGGTGTGCAAGTCGAGTACTGGTGGAAGTAATGCCTGAGCGCGGTCGATGAGTCGTAAAACAGTCAGGCCCATCGTGCCGCGCCCGGAACTTGTGGCGGCCAGCGAGCAGATGCGAGTAGAGGAGAACCCTCTGAGCGCGCTGCTGGCTGGCGCTGGCAAGCCCCTTTTCAGTTGGACGCGCCATCAGGAGCGCGACCTCTTTCTTATCAGCCACCCGACCTGCGACGCGGTATTCAGCCGCCAGGGCGGGCAGTTGCTGCACTTCCAACCCAAAGGCCAACGGCCCTGGCTGTGGTGCGCCGCGCGCTGGCCAAAACATGGCGCCATTCGCGGCGGCGTGCCGGTGTGCTGGCCATGGTTTAGCCGCCACCCGACCGAAAGCGGCTGGCCGTCCCACGGCTGGGCGCGGTTGAGTGATTGGGAGTTGGTAAGCCATGAGGCGGACGCCAGCGGCGTGCGTCTGCAGTGGCGTTTGGATTTATGTGAATGGCAGGTCGACCTGTATGCCGAGTTGGGCGCCGAGCTGGGTTTGCGCTTGGTGACCCAGCATCAGGACAGCGAACCGTGCCAGCTTAGCCATGCGCTGCATGGGTATTGGCGAGTGGGCGATATGGCCCAGGTGGCCGTGCGTGGGCTGGAAGAAGCAGGTGGTTATGACCTGGTGGCCCGCGCTGATTTCCCGGCCGGTGCCGAGCTGCGCTTTGATAACGGCTGCCACCGGGTATACAGGCGAGCGGGGCGGGTGGAGCTGGAAGACCAGCTCTGGCGTCGGCGATTGCAGATTGATACGTCAGGCGGCGCTAACACCGTGGTGTGGCACCCAGGCGCAAGGCCCCTGGCCGATGTGGGCTGGCATGAGGCGTTGGGGTTTGTGTCGGTGCAGGCGGCGAGTTGTCGGGAAGACAGCGTCACCATTGGCCCTGGAGAAACCGCGGAGTTACGCCTCCACGCAAAACTCCAGTAGGAGCGAGCTTGCTCGCGAAGAGCCCAGACGCGACCTAGCAGAAATCGCCGTTCCCAGGGTTCGCGAGCAAGCTCGCTCCTACATAGGACTCGTTCCAAACTCCCGTCGTCCCCGCGTAGGCGGGGACCCAGAATGGTATGGCGAGCGGAGATTTATTCGAGAGTCTGGATCCCCGCCTGCGCGGGGATGACGGTGGAAGGTCGAGCTGTGACGATCAGCCCGGATCATCCTCATTCGGATACCGGCTGGCATTCAAACTCTCTTTGATCTTGCGCAGATGCGGCTGGAAATCCACCCCGCGGCGCAACGTCACCCCGGTCGCCAGTACATCGAGCACGGTGAGCTGGATGATGCGTGAGGTCATCGGCATATAAATGTCGGTGTCCTCGGGCAGCGGAATATCCAGGCTTAGCGTGCTGGTCTTGGCCAGCGGCGAATTGGCGGCCGTCAGGCTCAGCACTGACGCGCCGTTCTCCCGCGCCACCCGCGCCACTTCCACCAGCTCGCGGGTGCGGCCGGTGTAGGAAATGATCACGAACAAATCGCCGGTATGCGCCACCGAGGCGAGCATGCGTTGCATCAGCACGTCGGCGTGGGCAGTAACCGCGAGGTTGAAGCGGAAGAATTTATGTTGCGCGTCCAGGGCCACCGAAGCCGAGGCGCCAAGGCCGAAGAAGTTGATTTGCCGGGCCTGAATCAGCAAGTCGACGGCGCGGCTGATTTTTAGCGGGTCGAGCTGGCGGCAGGCGCTGTCGAGCGAGGCAATGGCACTGCCGAAGATTTTCTGTGTGTAGGCCTCGGGCACATCGTCAGCTTCCACTGCGCGGCTTACGTAGGCGGCGCCGCTGGCCAGGCTTTGCGCCAGCTGCATTTTCAATTCTGGATAACCGCTGACCCCGAACGAGCGGCAGAAGCGATTGACCGTTGGTTCACTCACCTGCGCTTCTTGCGCCAGGGTGGCGATGCTGAAACGGGTGGCCTGTTGCGGACTGCGCAGAATGGCCTCGGCCACCTTGCGTTCGGCTTTGTTCAGCTCGGCGAGTCGGCTCTGGATCTGCTCCAACAGGTTACGCACGCGTTCCATCTGGGTTCCTCGGTTATTGCGGGCCAATGCAGCCGTTGCGCTTGAGGCGCGGGCAGGGCGGCCTATCCTAACTGTGGGGCCCTGCAAACGGCCACTGCCGACGGTGATTACTGCGAAATGTTGTTTTGTTTACAACATTTAAGCTTGATTTAGTCCGGTTAACGCGGTATTTCTTCCAATACTTGATAAAAGAACAAATATCATGCCCGTGATCACTGCAAAACCCTGCACCCTTATCCTGTTTGGCGCCCTTGGCGATCTGGCCCTGCGCAAACTGTTTCCTGCCCTCTATCAGCTCGATCGCGCCGGTTTGCTGCACGCCGACACGCGCATCGTGTGCCTTGCTCGCGACCAGGGCGAACCCGCTACCCACCTGGCGTTTATCGACGACTGGATGCACCGCTATATCCCGGTGATGGACCTGGACGGCGAAGTGCTCGAGCGTTTCCGTCAGCGCCTGGCCTACATCAGCATGGAATTCGCCCAGCCCGAGGACTACGCCGCGCTGGTCAAAGAAGTGGGCGACGCCGACACCCTGATCGCCTATTTCGCCACCCCGGCATTCGTCTACGGCTCCATCTGCGCCAACCTGGCGGCGTGTGGCCTGGCCGAGAAAACCCGTGTGGTGCTGGAAAAACCCATCGGCCACGACCTGGAGTCGTCGCGCAAAATCAACGACGCCGTGGCCGCGCATTTCCCCGAGTCGCAGATTTATCGGATCGACCACTACCTCGGCAAAGAGACAGTGCAAAACCTCATTGCCCTGCGTTTTGCCAACAGCCTGTTCGAAACCCAGTGGAACCAGCACCACATCTCCCACGTGGAAATTACCGTGGCCGAAGTGGTCGGCATTGAAGGCCGCTGGGGCTACTTCGACCAGGCCGGTCAGCTGCGCGACATGATCCAGAACCACCTGCTGCAGCTGCTTTGCCTGATCGCCATGGACCCGCCGAGCGACCTGTCTGCCGACAGCATCCGCGACGAGAAAGTGAAAGTGCTCAAAGCCCTGGCGCCGATCACCCCTGAGCACATGAGCCGTGAAGTGGTGCGTGGCCAATACGTGGCCGGCAGCAGCGCTGGCAAACCGGTGCCCGGCTACCTGGAAGAAGACAACGCCAACCAGCAGAGCGACACCGAAACCTACGTGGCCGTGCGTGCGGAAATCCGCAACTGGCGCTGGTCCGGCGTGCCGTTCTACCTGCGTACCGGCAAGCGTATGCCGCAGAAACTGTCGCAGATCGTTATCCACTTCAAAGAGTCGTCGCACTACATCTTTGCCCCCGAACAGCGGCCGCTGGTGAGCAACCGGCTGATCATCCGCCTGCAACCGGACGAGGGCATTTCCCTGCAGGTGATGACCAAAGACCAAGGTCTGGACAAAGGCATGCAGCTGCGCAGCGGTCCGTTGCAGCTCAACTTCTCCGAAACCTACAAAGCCGCACGCATTCCCGACGCCTACGAACGGCTGTTGCTGGAAGTCACCCAGGGCAATCAGTACCTGTTCGTGCGCAAAGACGAGGTCGAGCACGCCTGGCTGTGGTGCGACCAATTGATTGCCGGCTGGAAACAGCTCGGCGACCCACCCAAGCCATACGCAGCCGGTTCCTGGGGACCAATGGCGGCGATGGCGTTGATTACCCGTGATGGGAGGTCCTGGTATGGCGATCTCTGAACTGCAATTCCCCGCTGGTGTGCAGGCCCTGAGCCAAGCCTCGGCAAAACAGCAAGCCACTGACTTGGCGGTGGCCGTGGCCGACGCTCTGACTTCGGCGTTGCGTGAACGCGATTTTGCCAGTCTGGTTTTGTCCGGCGGCCGCAGCCCGATCGCGTTTCTCGAAGCGCTATCGACCCATAAGCTCGATTGGGCGCGGGTGGTGGTCAGCCTCGCCGACGAGCGCTGGGTGCCCACCGAACACCCCGACAGCAACGAAGCCCTGGTGAAACGCCACCTGCTGCGCGGCGAAGCGGCGCGTGCCCACTTTATTGGGTTGTACCGCAGCCCGGCCACGCTGGACGCCTCGGTGGCCGGCGCCAATCTGGCCCTGAGCGAACTGCCCAAGCCCATCGACGTTCTGGTGCTGGGCATGGGCGACGACGGCCACACAGCCTCGCTGTTCCCCAACAGCCCGAACCTGGCACTGGCCTTGAGCGAAGACTGCGCCCAAAGCTGCCTGGCCATGCTGGCGCCGACTGTGCCCCATCAACGCATCACTATGACCCTGCCGCTCCTGCAGTCGGCGCGGTCGATCTTTCTGGCCGTGCAAGGCCCCGCCAAGTTGGCGACCTTGCGTACCGCGCTGGCCGGCGATGACGCCATGGTCATGCCGATTCGTGCCTTCCTGCGCTCGCCGCTGACTATTTACTGGTGCCCCTGACATGACACTTCTCAACAGCGTGATTCCGAGCATGGAAGAAAAAACCGCGCAGATCGACGCCATCTGCCGCGCCGCGCGCATCCTCCCGGTGGTGACCATCGACAGCGAAGACCAGATTCTGCCGATGGCCGATGCCCTGGCCGCCGGCGGTTTGCGCACCCTGGAAATCACCCTGCGCTCCGAACATGGCCTGACCGCCATTCGCGTGCTGCGTAAAGAACGCCCAGACCTGTGCATCGGCGCCGGCACCATTCTCGACCCGCAGATGTACCAGGCGGCGGAAGAGGCGGGCGCGCAATTTATCGTGAGCCCCGGCTGCACCGCCGAGCTGCTGCGCTTTGCCGTGGACAGCCGCATTCCGTTTCTGCCGGGTGTCGGCGGCGCGTCGGATTTGATGCTCGGTTACGGCATGGGTTATCGGCGCTTCAAGCTGTTTCCAGCCGAAGCCAGTGGCGGCATTCCGGCATTGAAAGCGTTGGGCGGGCCGTTCAACCAAGTGCGGTTTTGCCCGACTGGCGGCGTGAAGCCGGAAAATCTTCTGGCCTATATGGCCGTGCCGAATGTGATGTGCGTGGGCGGCAGTTGGATGCTCGATAGCGCATGGACGAAGGCGGGGGATTGGGCGCGGGTTGAGCAGGTGAGTCGTGAGGCGTTGGCGTTGCTTGATGCGTAAGACGGAAGATTCTGGGCCCCAGCCTTCGCTGGGGCGACGGTGATGTCAATCAAACTTCCGTCACCCCAGCGAAGGCTGGGGTCCAGAATGCTGGATCGAAGCACGCTACAAAATACCGTCGAAAGACGGTTTTTTTACACCCCCGGCAACACCAAACTCGCCACAAACCCACCCTCTGCATGATTGGCCAACTCCAACGTCCCGCCATGCCGTTCCGCCGCACGCCGGGCAATCGCCAACCCCAATCCATGCCCCGGCGCACTCTGCTCCGGCGCGCGGAAAAACGGCTCGCCCAACCGCGCCAAATGCTCCGGCAACACGCCCGGCCCATGGTCGCGCACGCTCAGCCGCACCTGACCATTCACCCGCTCGGCGCGTAGCTCAATCGGTTGCCCGGCCGGGTTAAACCGCAGCGCATTGCGCAGCAAGTTATCCAGCGCCCGCTCCAGCATCTCCGGCCAGCCCGACAGGCTCAGCCCCGGCTCCACGTGCATCGTCACCGGCTGCTCCGGCTCATTGAGCTCTGCATCTTGCTGACGATTTTCAAACAGCGCCGCGATGTCTACCGGCTGCGCGGCGCCGAGGTTGGCGTCCATTCGCGCCAGGGCAAGAATTTCGCTGATCAACGCTTCCAGCCGATCACATTCACGCTCCAGCCGTGGCCAGAGTTTTACCCGGTCTTCCGGCTCGGCGCGTTCGGCCAATGCCAGGGCAATGCGCAACCGCGCCAGGGGTGAACGCAGCTCGTGGGACACATCGCGCAGCAGCTGGCGCTGGCTGCTGATCAAGTCTTGCAGGCGCTCGCCCATGCGGTTGAAGTCGCCGGCCAATACGCCGAACTCATCGCGGCGCGTGGAAAGACGCGCCAGGGTGTGTTGCTGGTAAGCGGCCTGACCAAGGTCATGCACCGCGCCACGCAATTGCCCCAGCGGGCGGGTGATGGACAGTGTCAGTAATAAACTCAGTGCCGTCAGCACCAGAAAGGCGATGCCCAAGGCGCTCACCGGCATGAGCAGGCTGCCGCGGTGCCAGTCGTCCAGCTCCGGGTGGGGAATGCGGTAAATAAACAGATAGGTGTCGCCACCGGGGCTGGTGTAGTCGGTGGTCAGACGGCGCCAGGGCAGGCGGCGCGGGTCGTCGTGCTGGCGCTTTTCAAACGCCGCCGCGCGCTTGGGGAAGGTGCCTTGGATCAGCGCATTGCCGCTGTCATCCAGCACCTGGGTGTCGATATGGAAATCGCGTTTGCGCTGCTCCAGGTAATCCTGCGCGGCGTCGGCGCCCTTGCTCTCGTAGATGCTCGCCCAGGCTTCCGGCACACCTTGCAGGGCAGGGTGCTGGCTGAGAATCCAGGCGTCCTGATTCAGCAGGCGGCCGAGCAGAATCGACAGGCCTGCCACCAGCACGATGGCCAACCAGAAGCTGGCAAAAATCCGCCAAAAAAGTGAGCGCACAACGACTCCTTATAAACGAACAAAACCCACCCGGCGGTTAGGGCGGGTGGGTTGGAACACTTGCGTAACGTAGCTAACGAAGGACTTCAGCAACCCCCCGTCGTCCCAGCGAAGGCTGGGACCCAGAATCTGGAGCCGTGCGCAGTATCGTGCACCAGCCAGAATTCTGGGTCCCAGCCTGCGCTGGAATGACGGAGGTTTTTAGCGGGCTCTCCGTCATTTCTCGGCCAGTTACTGCGCCTTCGCCTGCTTAGCCTTCCACGCCTTGAACTCTTGCCACTCGGCGCGACGCGCTTCCATCTTTTTCTGTTTCTCGTCGAACTGCTTTTGCTGCTCAGGATTCAGCAGTGCGCGGATCTTGCCAGCGGTGGCTTCATGCTTGGCTTTGATCTCGTCCTGCATGGCCTTCTTGTCGGCGTCCGACAGTTTGTCGAGGTAGCGGCGGGTCAGCTCGTCACGGCTGTGCATCTGCTCGCCCATGATTTTGCCGATGGCCTGGCGCTGTTCTTTGCTCAGGTCCAGATCGCGAAACATGTCGGGGCCACGGTGCTCGCCGCGTGGGCCGCCGTCATGGGCGAAAGGAGGGCGTGGGCCGTCTTCGCCCGCCGATGGCATGGCCATGGCCATGGTAGGCAGGGCAGCGGCAAACAGAGCGGCGATGAGGGTTTTACGCATGGGATAACTCCTTGTCTGCAAACCGGCGTATTTGCCGGATGTGCCCAGTCTAGGGAACGCAAGGTCAAGCGCGGTCAGGTGGCGGTAAAGCTTAGGTAAAGACGTTGCTACATAACGAGGCGGCTTGTTTACACAGCGCCGTTTGCAGGAATCGAGGCTGAAGCCTCTCCCACAAAAAAACACGGTCCCTGTGGGAGAGGCTTTAGCCTCGATGCTTTTGATCTTCAGGCGCTGTAGTAGTAGCCGCGACTACGCAGCGCCAAAATCCGCGGACGGCCATCGGTGTGCGGGCCGATCTTCTTGCGCAGGTTGCTCACGTGCATATCCAGGCTGCGGTCGTACAAGGTCAGCTTGCGGCCCAGGGCCAACTGCGCCAATTCCTGCTTATCCACCGGCTCACCGGGTTGGCGCAGCAGCGCTTCCAGCAACCGGCTTTCGGAAACGGTGAGCACCACATCCAGCCCGGCGATGGTCACCGAACCGCGAATCGGGCTGAACGCCAAATCACCCAATTCCACCTGGCTCGAAGTAGCCACCGGCACACTGCGGCGCAGCACGGCGCGCAGGCGGGCGGTGAGTTCGCGGGGGTCGCAGGGTTTGGCCAGGTAGTCGTCGGCGCCCAGTTCCAGGCCGAGAATACGGTCCAGCGGCTCGCCGCGGGCCGAGAGCATCAGCACCGGCAAGTCCGGGTGGTCGGTGCGCAGTTGCTTGAGCAGTTCCAGGCCGCTGCCGTCGGGCAGCATCACGTCCAGCACCACGGCCGCCGGCGCCTCGCTGGCCAGTGCCATGCGCGCGCTGCGACCGTCGTGGCACGCGCGCACGTGGAAACCTTCCTGGCTCAGCCAACTGCTCAGCAGTTCGCAGAGTTCTACGTCATCGTCGATCAATAAGAGCGTGGACATAAGGCTGAGCTACCGCCAAAAGGCTTTCAGTTGATCCATGCGCGGTGGTTTTTTCGGCCACCGCGTAACAGCGCGCCGCAGAGCAGGGCCACCAGGGTGACCGCCGCGCCAATGGCAAACCAGCTCTGTTCCTCGCTAAGCAGCGGCGGTTGCTGGCTGGCCTGGGCTTCTTTGAGTTGCAACTTGAGCCGTTGGTTCTCTTGGCGCAAGCGGCCGATAACGGCGTTCTCGCGCACCTCAGCACTGCTTTGCAGCTGGGTGTTGAGCTCGGCGCGCTGGCGCTCGCTCTCGGCCAGGCGTTGCTCCAGGCTGTCCAGCTGCGCCTGCTCGGCGCTTACCGTCGAACTGACGTCGGCGGCGGCTGGGGTTTCTTCAGCGTGGGCTGGGGTGATTACACACAACGATGCAGCGAACAATGATGCAGAAAAGAACAGGGACAAAGGGCCTTGGCGCATCGACGTTCCTTATTAATGAGCTACTGCAGCGGCTGAGTGTTAACCCCGGGTGAAACGTTATGGCAGAACCAGCTTGAACGGCTTCACGACAACAGAGCCGTAAACGCCAGCAGCGCGATACGGGTCGGCGTCAGCCCAGCTTTGCGCGGCAATCAGCGACTCGAACTCGGCCACGATCAGGCTGCCGCTAAAACCGGCGGCGCCGGGGTCATTGCTGTCTACGGCCGGGTGCGGGCCGGCGAGTACCAGGCGGCCTTCGCTTTTCAGCTGTTCCAGGCGGGCCAGGTGAGCAGGGCGCACTGAAAGGCGGGCGTCGAGGGAATTGGCCACGTCGGTGGCGATGATCGCGTAGAGCATGTCAGTCCTTATTTTTAGCGGGGGCCGCAGGGTCGGCCTCAACGTCATGAATATGTTTGGCCAGGAATACGCCCTGGCCGACCAGGAACAGCAGCGTCATACCCAGGCTGCCGAACACTTTGAAGTCCACCCAGATGCTCGGGAAGGTAAAGGCCACAAACAGATTGGCGGCGCCGCTGATGATAAAAAAGATGATCCAGGCGATGTTCAGCTTTACCCAGATAGGCTCCGGCAGGCTGACCGCGTGGCCCATCATTCGCTTGATGAGCACCTTGTCGCCGATAAAGTGGCTACCGAGGAATGCCAGGGCAAACAGCCAGCTCACCACCGGCGCTTTCCACTTCAGAAAGGTTTCGCTGTGGAAGGCCAGAGTAAGGCTACCGAATACCAGGCACGCGATAAGGGTGAGCCATTGGCTCTTTTCCAGACGCTTCTGCACGATAAAGAAAATGCCGTACACCACGACGGAGCTGGCGATCAACATGGCGGTGGCGCTGAAAATACCGCCTAGCATGTAGGTATGACCGAAGAGGTCGATGGCGCGGGGTTCAATCTTGAAAACGATGAAAAACAGGATAAGCGGGATGAAGTCGAGGAATTGTTTCACAGTGGCAAGCCAGAAGCTGGATGTGCCGGCATAATAACAAACCCGAACCGTAGAGCTAGGCGCAGCGGCGCAGACTTTGTGCCACCGCGTGGTTTTTTTCGTACCAACTCTTTGTCCGTCCTGTTATCTACTGGTAACAACGTGCAAAACCCGAGATAACTATCTGATGACTGTTGACCTGCACTGCCATAGCACCGCTTCCGACGGCGCCCTCGCGCCCGCCGTGGTGGTTGCCCGCGCCCATGAGCGCGGCGTGCGGGTTTTAGCCCTCACCGACCACGACACCCTTGAAGGCCTCGACGAAGCCCGCGCCGCCGCCGTCGAGCTGGATATGCAGCTGGTCAACGGCGTCGAACTCTCCTGCACCTGGGGCGGCGCCACCATTCATGTACTCGGCTATGGCTTTGCCGCCAACGCCCCGGCGCTGGTGCAAGCCATCGCCGACCTGCACAGCGGCCGCTGGCTGCGTGCCGAAGAAATCGACCGGCGCCTGGCCCTCAAAGGCATGCCCGGCGCCCTCGACGGCGCCCGCGCCATTCAAAAAGAACTCGGCGACAGCGGCAACGCCCCGGCCCGCCCGCACTTCGCCGACTTTCTGGTACGTGAAGGCTACGTAAAAGACCGCGCCGAAGCGTTCCGCAAATGGCTCGGCTCCGGCAAGCTCGGCGACGTGAAACAACACTGGCCAACCCTTGAAGACGCCATCGGCACCCTGCGTGAAGCCGGCGCCTGGGTAAGCCTGGCCCACGCCTGGCAATACGACTTCACCCGCAGCAAACGGCGCAAGTTGATCATCGACTTCGTCGCCGCTGGCGGCCAGGCACTAGAAGTAGTCAACGGCATGCAGCCGGCCGAGCAGATTGGCGGCCTGGCGATTCTTGCCCGTGAATTCGGTCTGCTGGCCAGCGTCGGCAGTGACTTCCACGCCCCAGGAGACTGGTCGGAGCTGGGCATGTACCGCCCGCTACCGGAAGACCTGGCGCCACTGTGGCTGCGCTTCGATCATGTCCCACACGCTGCTGCCGGCTGAGCCGCAAACCTTCGAGAAGGGAACTCCCGTGAGTCAATTTTTCCAGGTGCACCCGGAAAACCCGCAAGCGCGGCTGATCAAGCAAGCCGTTGAAATCATCAAGGCCGGCGGCGTGGTGGTCTATCCCACCGACTCCTCCTACGCAGTGGGCTGCCATATCGGCGACAAAACCGCCGTCGAGCGCATCCGCCGCCTGCGCCAGCTCGACGACAAACACAACTTCACCCTGGTGTGCCGCGACCTCTCGCAGCTCGGCCTGTTTGCCAAGGTGGACACCGGCGCCTTCCGCCTGCTCAAAGGCCATACGCCGGGGCCCTACACCTTTATTCTCAACGCCACCCGCGAAGTGCCGCGCATGCTGCTGCACCCCAAGCGCCGCACCATTGGCCTGCGCGTGCCCAGCCACCCCATCGCCCAGGCGCTGCTCGAAGAACTCGGCGAGCCGCTGATGAGCACCAGCCTGATTCTGCCCGGCGAAAAAGAGCCGATGAGCGACCCCTATGAAATGCGCCAGGTGCTCGAACATCAGGTGGACCTGATCATCGACGGCGGCTTTGGCGGCCTGGCCGCGTCCACCGTGGTCAGCCTGGTCGATGACGAAGTGGTGCTGGTGCGCGTCGGCTGTGGCGACCCCACGCCGTTCGAGGCTGACGCCTAAATGGCGATAGGAAACCGGGCTTGAGCGCAGTGGACCCGCAACGCCGCGTACTCTCTGGTATGCGCCCCAGCGGCCGCCTGCACCTGGGCCACTACCACGGCGTGCTGAAAAACTGGGTGAAGCTGCAGCACGAGTACGAATGCTTTTTCTGCATCGTCGACTGGCACGCGCTCACCACCGACTACGAAGACGTCGGCAACATCGCCCAGCACGTCTCCGACATGGCAGTGGACTGGCTCGCCGCCGGCGTCAGCCCCAGCTCCGCCAATATGTTTATCCAATCCCAGGTGCCCGAGCACGCCGAGCTGCACCTGCTGCTGTCCATGATCTGCCCGCTGAGCTGGCTCGAACGCGTGCCCTCCTACAAAGAGCAGCAAGACCACCTGCACCACAAAGACCTCGGCACCTACGGCTTTCTCGGCTACCCGCTGCTGCAGGCCGCCGACATTCTGCTGTACCGCGCAGGCCTGGTGCCGGTGGGCTCCGACCAGCTGCCGCATATCGAATTCGCCCGTGAAGTAGCGCGCCGCTTCAACCACCTGTACGGCCGCGAGCCCGGTTTTGAAGCCAAGGCCGAGGCGGCGATTCTGCGTCTGGGCAAAAAAACCGCGAAGCTCTACAACAGCCTGCGCAAAGCCTTTCAAGAACAAGGCGACGTCGAAGCGCTCGACACCGCCCGCGCGCTGCTCAAAGAAGTGCAAAGCATCACCCTGGGCGATAAAGAACGCCTATTTGGCTATCTCGAAGGCGGCGGTAAAGTGTTGCTGCCAGAACCCCAGGCCCTGCTGAGCGACGCACCGAAAATGGCCGGGCTGGACGGCGGCAAGATGGCCACTTCCCATTTCAAGGGCGGCCATAGCAACGCCATTTACCTGCGCGACACCCCGGCCGAGGTCGAAGACAAACTGCGGCGCATGCCCACCGACCCGGCGCGGGTGCACCGCGACGACCCGGGCGAGCCCAGCCGCTGCCCGGTCTGGCAGTTGCATGAGGTGTACTCCGATGAGCCCACGCAGCACTGGGTGCAACAAGGCTGTCGCAGCGCCGGTATCGGCTGCATCGACTGCAAAGGCCCGCTGATCGAGGCCGTGCAAGCCGAACTGAAACCGCTGCAACTGCGCGCCCTGGACTACCAGAACAGCCCGGAAGTGGTGCGCAACATCCTCGCCGAGGGCGCCGAACGTGCGCGCGACGAGGCCCGCGAAACCCTGATCGACGTGCGTGCCGCGCTCGGCCTCAACTACCGCTAACAGCAGCAAACAGGAACATATGCAGGAAACCACCGTAAGCGAAGTCGACAGCCAGGCCGGCGCCCAGCAGGAGCTGCCATTCGCCCTGGTGTACGGCAAAGCCATCACCGAAATGCCGGTGGACCTGTACATCCCGCCCGATGCGCTGGAAGTGTTCCTCGAAGCCTTCGAAGGCCCGCTCGACCTGCTGCTGTACCTGATCCGCAAACAGAACATCGACGTGCTCGACATTCCCGTGGCCGAGATCACCAAGCAATACATGGGCTATGTCGAACTCATGCAGTCCGTGCGCCTGGAGCTGGCCGCCGAATACCTCGTAATGGCCGCCATGCTCGCCGAAATCAAATCGCGCATGCTGCTGCCGCGCTCCGCCGTGGCCGAGGAAGAAGAAGACGACCCGCGCGCCGAACTCATCCGCCGCCTGCAGGAATACGAGCGCTACAAAGCCGCCGCCGAAGGCATCGACCGCATCACCCGCGTCGGCCGCGACCTGACCGTGCCGCGCCTCGACGCCCCCGAAGCGCGCGCGCGCAAACTGCTGCCCGACGTAAGCCTGGAAGAACTGCTGCTCTCCATGGCCGAAGTGCTGCGCCGCGGCGACATGTTTGAAAGCCACCAGGTAACCCGCGAACAACTCTCCACCCGCGAGCGCATGAGCGACGTGCTGGAACGCCTGAAAGGCGCCGGCTTCGTGCCCTTCGTCAGCCTGTTTCTCGCCGAGGAAGGCAAGTTGGGCGTGGTGGTTACCTTTATGGCCGTACTGGAACTGATCAAAGAACAGCTCGTAGAACTGGTGCAAAACGAAGCCTTCGGGCCCATCCACGTACGCGCGCGTGCCGAATAAGAACGCCCCGAAGAGAGTGGCCCACGCATGAACCTGAACGACCCCAAAGAACTGGCCTCCCTGCTCGAAGCCTTTCTGCTCGCCAGCGGCAAACCGCAATCGCTGGAGCGCCTGTTTGAGCTCTTCGAAGAAGGCGAGCGCCCTGAGCCTGCCGTCTTCAAAAAAGCCCTGGCCGCCCTGGAAAAATCCTGCGCCGGCCGCGCCTTTGAACTCAAAGAAGTCGCCAGCGGCTACCGCCTCCAAGTACGCGAAATTTACGCGCCCTGGGTCGGTCGACTGTGGGAAGAACGCCCGCAGCGCTACTCCCGCGCCATGCTCGAAACCCTGGCTTTGGTTGCCTACCGTCAACCGATTACCCGTGGCGAAATCGAAGACGTACGCGGCGTGGCCGTAAACACCCAGATCGTCAAAACCCTGCTCGAACGCGAGTGGATACGCGTAGTCGGCTACCGCGACGTACCCGGCAAACCGGCCATGTTTGCTACCACCAAACAATTCCTCGACCACTTCAACCTGAAAAACCTCGACGAGCTGCCGCCCCTGGCCGCCCTGCGCGAACTGGAACCGGAGCCCATGCTCGGCTTCGACCAGGACGACCTGCCAGTACCCGAAGGCCTGCAAGCCCGCGCCGACATCGTCACCGAAGGCGAAGAGGGCGCACCGCCCGAGCCGAGTGAAGAGAAAAGCTTCGGCAGCCTGCTGGCCGAGCTGGACCAGATGGAAGAAGGCCTGAAAACCGACTTCGACGATTTGCCCGACGACTACGAACCGCCCCCCGTAGCAGCCCCGGTCGAAGAATACAGCGACGACAAACCCGTGCCCTCCGACCTGCAAGCCCGCGCCGATGCCGCATGGGCCGACGACGAAGACGAAGAGCCCATGTCCGCTGAAGAGGCGTTGGAAGTGCTGCGCAACAAGGTGGCTACTCAACCAGTGACGCCATCGGCGCCGGCGTTTACGCCCGAGCCCGAAGAAGAAAGCGAAGAAGAGGCGCTGGCACGCGCCATCCGAGAAGAACAGGAATACTCCCGCGACTGAGGCACCCCATGGGCGACACCAAAGATCCTTGCATCAGCATCTGCAAATTCGACGACCGGATTTGTGTGGGCTGTGGGCGCAGTAAGGAGGAGATTAAGGGGTGGAAGAAGATGGGGAAGGGGGAGAAGCGCGAGGTGTTGGAGGTGGCGCGGGAGCGGTTGAAGGGGTTGGGGAAGAGGAAGGGGAAGAAGAAGTAGGGCGGCGCGATTTTAATTTTAAGGAGTTGTGGCTGATCGAGTTTCGGTCGGACTCTGCTGCAGGGGCATTGATGTATTTCTGTAGTGTAGCCATTTAAAGTAGGGAAAATAAATCCACCGCCCTCCTACTGAAGCCATGCTTGGGGAAATCTATTTCGCACCTTTCGTGCGAGTTACCTACAAGGGCGTCCGCATAAGGGCGACTGCAAATAATGGATTCTGTATTTGATATTGCGTAATAATTGAATTTATGATATCAAAATAATGGCAGGGGGCAGTAGAAAGCAAAAATACAAATTTTCTGCGAACGGCTAAGTTGTCAGGGGGAGTAGCCTCTCCCAGCCAAAGGATAAAAATTGCAAGGACTCGCCGAGGTTTATGATGAAGTTAGGTGTTCTACATATCAGTGATATTCACATTAAAAATCCACAGATAAAGTGCTAGAGGTTGGCTCTTCTATAGCAAAAGCTTGTTACTCAATAGCTCATCAAAGCGACTCCTTTGCGATAGTAGTAACCGGCGATATTGCCTTTAGTTGCCAGGCCGACGAGTATTCTTTAGCAGAAGTTTTTTTTGGGTCAATAAAAAAAGAAATTGAATCTGAAATTGGGCGCTCGATTGATATTTTTCTCGCGCCTGGAAATCATGACTGTATGCTCAAGCCTGAAAACGAAGGAAGGACTATAATAATTGAGCAAATTGTAAAAGACCCTGCCAAGGCAAATAGTGCGAGTTTGATTGGTGATTGCACTTCTGTGCAAAAAGAATTTTTTAAGTTTCAGACTAAAGTCTCGACGTTACAACCGCTGTACTCTGATAATCTTTGGAGTGAGTACGAGTTAAATGTAGGGGGGGCTGTCGTCCGCATTTCTTCTTTGAATGCGGCTTGGATGTCCAGGTTGCCTGAACCTCAAGGGCAATTGGTTTTTCCTATAGAAAACTATTATGAATTGCTTGAGGCTCCTTCCAATCTTAGACTTTCGCTAATTCACCATCCTCTTAACTGGTATTGTCAGGCAAGTTATCATCCTCTTAAAAAAGCGTTAAGAACACATTCTGATGCCGTGCTTTCCGGTCATGAGCACTCATCGGCGTCTGAGGAGGTAATTGATGGATCCATCGGAAATGTGTTGATTTTTGAAGGAGCTGCCCTTCAGCCCCACGGAAATGATTTTGATCCGCGCTTTTCCTGTTTGCTATTCGATTCAATCGAGAACTTAGTTGTCGAGAAAAGGTTTAAGGCAAGTAAAACAACGCCTGTTGAGCTTGAAGAAATACAGCATGCTCTAAAAAAGTCAGGACGTTGTGCGCGAAATAGCGTGAAAATATCCTCGGGATTCGTTGACTTTTTGTCCGATGCTGGCGGAAATTTCACCCATGAAAGCAAAAGCAAAATAGTCGCAGAAGATGTATTTCTTTATCCGGAGTTGGAAGATGTAAATGCGGAGGCAGATAAGAAATACATATATGCGGACCAAGTGATAAATAAGTGGGAAGATCTAGGGCGGACTCTTGTCTTAGGTGATGATGAATCTGGGAAAACATTTTATTAAAACGATCTTTTTTTGATATTCACTCTCAGGGTGGCTTGCCGATTTATATAAAGGCCGCAGAGCTTAGCTCTGTTGGGACATGGGAACTTGACCGCAAGATTGCGCAGCTCGCGGAAATGCAGTACGAGAGAGGGGAGGAGTTTGTATATGCTGAGAGAGTTAAAAAAATAGCATTAGTTGATGACTTGGACCGAGTAAGCGGCGGGTCAAAAAATCAGGCAAAATTGATTGAATACCTAAGCGAGACTTTTGGGGCTGTCATTGTAACTGCAAGTTCGAGATATCAGCTGAATGAGTATATCGACTCGTCTGCAGCGGAGGCGCTTTCTGAATTTGAAACTTTGAAGATGCGCCCGTTCGGACATCTAATGCGGCACAATTTGATAAAGAAATGGTGCATGCTTGGGGGGTTGTCTACTAAGTCTGAGCTAGATAAAAAAGTACATGATGTCGAGAGGATTTTAGGGGTTATCTTAGGGCGAAATCTTGTCCCTTCTAAGCCTATTTACTTACTGATACTGTTGCAGAGTTGTGCGCAGGAACAGCAAGCTGAACTCCAAAATAGCGGATTTTCTCAGTATTACGAATATCTAATAGTTAAAAGTCTCAAGGAGGCTGACTTTAGGTTGGATTATCTAAATGAGATGTTTAATTATCTGTCTAATCTTGCTTGGTTCTACAAAAGTAAAGATGTGGTCGAGCTTGATATTATAAGTCTTAGGGAGTTTAACTCAAAGTTTTGTGAGGAGTACGCTACAGTTGACTTTGATTCTAGGTTGGCAATTCTAAAGCGTGCGAAAATATTAACGCAGGACGGAGATTTTTTAAGCTTTAGTTATTCGTATGTTTATTTTCTTTTCGTGGGGAAATATTTGGCGGCTAACCTCTATAAAGATTCTATCAAGGCTCTGGTTAGTGGTTATTGCAAGGAGCTGTATCGTAAAGAAAACGCGAATTGTGTGATGTTTCTTACTCATCATGGTAATAATCCGTGGGTTATTGATCAAATATCAGGGGTGCTTAATGGATGTTTTTCTGAGCATGCTCCAATTGAGTTTAATGGGGATATTGCATCCATCAGTTCGTTGGTAAATAGTAGCGCTCAAATAGTTATTGATGAGATCAATGATCAGGATGTTGAAAGGAATCAGCTTAACTCTCGACGTGCCGCTGACGTATCTGATGCGCAAGAAATTCCGGAGCCTCCGAAGTCAAGTTCTCTCTCCTCTGGAGAAGCGGATTCGATATTAAGTTTTAGTTCTAATATAAATTTGATGATAAAGACATCAGAGATATTGGGCCACATCACTAAGAACTACTATGGGTCTTTAGAGCGCTCTCGCAAAGCTAGTTATTTAGAGCAAATTTTTAATGGTTCCCTACGCAGCCTAAAAGCTGTTTTCGAAGAGATTGTTGATCAGCCTGATGCATTTGTCGCGGAGCTGGAAAGGTTGTTAAAGGAGCGGAAGCCAGATATAACTGCCAGCGAATCTAAAGAAGCTGCAAAAAATTAGCGTTCCAAATACTCGGTATGATTTGCACCGGGTTTATATCGCGAGTAGGTCAGGTGGTAAGTTCCGAAAAAATTCGTGAAGATATAAATTTTGTCGTTACTGCAAAGTCGAATAATGCATATCGCTTGATCGGAATTGCTTCTTGCTTAGTACATCCTGGGCATATACCTTTTGATGCAATCGAAAGGCTGGCAAAAGATACTGCTGCTAATAATTTTGCATTCACAATATTGCAGAGTTTAGTTTTTTATCATTTGCACATGTTTCACACGTCTGAAAAAGACAAACAGCGTCTAGCGGCCTCCGTCAAAATTGGAATGAATCAATCTAGGGCGATTGATATCGCTACAAATAAGGCGAAACTGCTTAGATAGAAGAATTGTTGACAGTAAATATTTTTCGTTTTAAGTAAAAGTTGGCGAAAAATGACTCCGGTTAAAATAATAATGAGAAAGGACGTCTTTATTTTTGATTTCGCAAATTTTTACCTCAAGAAACCACTCTTAGTGGTTTCTTGTCTCTCAGCTACGAGAAGACGCACACTAACTCTTCAGCCAGATGTCATCGACTTGCCTGCGTCGAGTCGGTAGATTTCGTGCACGTTTCTATCCCCACTTGTGCCCCCATCTTTCGCATCTACCCTCCATAGCCGACATTTTCTCCCCACCTCCCTGGCCTACAGTTCCCCTCGCTGATTCGTCAGCGGGCCGGTTTGGTCGCCGGGGATGTGGTTGAATTAGGCGCCTGCTATAACAGGTAGGCGCCTTTCAACGCTGCTTTATGGCAGTTGTGCTCGGGACACCTTCGGGTGTGCCGGTGTCCACATCCGGTCGACCAACCCGTGCACAGCTGCCTCCTGGTTTGCTTGGTCGCAAATACAGGTGGCTCCTCAACTTAATGTGGAGCTTTACCTTATGAATGACTCAATCGTTGTAACCACCCGCGAAACCTTCGACCACATGGACAGCGCTCCGCTGTTTTCCGTTAACCCTGGTGTGCCTGTTGATGAGGCGCTCGAGCGTGCCGAGGATCTGATGCGGTATATCGAGGCGTTGGCGGCGGCGGATGCCTTTATCGATAAGGTGTTGGAGGCGGGGATGATCCAGACGCTGAGTGAGATGGCTAAGGCGTTGGTGCGGTCTACCAAGGCGGGGGTAGGGGTGGTGAAAGCCTGAAGGTTGGTTGCTTGAGGGAATGGAAGGGGACTTAGGTCCCCTTTTTGCATTTTGGGGTTTTGGTTTGGGTGTGTAGGGCTGGAGATTCTGGGTCCCCGCCTGCGCGGGGACGACGGGGGTTTTGGTTGGGGGTCGCCGTCGCCCCGGCGTAGGCCGGGGTCCAGAATTTTGAGGGTGGCGGAGATTGTTGCCCTCACCCCAGCCCTCTCGCCTGTCCGGCCGACCTAGCGGGAGAGGGGGCGGATTGGTGGTGGGGCGGGATTCGGCGGTGGTTGGCGTGCGGCTTTGAGGCGCTGGCTTACACTCGGATTGTGGGCAGGCGAGAGCCTGTTTTTTAACGATGGCTTGGCTTTTTAGCGGAGGGAGCCATGGACGTGATCGATCCGGATTTGTTTCTGGCAATTCTCGCGGCGTTGCAGGGGTTGGGGCGGTTGTTTGGGTGGTAGTGGGGCGGCTGGGGTTTGGTGTGGGTGGTTTTACGCCAGGCCTCTCGCCTGTCCGGCCGACCGGGGGGATCGGCGAGGTGTGTATGAGGTTCGGGATTCTGGATTCCCGCCTGCGCGGGAATGACGGGGGTGTTTGGGAGTGTGCCGTCGCCCCGGCGTAGGCCGGGGTCCAGAATTTTGAGGGTGGCGGAGGGTGCTGCCCTCTCCCCAGCCCTCTCCCGCGAGCGGGAGAGGGGGCAGATTGGGGATTGGGCTTAGATCGGGACTTACGCGATTTTGCTAACAGCGCATCCACATCCACCGCATCGATCTGCTCGGGTTGCAGAAACCGTTGGGCGTATTCCAAATGCAGGCCGCTGCGTACGAACAATGCAAACAGGGCTTTATCGATGTGCGCGCCGTTGCACATGCCCACCATGATGCCGAGCGATTGCGAGAGGGTTTTGCCGCGTTTGTAGGGGCGGTCTACGGCGGTCAGCGCTTCGAAGATGTCGGCGATGGCCATCATTCTTGCGGGTAGGCTCATTTCGTCGCGTTTGAGGCGTTTGGGGTAGCCGCTGCCGTCCATTTTCTCGTGGTGCCCGCCGGCTATCTCGGCCACGTTGGCGAGGTGCGCGGGGAAGGGCAGGTGGTTGAGCATCAAGATGGTTTGCACGATGTGGTTGTTGATGATGTAGCGCTCTTCGCTAGTCAGCGTGCCGCGTGCGATGCCGAGGTTGTAGAGCTCGCCGCGGTTGAATTTGTATTCGGGTTCGTCGAGTTTGAAGCCCCACGCGTTGTCGGCGGGCATGCGGTCTTTTTCGCTGCGTTCGAACAGGTGCTCGGGTTTGTCGGCGAGCAGCGGTTCGCTTACGGGCAGCGCCGGCGCCGGGGTGCGGCTCTGGCGTTGGTTTTCTTCCCATGACACGCCCAGGCGGTCGTCCAAAGTGCGCGTCCAGGTGCGCATGCCTATCTGTGCCAGGCGTTCCAGGTCGGCGTCGGCCATGGCTTCGCCGCCGAGGTTGCTGCGTGCGACGAAGGCGAATTCTTCGTCCAGTGCGGCCAGCAGTTCGTCGCGCAGGGTGGCCAGTTGCGGTTCGTCGCCGCCGCCGGCCAGGGCTTGCCAGTAGCTGATCCAGGCGTCGCGTTTGAGCACTTCAAAGCGGGTGCGCACTTCGTGGATGCGGTCGTAGAGGGTTTCCAGTTTGGTGGCTTTGTCGACGACGTATTCGGGCGTGGTCACCTTGCCGCAGTCGTGCAGCCAGGCGGCGATGTGCAGTTCTTCCCATTGGTCGTCGGTGGGCTGGTAGTCGGCGAAGGCGGGGTCGTCGCTGTCGGCGGCAGCGCGGGCGAGCATTAGGGTCAGCTCGGGCACGCGCTGGCAGTGGCCGCCGGTGTAGGGGCTCTTGGCGTCGATGGCGCCGGCGATCAGTTGGATAAAGGCGTTGAGGAGTTTTTTCTGACTTTCAAGCAGGCGCTGGCTTTCGATACACAGCGCGGCCACGCCGGACACGGCTTCCACAAACGCGATGCGCTCGGGGCGCAGCATGGCGTCGTCTTCGATATGGCCGGTGTCGCGTTGCAGCAGCACGAGCACGCCCAGGGTCTGGCCCTGGCGGTTGTGCAGGCCGGTGGCGGCCAGGTGGATGCGCGGGCTGTCGAAGCTGAGGAAGATCGGCTGCAAGGCGCCGGCTTCGTCAAAGCCCAGGCTGTGGGTGTAACTGGCGCCGCCGTGGGACGGGCCTGCCAGCCAGGGCGGCAGGTTGCCTTCGTGTTCGGCGAAGCTCGGCAGGTTGAAGTCGGCCAGGTCGCGGGCTTGTTTGTCGAATATCAGGCCTTTGGGTTCCAGGCTGCCGGTGTCGGCGTCGAACAGGTAAAACAGCCCGCCCTGGGCGCCGCTGATGTCGACGGTTTCTTGCAGTACGCGGGCCAGCAGGGCGTCGAAGCGTGATTCGGCAGACAGGCTGGCGGAGATGTTCAGGAAGCTGGAAATGGTTTCCTTCATCCGCGCCATGGAGGTGGCCAGTTGGTCGATTTCCAGCACGGGCGAATGGCCGCTGCTGGGCTGGCTGAAGTCGAATCGGCGGATGGCTTCAGCTTCGGCCACCAGGCCGCGCAGGGGGCGAATGATGATGCGCGAGGCGAGCCAGCCCAGCGGTAGACAAATGAGCAGAATGGCCAGGGTGACCAGCGCGCCTTGCCAGCGAATGCGGTAGGCGTCGGCCAGCAGTTCGTCTTCGGGCACGATCAACGCCAGCTCCAACCCTTGCGGACCGCCTTCGATCAGGTGGGTGCGCGACACCACCCAGTTGCGGTCGGCCAGTACCAGGTTGCCGGTGTTGGCGCCGGCCAGGTCGTGGTCGATAAGCGCGGCCAGCACGGGGCTCAGGTCGCGGGCTTTGGCTAACTGGGCTTTTTCGGCCTGCACAATCAGCCGGCTGCTGTCGGGATAGGCGATGGCGTTGCCGTTGGTGTCGTAGAGCACCACTTCACTGGACGGGGTGATTTTGTGTTTAGCCAGGGTGGCGGAGAGGTCGTCCAGCGTCAGGTCGGCGGCGATCACGGCATGCTCGCCGCTGGCCCGGGCCAGGGTGGTGCCGACGTTGCCGGTGGAGAAGAACACGTAGGGCGCGGTGGTGATCTGTTCGTTGCGCGTGCTGGCGCTGGCAAACCAGCTGCGGTTGCGCGGGTCGTATTTTTCTTTGAGGTTCTGCCGGCGGGTGATCAGCTGCATGTCGGCGTCGTAGTAGGCCGACTCCGATTGCACGGACTCGGTCATGGCCGACTCGCCCATGCGGTCGATGGTCCACACCTGGTAGGCGGCGTTTTTCGGTGCGTCGAATTTGTCTTTCAGGGCCTGGTTGCGCAGCGGGCGCACCATAAAGAAGTCGCCGTCGTCATAGCCCAGGTACAGGGAGGCGAGCTTGGGGTTGTCTTTCAGGGCCTGCACGAAGGAGGGCAGCAGGGCCATGCGTTGGTAGTGGTCGACGGCCTGGTTGCTTTCCTGCAGGGCCAGCAGGCTGAGCAGGTGGCGAATGGGTTGGTAGGTGTTGAGCAGGTCGTGCTGCACATCTTCTTGAATGCGGCTGAACAGCTCGTTGCTGCTGGAATAAATGACTTGGGTGGTTTGGTGGTAGTTGAACAGGCCCAGCACCACGCCGGTAACCACGAGCAGAAAGGTGAAGAGCACGCTGATGTGCACGTGCAGCGAATAGCGACGGTCGACACGGCGGGACGGGTTCATTGCGCATCACTCCTTGAACAGCGCAGATGGGTACCGGATTTCGCGATGGTTTCGCTGCGCTCTACCCATCCTACGGAGCTTGGCGCCGGTCGTAGGATGGGTAGAGCCGAAGGCGAAACCCATCATCACCCGGAAGCTACAAAGCTAGCTGCCAAGCATAGTGAACACATTGGGTTTCTGCCGCCGAAAAAGCGGGCTTTTGTCACTCTTCTGAAACAGGTTTAACCGGGCTTTCGATGGGTTGCACGGCGCCCGCCTGGCGCCGGCTCAGGTACTGGTTCACGTAGTGCCGTACCCAGTGCATCAACAACGCCACGGCCAGGGCAATCGCCACGCCGATCAGGGTGTTGAGTACGCGCACCTGGCCCAGGTGCCAGTCTTGCGACAGGCTCTCGGCGAGCAGCACAAAACACAGGGTGGTTTGCAGCACGAACAGGCCGTAGTGGTTGGCTTGAAACGCGCGGCTCATGGCGATCAGCGGCAGCATCACGGCCACCATGATCGGCGGGCTTTGCAGGCTGTGGCCGAAGTAAATCAGCAAGGAAGCGGCGCAAAAACTGGCGATGCTGGCTTGCAGCGCGCGCACCAGGCTGCCCTGGAATTCCAGTTGCAGGGTGGCCAGTACGGCGATGGTCAGCCAGTAGCCGCGCGGCAGATGGGCCAGCTCGACGGTCAAGCCGGCCAGGGAAAACGCCAGGGTGCAGTTGGCGGCATGCAGCAGCCATTGGCGCCGCGGTTGGCGTTGGGCGTGGCGGCGCAGCACTTTCAGAATGCCGACCAGGCGCGGCATGCGTGGCCACATGCGCAAGCCGTGTACGCCGCGCAGGGCAAAGGCGAGCAGGGCCACCCACAGGCCGCCGAGAATAAACAGCATGGCCACGGCGTAGGGGTTGGTGAGGTTGGTGCCGCCGTGCTGGCCTTGGCCAAGGCATAGGCAAATGGCCAGGCCGATGCCGAGCTTGCCGGCCTCGGCGCCGAAGCGTTGCAGCCAGGCGAGCAGGAAACCGAAGACGGCAAAGAGGCCCAGGCTGATCCACGGGTGGTCGGCGGCCCAAAACCCCAGGCCCGCGCTCCAGGCGCCCAGGCTGATCAGCAGCAACATGCGCAGCATGCCGAAGCGGTGCAGCGGGTTGGCTTTGGCGGCTTGAAACGCGCCCACCGAGGCCCACAAAAACCGGGGTGGCCGCTGAACAAACCGAGTATCAGCGGCAAGGCGCAGCCGAGCATGGCGACCATGGCTGGGCCCCAGGCCGGCGGGCCGGATTGCCAGGTGAACACTTGGCGCAAAAGCTTGGACATAGCCTCTCTACTTTCTTGTCATTACACCGGCTTGTAATTAGACCGGACTAGAGCGCCCGGTCATTTCAGCCGCCATTTCGGTGGCGTAGCTGTCGGTCATGCCGGCAATAAAATCGATCATGCGCAGGAACGAGCGGTGCAGGGTCCACTCGGCCTTCGGCGCGTTGTAGCCGAGCAGGTCGAGAATGCGCTGGTTCTTGAATGACAGGCCGTTGCCCGAATGCAGTTCGAGGGCCGCACCGCAGAAATTGTTCAGGAGAATTTCCAGGGTGTGTAGGCGCCGATCTCGTGCAGGGTTTTGCGTTTGTCTTGAAAGATTTTTCCCGCGCCATGTTCTTCGCGCCGAGCACGCAGGCTTTGGCCGGGCCGTGCATATGCTCGACCAAGTCGCCGTGCAGGGTGCCGGCCAGCAAGGCGTCTTGCTGTTCGACGAAGGCTTGAGCGGCGGCGTTGGTCAGGTGCTCGATGGCCTTGCCGCGCAGAATCGCCAGCTTGCGCCGTTGCGAGTCGTGGGGGCGAGCAGGCGGTAGGTTTCCGGCAGGTCATCGCCGACCAGGCCGAGCAGCACCGCTTCCACTTCGGGGTAGTTGAGCAGCTCCATTTCCAGGCCGTCTTCGAGGTCGATCAGGCCGTAGCAAATGTCGTCGGCGGCTTCCATCAGGTACACCAGCGGGTGGCGCGCCAGCGTTCGTTGTCGATCTGCGGCAGGCCGAGTTTGGTGGCGATCTGCTCCAGCAACGGCAGCTCGCTGCGATAGCAACCGAACTTGTGTTTTTTGTAGCCCAGGGCTTCGGCGTGCTGCGAGGTCCAGGGGTATTTGAGGTAGGTGCCGAGGGTGGCGTAGGTCAGCCGCGTGCCGCCGTCGAATTGGTGGTATTCCAGTTGGGTGAGCACGCGAAAGCCCTGGGCGTTGCCTTCAAAATGCAGGAAGTCTTGGCGTTCCACATCGCTCATGCCGTCGAGCCAGCCACGCCCGGCGGCCTGCTTAAACCAGTGGCGAATGGCGTCTTCGCCGGAGTGCCGTAGGGCGGGTTGCCGATGTCGTGGGCCAGGCACGCGGACTGCACGATCATGCCCAGGTCGTTCGGCTCGCACCAATCGGGCAGGGCGTCACGGAGCATTTCACCCACGCGCATGCCGAGGGAACGGCCCGCAGCTGACTTCCAGGGAGTGGGTCAGGCGAGTGTGGATGTGGTCGTTGCTGGATACCGGATGCACCTGGGTTTTGCGGCCCAGCCGGCGGAAGGCGCCGGAGAAGATGATGCGGTCGTGGTCTTTGTGAAAGGGGCTGCGGCC
>NZ_JBWBZC010000003.1:0-381351 GCF_056174845.1 Pseudomonas sp. CC11G
CCAATGCCGTGCTACCGACGGCGGCCGCTTCCGTGGCGACGTGGTCGACGGCTGCTGCAAGGCAGGCCGTATCGATTACCCGAACGGCAGCTGGTACGCCGCGCTTTCAAAGATGGCCAGATGGAAGGCCAGGGCGAACTGCAGCACGCCGACGGCACCCACTACATCGGCGGCTTCGTGGCCGGCGACTTTGGCGGCCAGGCACGCTGACTTACAGCGAAGGCAGCCGCTACGAAGGCGGCTTCAAGGCCGGGCTCAAAGACGGCGTCGGCAAGCTGAAGATCAAAGGCGGCGACACTTACCAGGGCGAGTTCAAGGCCGACCTCTACCACGGCATCGGCAAATTGCAGCGCGCCGATGGCAGCAGCTTTGAAGGCA
Source organism: Pseudomonas sp. CC11G (assembly GCF_056174845.1). NCBI lineage: Bacteria > Pseudomonadati > Pseudomonadota > Gammaproteobacteria > Pseudomonadales > Pseudomonadaceae > Pseudomonas > Pseudomonas sp. CC11G. Next base: position 379 of record NZ_JBWBZC010000003.1, read on the forward strand.
GCTTCAACAAAGGCGAGCCCAACGGCGCTGGCACGGCCAGCAGCAAAGATGACACCCAGCTCACCGGCACCTTCAAGAACGACAAGGTGAACGGCGAAGGCACCTATAAAAGCAAAGACGGCGACACCTATGTCGGCGGTTTCAAGAACTCCAATTTCGAAGGCAAAGGCCGCTATGAAACCGCCGATGGCGATATCTGGCTCGGCACCTTTGCCAACGGTCGCTTCGCCGGCAAAGGTCAGTTCGACGGCGCCGATGGCAGTCACTACGAAGGCCAGTTCAACCAATGGCGCTCCCACGGCGAGGGCCTGTTGAAGCTGGCCGACGGCAGCCGCTACCAGGGCCATTTCGCCCATGGTGAATACGACGGCATCGGTACGTTGACCGCCGCTGACGGCACCACCCAGACCGGCACCTGGCAAAACGGCGCGCTGGTGCGCGACGCCCAGGGCAAGGCCCTGCCCGACCCGCTGGAAGTCGGCCTGCTGGAACAAGGCAAACTCCTCGACCAAGCGTTGGCCGCTGTGCCGCCGTCCACACCCGCCGTCGAGCTGTACAGCCTGACCCTGGCTGGTGACGGCGAGCAAAGCGTGTTTCTGCGCGAGGCCGACTACGTCAGCAACCTGCTGCGCGAACGTTTTGGCGCCCATGGCCAGATCACCCTGGTGAATCACCGCGACCATATGCTCGACCGCCCCCTGGCCACCCGGGAAAACCTGCGCCGCGCCGTGAAGGTACTGGCCGAACGATCAGGGCCGGAAGACATGGTGTTCATCTACCTTACAAGCCATGGCTCGCGCGACCACCAACTCAGCCTGGTACAGCCGGGTCTGGAGCTTGCCAATATGCCCGCCAGCGAATTCGCGGAACTGCTTTTGCCACTAAAGAGTCATTACAAAGTGGTAGTCGTATCGGCATGCTTTTCCGGTGGCTTCATCCCTGAACTCAAGGATGACAAGACGCTGGTGATGACGGCGGCGCGCAGTGACCGAACCTCGTTCGGCTGCTCTGACGAAGCTGACTTCACCTATTTCGGCCGGGCACTATTTGCCGAAGCGTTGAGCACCACCGATGACCTCGAACGCGCCTTCGAGCAAGCCAAGGCCAGTGTGGCCAAGCGCGAGCAGGAAGACGATTTCGAACCATCGGAGCCACAGATCTGGGCCCCCAAGGGCGTGCTTGCACACTGGCGACAGTTGCGCGAGAGCCAGGCCAAGCAGGCGTTGACGGCGACTGCCAGCAAAGCAGCCGGCAACAACTAAACTCAGGTTGTTGTGACTCCAGGAGGGACTACAGCCATGTATTTGACCCCGCAAAATATCCTGCTCACCGGCGCCACTGGCCTGACCGGCGAACACCTGCTCGACCGTTTGCTCAGCGAACCCACGGTGCAGCGCGTGCTGGCCCCGACGCGCCGAGCCCTGGCCGAGCACACTCACCTGGATAACCCGCAAGGTGAACTGCTGACCCTGCTGCCGATGCTCGGCGGCAAACAGGACATCGCCTTTTGCTGCCTGGGCACCACCATCAAGCAGGCCGGCTCGCAGGAAGCCTTTCGCGCCGTGGACTACGACATGGTGCTGGCCGTCAGCCAGCGCGCGCGGGATTTGGGCGCGCGGCATTTCCTGCTGATCAGTGCCATGGGCGCCAACCCGAAATCGTCGGTGTTTTATAACCGGGTGAAGGGCGAAGTGGAGCAGGCACTGATCGCGCAGAACTGGCCGCAACTGACCATCGCCCGCCCTTCGCTATTGATCGGCGACCGCATCGAACCGCGTTTCGGCGAGCGCTTGCTGGCCACCGTCATGCGTTGGGTGCCGGGCAAATACCGCGGCATTCCCGCCTGCACCCTGGCCCGCGCGCTGTGGCGTCTGGCGCTGGAAGATGGTGAAGGCGTGCGGATTGTGGAGTCGGACGAGCTGCGTCGGCTCGGCCGCTAACCGTTGTCTATCGCTAAACGAGCGGCCACTATGGCCGCTTGTTTCGTTATTGCCTGAGAGAACCCATGAGCTTGCTGACCGTCCTGAAAACCGCCGACATGCTGGAAATCAACAACCTGTATGCCTGGCAATTCGAATTGCACAGCGATCCGGCGCACCCAGGTCCGGCGTTGCGCATCGAATGCATGGACGGGCGCGAGCTGCGTAAATGGCAGTTCAGCCATGAACAGATTGCCGCCGCCAAACACAACGCCGCGACGGATAGCTGGAGCATCAACGACGACAAGGGCAGCCATGAGCTGAAGTTGCTGGCGGGCATCAATGCCGATAACTCGGATGCCGATGACGACACGCCGGAAGATGACGTAGCGGAACTTTAAAAGCATCGAGGCTAAAGCCTCTCCCACAGGAGACCTCAATCCATTGTGGGAGCGGCTTCAGCCGCGATGCTGTTGATCTTGCGAGCACCCAACAAGGAGTGTTGTCCATGGGCTTCTACGACCGCCACATCCTCCCCCACCTGATCGACCTCGCCTGCGGCATGGGCGCGGTGATGAAGGCGCGCTCGCAAATCGTGCCCCAGGCCCACGGCCGGGTGCTGGAGATTGGCATCGGCAGCGGGCTTAACCTTGAGTTCTACGACCCGGCCAAGGTGCAGAAATTGTCGGCGTCGACCCGTCCGCCGATATGCAGGCCCTGGCCCGCGAGCGCGCGACGCGTATCAGCATTCCGGTGGAAATGATTGCCCTGGAGCTGGGCCAGATTCAGGCGCCCGAGGCAAGTTTCGACAGCATCGTGTGCACCTTCACCCTCTGCACGATTCCTGATGCGGTGGCCGCCCTCAAAGAAATGCGCCGGGTGCTGAAACCCGGTGGCCGGCTGTGGTTTTGCGAACATGGCAAGGCGCCGGACTTACCCGTGCTGCGCTGGCAAAACCGCCTGACGCCGATCTGGAAACCGCTGGCCGGTGGGTGCCATTTGAACCGCGATATTCCCGAGCTGATCTGCGCGGGCGGGTTTCGGATTGGCGAGTTGCAGAGTCGGTATTTGAAGGGGCCGAGGCCGATGACGTATGTGTATTCGGGGTGGGCGGAATAACGGCGGGGATCGGCGTCTCCCCCAAGATTCTGGATTCCCGCCTGCGCGGCGGTCCGACGATTCGGAACGACGGAAGTTTTAGCTTATATCTCCGTCGCCCCTGCGCAGGCAGGGGCCCAGAATTCAACGTCGAGCGCAGCTCTACAATCCCCCGCTAATCCCCAGCGAAAACCCTATCGCCGCCGCCAACGACAGCGGCAACAGCAAGGTGTCGAGCAACGCACTGGCCGGCAGATCCAGCCCGGCATACTTCGGCGCTTCAGCCCCAAAGCGGTCCAGCGGGCAGCACCCGCCGTTCAGGCTGTACCAGTCCAGCCGCGTACCGGCATACACCACCGGCGCGCCCGGCTTGGCAGCGTTCAAGGTGCGTGAGGTGGCGCAGCCAAACAACTGCACCGCCAGCAGCACCAGCACGACGCCGCGCGTGACGTTATTCATCGCTGGTCAAATGGTGCTCGCCCCAGCGCGGCAGCATGTCCTGGGGAATATTCAGCACGTTGAGAATGCGCGCGACCACGAAGTCGATCAGGTCGTCGATGGTCTGCGGCTGATGATAAAAACCCGGCGCCGCCGGCAGAATTACCGCGCCCATATTCGACAGCTTGAGCATGTTCTCCAGATGAATGCTGGAGAACGGCGCCTCACGCGGCACCAGAATCAGCTGCCGGCGTTCTTTCAACGCCACATCGGCGGCGCGCTCGATCAGGTTGTTGCAGGCCCCGGTGGCAATCGCCGACAGCGTGCCGGTCGAACACGGCACCACCACCATCGCCCCGGCGCGCCGGAGCCGGAGGCCACGGGCGCCATCCAGTCTTCCTTGCCATACACACGAATCTGCCCCGCCGCAGCACCTGTGTATTCGCTGAGAAACTGCTGCATGGCTTGCGGCTTGGCCGGCAGGGTGACGTCGGTTTCGGTGGCCATCACCAACTGCGCAGCCTTGGAAATCAGAAAGTGCACCTCGCGGTCTTCCTGCACCAGGCAGTCAAGCAAACGCAGGCCGTATTGCGCGCCGGAAGCGCCGGTCATGGCCAGGGTGACGCGTTCAGGACCATTCATATGTCAGCCCTCCAGCGCCGCTGCGAGTTTGCCGTGCAGCCGCCAAAGCCGCCGTTGCTCATCACCACCACTTGCGTGCCCGGCGTGGCCTGGGCTTTGACGGCGGCAATGATGGCTTCCAGCGAATCACACACCTGCGAGGGCACGGTGCAGCTGGCGGTGGTCGCGCCCAAGTCCCAGCCGAGGTTCGGCGGCGCGAACAGTAAACCTGATCGGCCTGCGTCACCGAATCCGGCAAACCATCGCGGTGTGCCCCGAGCTTCATCGAGTTGGAGCGCGGTTCGATAATGGCGATCACCTTGGCATCGCCCACGCGCTTGCGCAGGCCGTCCAGGGTTGTGGCGATTGCGGTGGGGTGGGCGAAGTCGTCGTAGATGGTCACGCCTTTCACCTCGGCCACCTTCTCCATGCGCCGCTTTACGTTCTTGAACGCGCTCAAGGCTTCCACGCCCTGCGCCGGCACTACGCCCACATGGCGGGCGGCGGCCAGGCAGACCAAGGCATTGGCCACGTTGTGCTGGCCGGTGAGCGGCCAGTCGACCACGCCCTGGGCCACGCCTTCAAAACTCACTTCAAATTTCGAGCCGTCGGGGCTGAGCAATTTCGCCTGCCATTGCGCGCCCTCGCCGGTGGTTTGCACCGGGGTCCAACAGCCCATGTCGATCACGCGCTTGAGCGCGGTTTCGGCGATCGGGTAAATCACCAGGCCTTCGCTGGGAATGGTGCGCACCAGGTGGTGGAACTGACGCTCGATGGCGGCGAGGTCGGGGAAGATATCGGCGTGATCGAATTCAAGGTTATTGAGGATGGCGGTGCGCGGGCGGTAGTGAACGAACTTCGAACGCTTGTCGAAGAAGGCGCTGTCGTACTCGTCGGCCTCGACCACAAAAAACGGCGTACCACCGAGGCGCGCCGACACGGCAAAGTTCTGTGGCACGCCGCCAATCAGAAAGCCCGGGCTCATGCCGGCATGTCCAGCACCCAGGCCAGCATCGAGCTGGTGGTGGTTTTGCCGTGGGTGCCGGCCACCGCCAATACCCAGCGACCTTGCAATACATGGTCGGCGAGCCACTGCGGGCCGGACACATAGGGCAGGCCCTTGTTCAGCACGTACTCGACGGCCGGGTTGCCACGCGACAGGGCGTTGCCGACCACCACCAGATCGGGCGCGGGGTCGAGGTGCGAGGGGTCGTAGCCTTGCATCAACTCGATGCCCTGGGCTTGCAGCTGGGTGCTCATGGGCGGGTACACGTTGGCATCGGAGCCGGTCACCCGGTGGCCCAGCTCTTTGGCCAACACCGCCAGCGAGCCCATGAAAGTGCCGCAAATACCCAGAACATGAATGTGCATAAACAACCTCGAACCGCCTGGAGAAACAGGCCGGCAGGTTACCGCAGGCGGGGGGATGGGGGGTAGTGATGGCTCGCCGCGACGGGCATCGTCACCTGCGAGATTCTGGGTCCCAGCATGCGCTGGGACGACGGAGTTTTTACACTCACCACCGTCATCCCAGCGCAGGCTGGGATCCAGAATAGTGAAGGGAATGCTCATCACGGCCGCTCAATCCCATGCTTATGCAACTTCCGATACAACGTATTCCTGCTAATCCCCAACTGCTCCGCCGTCCTGCTCATATGCCAATGCTGCTGGTTAAGCGTGGCAAGCAACGTACTGCGTTCCGCCGCATGCAACGGCTGCTCAACTACGATGGCCGGCAGCCGCGAACGCTGGCGAAACTCCGCCGGCAAATCCCGCAGGCTGATGCGCTCGCCCTCACACAACGCCGCCAACGTGCGCAGCACAGTGCGCAGTTGCCGCACATTGCCGGGCCATGGATGATCCAGCAGCGCCTGGCGCGCATCGGCATCCAACCGCAAGGTTTGCCCTTGCGCCTCTTCAGCCAGCAGGTGCTGCAACAGTTGCTCACGGTCGCTGCGCTCGCGCAGCGGCGGCAGGCTGAGCACCAGGCCGTTCAGGCGGTAGTAAAGGTCTTCACGGAAACTGCCGTTGGCCACGTGCTCGCCCAATTCCCGGTGGGTGGCGCTGATCACCCGCACATTCACTGCCTGCGACGTGCCGCCAATCGGCACCACCTGACGGTCTTCCAGCACGCGCAACAATCGGGTTTGCAGGGCCAGCGGCATATCGCCGATTTCATCGAGAAACAGCGTGCCGCCATCGGCCTGCTGCAGCTTGCCGGTCATGCCTTCCTTGCGCGCGCCGGTAAAACTGCCGCCGCGATAACCGAACAACTCGCTCTCGATCAGGCTTTCCGGAATGGCCGCGCAGTTAAGGGCGACGAAGGCATGCGCGGAACGGGAGCTGGCCTGGTGAATCGCCTTGGCGAAGGCTTCCTTGCCGGTGCCGGTTTCGCCATGGATCAGCAGCGGCACATCGCGTTCGAACACCCGCAGCGCGCGGCGGAATTCGCCCTGCAAGGCCACATCGCCCAGGCACAGGCTGGCGGGAATATCGGCGGCCGGTTGTTTGCTGGTCAGGCGGCTCACCGACGCGGCCGGGCTTTTGGCCACGCCGCGCAGCTGAGCAAACAGCGCACGACCGTTGTGGCTGCGCAGCGGCCAACTGCTGGCCAGGTTGGAGCGGCCGAGCAGCTCATCCAGGCGGCAGTCGAAGAAAGCTTCCAGCGGCTGACCGATCAGGTGCGCGCGGCTTTCGCCGAGCAGGTCATGGCGCTCTGGTTGACGGCAGATATCCGCCCTTCCCCATCAAAGGCCAGCAAGCCTTCGCTGAACAGGCCAACGTACTCGGCCTGCAAATGAAAGCGCAGCAACCACTGCCCTTCGAAGCGGCGCAGGAAGTAGCAGCTTTCGATCATCTTGGCCGACAGGTTGACCAGCGCCATGGTGTGAAACTGGCTTTGCCGCGACACGTCCTGGCGCGCCGACGACACATCCAATACCGCCAGCAAATCGCCCTGGCAGTCGAACACCGGGCTGGCCGAGCAGGTCAGGCCGGTATGCCGGCCGCGAAAATGTTCGTCCTGGTGAATGGTCAGCGCCTGACGTTCCACCAGGCAGGTACCGATGCCATTGGTGCCTTCGCACGCTTCACTCCAATCGGCACCCAGCCACAGCCCGGCGCGCTCGAAGGTTTTGCGTTCGGCATTGCCGGTCACGCTATTAAGGATGACGCCGCGGGCATCGGTGAGCAGCACCGCGTGGCCGGCGCCGGCCAGTTGCTGGTAGAGGTTGGTCATCTCGCCGCTGGCGATTTCCAGCACCTGCTGCAGTTGCTCGCGGCGCTCCAGCAGCCGGCCGTGTTCGAGCACGGTGGGCGCCATGGTCTGGCCGGGGTCGAGGTGATAGTCCTGCAGGCAGCGCAGCCAGGAGCGGGCGATGGAAGGATCGGCCGCCGGGCCCTCGAACTGAGTTTTGCCCTGGGCCAAGGTCATCACCTGTTGGGTGTGACGGTTGAAATGACTCTGCATTGTTATTGTTCTCCGCAGTGTGCCGTCGGATTGCCGCGGCCGGCTGAGCATAGCCTGACCGCCGCGCGGCGGCTGTACCAAGAATGGGACAAACTGTCACCGCCGCTGTTGCATAACCGCCCATCAGTTGCCAAGCAGCGCCAAGCCGCTAGCGCCAAGCCCCCGTCACCCGTGCGTTGCGCCATTTGCCCCGGCGTGGCGCAGCCCTTGCTCTACGCTTAACCCAGCGCTTAGGCGCGTACTCCCCAAAAGCACAAAAGCCAGGAGAACTTCACCATGCAATACGCACATCCGGGCACCAGCGGCGCCATCGTTTCCTTCAAGAGCCGCTACGGCAATTACATCAACGGCGAGTTCGTGGCCCCGGTCGAAGGCCAGTACTTCACCAACACTTCGCCTGTGAACGGCAAGGCCATCGCCGAATTTCCCCGCTCCACTGCCAAAGACATCGACAAAGCCCTGGACGCCGCCCATGCCGCCGCTGACGCCTGGGGTAAAACCTCCGCCCAGGACCGCTCCCTGGTGCTACTGAAAATCGCCGACCGCATCGAAGCCAATCTGGAGTTGCTGGCGGTAACCGAAACCTGGGACAACGGCAAAGCCGTGCGCGAAACCCTCAACGCCGATATCCCCCTGGCGGCCGACCACTTCCGCTACTTCGCCGGCTGCATCCGCGCCCAGGAAGGCTCTGCCTCCGAAATCACCGAACACACCGTGGCGTATCACATCCACGAACCGCTGGGCGTGGTCGGGCAGATCATCCCGTGGAACTTCCCGCTGCTGATGGCCGCCTGGAAACTCGCCCCGGCCCTGGCGGCCGGCAACTGCGTGGTGCTCAAACCCGCCGAGCAAACGCCGCTGGGTATCGCCGTGCTGATGGAGCTGATTGGTGACCTGTTGCCGCCAGGCGTGCTCAACGTGGTGCAAGGTTTTGGCAAGGAAGCCGGCGAGGCGCTGGCCACCAGCAAACGCATCGCCAAAATCGCCTTTACCGGCTCCACGCCGGTGGGCTCGCACATCATGAAATGCGCGGCGGAAAACATTATTCCGAGCACCGTGGAGCTGGGCGGCAAGTCGCCGAATATCTTCTTCGAAGACATCATGCAGGCCGAGCCGACCTTTATTGAAAAGGCCGCCGAAGGCCTGGTGCTGGCGTTCTTCAACCAGGGCGAAGTGTGCACCTGCCCATCGCGGGCGCTGGTCCAGGAGTCGATCTACCCAGCGTTTATGGCTGAGGTGATGAAGAAGATCACCCAGATCAAACGCGGCGACCCTTTGGACACCGACACCATGGTCGGCGCCCAGGCTTCCGAGCAGCAGTTCGACAAAATCCTCTCGTACCTGGAAATCGCCAAAAGCGAAGGCGCCGAGCTGCTCACCGGCGGCAAGGTGGAGCAACTGGCCGGCGACTTGTCGTCGGGCTATTACATCCAGCCGACGCTGCTCAAGGGCAACAACAAGATGCGCGTGTTCCAAGAAGAGATCTTTGGCCCGGTGGTGAGCGTGACCACGTTCAAGGACGAAGCCGAGGCGCTGGCGATTGCCAACGACACCGAGTTTGGTCTGGGTGCCGGGCTGTGGACACGGGATATCAACCGGGCGTATCGCGTTGGCCGGGCGATTAAAGCCGGGCGTGTGTGGACCAACTGCTACCACCTGTATCCGGCTCATGCGGCGTTTGGCGGGTACAAGAAGTCGGGAGTTGGGCGCGAGACGCACAAGATGATGTTGGATCATTACCAGCAGACTAAAAACCTGCTCGTTAGCTACGACATCAATCCGTTGGGGTTCTTTTAACAGCTAAAACCCTCTCCCCAGCCCTCTCCCGCTAGCGGGCAGAGGGGGCCTGATCGGCGTTTCTGACGAGACCACGGTTTGGCTCCCCTCTCCCGCTCGCGGGAGAGGGGCTGGGGGAGAGGGCCATTGCACGCACCATTTCGGCACCCGCCCTATCCTCCCAAAATCACCGACCAATCAGTCATTCCCACCCCTGCACCAAAAACGACCCACACCCTCCCCAATCGCGACCTTTTCCCAGTAGCTCGCAACATTTTGTTGCTGATGGCATGCCCGTTGCGTGATTGCCCCGGTCTTTCTGATCTGTTCAACACTCAGGGCGGGTACTCACATGACTACAACAACACAACTCAAACCCACGCTAGGCACCCTGCATTTATGGGGGATTGCCGTTGGCCTGGTGATTTCTGGCGAATACTTTGGCTGGAGCTACGGTTGGGGAACCGCAGGCACGTTGGGCTTTCTCGTTACGGCCTTGATGGTCGCGGCGATGTACACCTGCTTTATTTTCAGTTTCACCGAACTGACCACCGCCATTCCCCACGCCGGCGGCCCGTTCGCGTATGCACGTCGTGCCTTTGGCGAGAAGGCCGGGTTGGTTGCCGGCCTGGCCACGCTGATCGAGTTCGTGTTCGCTCCGCCTGCCATTGCCATGGCCATCGGCGCTTACCTGAATGTGCAGTTCCCGAGCCTGGACCCGAAACACGCCGCTGTAGGCGCGTACTTCGTGTTCATGACCCTGAACATTCTCGGCGTACGCATTGCCGCCACCTTCGAGCTGGTGGTTACCGTGCTCGCTGTGGCCGAACTGCTGGTGTTTATGGGCGTGGTTGCACCGGGCTTCAGCTTCAGCAACTTCGTATTGAATGGCTGGTCGGGCGCTAACGAATTCAGCGCCGCATCGATCTCCGGCATCTTCGCCGCCATCCCCTTCGCCATCTGGTTCTTCCTGGCCATCGAAGGCGCCGCCATGGCCGCCGAAGAAGCCAAAGACCCGAAACGCACCATTCCAAAAGCCTATATCAGCGGCATTCTGACCCTGGTGTTCCTGGCCGTTGGCGTGATGATCATGGCCGGTGGCGTTGGCGACTGGACCAAACTGTCGGGCATCAACGACCCACTGCCACAAGCGATGAAAACCGTGGTCGGGGAAAACTCCGGCTGGATGCATATGCTGGTGTGGATCGGCCTGTTCGGTCTGGTGGCCAGTTTCCACGGCATTATCCTGGGCTACTCCCGTCAGTTCTTCGCCCTGGCTCGCGCCGGCTACCTGCCCAAAGGCCTGGCCAAGCTGTCGCGTTTCCAGACCCCGCACCGCGCCATCATCGCCGGCGGCCTGGTCGGCATCGCCGCGATCTACAGCGACGGCCTGATCAACCTGCAAGGCATGAGCCTGACCGCCGCCATGATCACCATGTCGGTATTCGGCGCCATCGTGATGTACATCATCAGCATGCTCAGCCTGTTCAAACTGCGTAAAACCGAACCGAACCTGGAGCGCACCTTCCGCGCCCCCGGCTACCCGATCGTGCCGGGCATTGCTCTGGCGCTGGCCGTGGTGTGCCTGGTGGCCATGGCGTACTTCAACGTCACCATCGGCCTGATCTTCTTGGGCTTTATGGCGGTAGGTTTCGTGTACTTCATGCTGACCGGCGCGCAACGCGCCAGTGCACCGGCAGATGCCATGCTCAACGGAATCTGATCGTTGTAGTTTGCTAACCGATACACCTGGGCCCGCTTTGCGGGCCCAGTCTTTGCAGCAAGAACTTATCTGCGATGCGCTGAGCCAGCTAAGGTTTCAGAACATGGCAAATGAGCTCTCGCAGCCTTTGAAGGAGTGCCTATGGCCCGTTTTTCTCATTCAGTTGGCAGCGAAACCTACCGTTTCGACAGCCTCAAAGACGTTATGGCCAAAGCCAGCCCGGCGCGCTCCGGCGATTTTCTGGCCGAAGTGGCGGCCAGCAATGACGGCGAACGCGTGGCCGCGCAAATGGCCCTGGCCGATATCCCGCTCAAGCATTTTCTCGACGAAGCGCTGATCCCTTATGAACAGGACGAAGTCACCCGCCTGATCATCGACACCCACGATGCCGCCGCCTTTGCGCCGGTCAGCCACCTCACCGTCGGCGGCTTCCGCGACTGGCTGCTCAGCGACCACGCCAATGAAACGAGCCTGCGCGCCCTGGCGCCGGGGTTGACGCCAGAGATGGCGGCCGCAGTATCTAAGATCATGCGTGTGCAGGATCTGGTGTTGGTGGCGCAGAAGATCCGCGTGGTCACCCAGTTCCGCGGCACGCTGGGTTTGCAGGGCCGGCTCTCCACTCGCCTGCAACCGAACCACCCCACCGATGAACCGGCCGGCATTGCCGCGAGCATTCTCGATGGCCTGCTGTACGGCAACGGCGACGCCATGATCGGCATCAACCCGGCCACCGACAGCATTGCCTCGATCTGCGCGATGCTGGAAATGCTCGACGCTATTATTCAGCGCTACGAAATCCCCACCCAGGCCTGCGTGCTTACCCACGTCACCACCTCGATTGCGGCCATCGAACGGGGCGTGCCGCTGGATCTGGTGTTTCAGTCCATCGCCGGCACCGAGGCGGCCAACGCCAGCTTCGGCATCAGCCTGAAGTTGCTGCAAGAAGGCTACGAAGCGGGGCTAAGCCTCAAGCGCGGCACGCTGGGCAACAACCTGATGTACTTCGAAACCGGCCAGGGCAGCGCGCTGTCGGCTAACGCGCACCATGGCGTCGACCAGCAAACCTGCGAAGCGCGGGCCTACGCCGTGGCCCGGCATTTCAAACCGTTCCTGGTCAACACTGTGGTCGGTTTTATCGGCCCGGAGTACCTGTACAACGGCAAGCAGATCATTCGCGCAGGATTAGAAGACCACTTCTGCGGCAAGCTGCTGGGCGTACCGATGGGTTGCGACATCTGCTACACCAACCACGCCGAAGCCGACCAGGACGATATGGACATGCTCCTGACGTTGCTCGGGGTGGCGGGCATCAACTTCATCATGGGCATCCCCGGCTCCGACGACATCATGCTGAACTACCAGACCACCTCGTTTCACGACGCCCTGTACGCCCGGCAAACCCTGGGCCTGCGCCCGGCGCCGGAGTTTGAGGGGTGGTTGCAGCGCATGGGTATCTTTACCCAAGCCGATGGCCGGGTGCGGTTTGGCGAGCAGTTGCCGCCGGCGTTCAGGCAGGCGCTCGCGCAGTTGAGTTAATTTTCGGAAATCCTGTAGGAGCGAGCTTGCTCGCGAAGCTCTTAGCGCTCCCAAGGCAAAAGCTTCGCGAGCAAGCTCGCTCCTACGAAGGGCTAGAGCAGGACCTGCCACTGGCGGTTAAGGACGTAACCATGGACAACGAAATCAAGGGCAGCATCGACAACCCCTGGCAGGAACTGCGCCGCCTTACGCCCGCGCGCATCGCCCTGGGCCGCGCCGGCACCAGCCTGCCAACCAACGCCCAGCTCGACTTCCAATACGCCCACGCCCAGGCCCGCGACGCGGTGCACCTGCCCTTCGACCACGCCGGCCTCAGCGCCCAACTGGCCGAACGCGGCCGCCCCAGCCTGTTGCTGCACAGCGCCGCCGCTGACCGCCACAGCTACCTGCAACGGCCAGACCTGGGCCGCAAGCTGAATGCCGAGTCCGCACAGATCCTGCGCGACCACGCCCAGGCCAACCCCGGCGGCGTCGACCTGGCCATCGTGATTGCCGACGGCCTTTCTGCCCTGGCCGTGCATCGCCACAGCCTGCCGTTTTTGCAGCGCCTGGAAGAACAGGCCACGGCCGATAAGTGGAGCCTGTCACCGGTGGTGTTGGTGGAGCAAGGCCGCGTCGCCGTGGCCGATGAAGTGGGCCAGCTGCTGAATGCCAAGATGGTGGTGATCCTGATTGGCGAGCGCCCGGGCCTGAGTTCGCCAGACAGCCTGGGCCTGTATTTCACCTATGCGCCCAAGGTTGGTTTGACCGACGCCTACCGCAATTGCATCTCCAATGTGCGCCTGGAGGGCCTGAGTTATGGCATGGCGGCGCATCGCCTGCTGTACTTGATGCGTGAGGCCTGTCGCCGGCAGCTGTCCGGCGTAAACCTCAAGGACGAAGCCGAAGTGCACAGCCTGGGCAGCGACGACGCCCCGGACATGCGCCATAACTTCCTTCTGGATGCGCCGAAAGTCTAATGACTGACGTCGGATCAAACGCTTGCTTGGATTGCGCTTTCTAGCGACCACAGGCAGCATCTCGGCAAACGCGGGCATTGCCAGCGTCGCCCTATTTCTTTGCAGTCGAGGCCACTATGCGCATTGTCCAAGCCACCCTTGAGCACCTGGATCTGTTGACGCCGTTGTTCGTCAAATACCGTGAGTTCTATGGTGAGCTGCCGTTTCCGGACTCCTCGCGCAAATTTCTCGAAGTGCGTCTGCGCCGCAAAGAGTCGGTGATTTACCTGGCCCTGGCCGACGACGAAGACAAGCTGATGGGCTTTTGCCAGCTGTACCCCAGCTATTCGTCGCTGTCGCTCAAGCGCGTGTGGATCCTCAACGACATCTACGTAGCCGAAGACGCCCGCCGTCAGTTGGTGGCCGACCGCCTGCTGCAAACCGCGAAAAAGATGGCCAAGGAAACCAACGCCGTGCGCATGCGTGTGTCCACCAGCAGCAACAACGAAGTGGCACAGAAGGTGTACGAGTCCATTGGTTTTCGTGAAGACACCCAGTTCAAAAACTACGTATTGCCCATCAACAGCGACTGACTTAAAGCGTTCACAGGGCTGCGCTAGCCTCGCTCGCGGCCCCAAGAGCGAACGCCGCGCCAGAGCGCGCACCAAGGCAGGGCGAGATTGTTTTCAGCACTGGGCCGCCGGTCGCATTGCTGGAAACGCGCTGCAACAAACTGCAGCGCGAGCCCCGGACCTTGCTCTTATAATGCCGACCGACCTACCGGCTATCGAACGCCAGTGCCTTTTCATCGCAGCGCAATAGGCGTCATATGGAATTCAACCCGATCGATCTGATTCTGCACCTGGACAATTACCTGGCCGTGCTGGTGGCCAACTACGGTGCGTGGATCTACGCCATCCTGTTTCTGGTGATCTTTTGCGAAACCGGCCTGGTGGTCATGCCCTTCCTGCCCGGCGATTCCCTGCTCTTTATTGCCGGCGCCATGTGCGCCACCGGCAGCATGGACCCCGTAGCCCTGGCGGCGCTGTTGATGGCGGCGGCCATCCTCGGTGACAGCACCAATTACCTGATTGGGCGCAACGTCGGGGAAAAACTCTTCAGCAATCCCAAATCGAAAATCTTCCGCCGCGACTACCTTCAACGCACACACGACTTCTACGATCGCCATGGCGGCAAGACCGTCACACTGGCGCGCTTTCTGCCCATCGTACGGACCTTCGCCCCGTTCGTGGCTGGCGTCGGCAAAATGCATTACCTGCGCTTTCTCGGTTTTAGCGTGCTGGGTACCGTCGCCTGGGTTGGCGGCCTGGTCACCTTGGGCTACTTCTTCGGCAACACGCCCTTCGTGAAAGAAAACCTATCGCTGATGATTCTGGTGGTGATTGGTTGCTCCCTGCTGCCAATGCTGATCGGCTGGGTTCATCACCGCCTGCGCCCAGACACCGCGCCCGACTCGACGCACTGATCGGCACCGCGCCATGTGGTTTTTGCGTGGCTGGCGCCAGCGCCGCATTCTCGCCAAGCACCCGATAACGCCTGAAAGCTGGGCCCGGGTGCTGCACCGCTTGCCGATCCTCGACGGCCTGAATGGCGAAGAACTCAAACGCCTGCAACGCCGCGCCGTGCTGTTTCTGCACGACAAACACCTGACCGCCCTGGCGGGCGTCGAGCTGCACGGCGAAGACCGCCTGCACCTCGCGGCCCAGGCGCAATTGCCGTTGCTGCATTTGCCGGACCTGGACTGGTATCAGGGCTTTCACGAAATTCTGCTGTACCCCGGTGACTTCGTGAGCCCGCAGCGCCACCGCGACCCCAATGGCATCGAGCACGAATGGGACGGCGAGCACAGCGGCGAAGCCTGGCTACGCGGCCCGGTGATTCTGGCCTGGCCCGGCGTAGTCAGCAGCGGCAGCTGGGATGCGTACAACCTGGTGATTCACGAGCTGGCGCATAAGCTGGATATGCTCAACGGCGACGCCAATGGCCTGCCGCCGCTGCACCGCAATATGCGGCTGGAAGACTGGTCGAGCGCCATGCAGAGCGCCTACGACGACCTCAATGCGCAGTTGGATAACAACCCCGACGCCGAAACCGCCATCGACCCGTACGCGGCGGAGAACCCGGCGGAGTTTTTTGCGGTCACAAGCGAGTACTTTTTCAGCGCACCGGATCTGTTGGTGCAGGCGTACCCCAAGGTTTACCAGCAATTGCAGTTGTTCTATCAGCAAGACCCGTTGACGCGCTTGCAGAGCCTGCATGTGCACCGTTTGAACGAGACAAACGCGACTTAGAGCGCAGACGCCAAGCATGGTAACGGCAGGCGTTTATGCCTATAATCGCGCCCACTTTTTGGCCGGCACACGCTGCGCCAGACCTGATTGGCCAACCAAGGGAAGCGAACCCATGAGCTACAGCAAGATCCCGGCCGGCAAAGACCTGCCGAACGACATCTACGTCGCCATCGAGATTCCGGCCAACCATGCGCCGATCAAATACGAAATCGACAAAGACAGCGACTGCCTGTTCGTCGACCGTTTTATGGCCACCCCAATGTTCTACCCGGCCAACTACGGCTACATCCCCAACACCCTGGCTGACGACGGCGACGCCCTCGACGTGCTGGTGGTAACCCCTTATCCAGTAGCCCCAGGCTCGGTGATTCGCGCGCGCCCGGTTGGCGTGCTGCACATGACCGACGAAGCCGGCGGCGACGCCAAACTGCTGGCCGTACCGCACGACAAGCTGTCGCAGCTGTACGTCGACGTTAAGGAATACACCGACCTGCCTGCGCTGCTGCTCGAGCAGATCAAGCACTTCTTCGAGAACTACAAAGATCTCGAGAAAGGCAAATGGGTCAAGGTAGAAGGCTGGGGCAATGCAGACGCAGCCCGCGCCGAGATTTTGAAGGCGGTTGCGGCTTACCAAAAATAAGCCAAAGCTTCCCACTAAAAGCCGGCCACAAGCCGGCTTTTTTGTTTCTAAGCGATCGGCTGCGCGTCGGTCTAAAGTTGTGTAGAAGATCAAAAGCATCGAGGCTGAAGCCTCTCCTACAGGGGTGCTCGATCCTTTGTGGGAGAGGCTTCAGCCTCGAGTTTTTGATCTTAGGCGCGCGCCATCTTCGGTTTGCCCTTGAGAGCCGGATCGTGCCCATCAAGGGCCGCCGCAAACCGGCTCACCGCCTCCACCGCCCCGCTCGCCCCATCCCTGATCTGCACAATCACCACGCCGGCCTGATCGGCCAGTTCCACGCCGTGGTTCGCCGCCTCCTGGGTCTGGCTCATGCTGGCCACGGCTTCGCGGGTTTCTTGCAGGATCTTGCCGATCAGCTCGGCAATCTCGGCAGTCGAGCCGCTGGTGCGCCCGGCCAGGCTGCGCACTTCGTCGGCCACCACGGCAAAACCGCGGCCTTGTTCGCCGGCGCGCGCCGCTTCAATCGCGGCGTTAAGCGCCAGCAAGTTGGTCTGGTCGGCGATGCCACGGATGGTGTTGACGATGGCGGTGATCTGCTCGGACCGCGCGCCAAGTTGCGCCACCAGCGCGGCCGAGGCGCCAATGTTGCTGGCGATCTGGCGCATTTCGTGGGCGGTTTGCTGGATGACGTCGGTGCCGTGCTCGGCGGCTTTCTCGGTTTCGGCGGAGATGTGGTAAGCACGCGCGGCGCTTTGGGCGTCCTGTTCCTGCTTTTCGATGCGCTCGCTAATGTCGCGGGCAAATTTCACCACTTTGCACAGCTTGCCGTCCGCGTCGTACACCGGGTTGTAGGTGGCTTCCAGCCACACCACGCGGCCGTGTTTGGCCAGGCGTTTGAACTGCCCGCCACGGATTTCGCCGCGGTTAAGGCCGCGCCACAGCTCGCCGTATTCGGCGCTGTTCACCAGCGCCGGCTCGCAGAACATCTTGTGCGGTTTGCCGATGATTTCGTTCAGGCCGTACCCCATCGCGTGCACGAAGTTGTCGTTGGCGCTGAGGATGTTGCCCTCGAGGTCGAATTCGATAATGGCCATGGCGCGGTCAACGGCGTCCAGGCGGGCGTGGATATCGCTTTCGCGCATCACCTTGGCGGTGACGTCCATGGCGTACTTCACCACTTTCAGCACCTTGCCGCTTGTGTCGAACACCGGGTTGTAGCTGGCTTCGAGCCACACTTTGCGGCCGCTGGCGTCTACCCGTTGGAAGGTGCCGGATACAAATTTGCCCGCCCGCAAGCTGGCCCACAGGTCCGCGTATTCACGGCTGGCGGCATGGCTGGCGGTGCAGAAATCGCGGTGGGGTTTGCCGACGACCTGCTCGGCGCGGTAGCCGAGGGTGTCGAGAAAATTCTGGTTGCCGCGCAGCACGCGGCCTTCAAGGTCGAACTCGACCACGGCCATGGAACGCTCCAACGCGGCCATCATTCCTTTGAATCCTTCCACTTCGGCCGTCCTGGCTGCCAGCTCTAGCTTGAGACTCTTAGAAAACATCGTGTGACCTCGCCTATGGAATCCTGACCGGGGTGCAATGGCAAAGCGCGCCAAAAACCATGGCCGACTGATATCAAGGCGACACTAACAAAAAAATTGTACAACTCAACAACTTCGTACAAGTATTTACGTTTCAGCAGATGAATGGCGCGCTCCTATCCCGCCACCACAAACACGATGATCGGCCCGCACACCGCCAGCAGCACGTTGGAAATGGCGTAGCACACGGTAAAACCAATCACCGGCGTGCTGCTGCCGGACTGGTCGATGATCTTGTTCATCGACGCCGCTTCAGTCTGCGCGCCGGCCAGGGCGCCGAGCAGAATCATCGGGTGCAGGCCGAGCAGGTAACGGCCCACGTACAGCGTTACCAGCGGCGGCACGATGGTCACTACCACCCCGGCGACCAGAATGGCCAGGCCGTTTTCCTGCAATGCAGTAATGGCGGCCGGGCCGGCGAGCAACCCGACCACGGCACCAAAGGCCGTCAAACCAAACTCGGCAAACGCCCACTGCGCCGCTGGCGGCAGCGCGCCGACTTCCGGATGCCGCGAGTTGTACCAGCCGATCAGCAGCCCCACCACCAGCACCCCGCCGCCCACACCGAGCTCCACGGGAATCATGCCGATATGGGTCGAGAGCAAGCCCACCAGGGAGCCGACCACCATGCCCAAGGTGTGAATGGCGATATCGCTGTGGTAACTGGTCTCGCGAATCCGCCCCAACTGCGCGGCCACCGCTTCGACACTGGTGGTGCGGCCATTGAGGGTGATTACATCGCCCCGGCGCAGCACGGTTTCCGGTAGCGGCGGCAGGTCCAGGCCCTGACGGGTAATGCCGACCACAAAACAGCCGAGGCGCTCGATGCCGGACAGCAACGCTTTCACCTGGCTGACCGTTTTGCCGGCGAAGGTCGGCGAGGTGAGCACAATTTCGGCTTGGCGCGTGGGGAACGACAAGGACAGCGGATGATCGATCTCGGCGCCGATCCACTGCGCCAGGGTGCTCACCGCTTCGCGAATGGCGTATACGCCGACCACATCGCCGGCGCGCAGGGTCAGGCTCAGGTCGCGCTCGAATACCTGGTCGCCGCGCACCACCCGTTCGATGCTGAGGTTGGTGTGCAACGCCTCGATTTCGCCGACGGTTTTACCGTCCGCCGCGCCCTCGGCCGCTACTTTGTGGGCGCGCACGACGATGCGTGTGTAGGGCACGGTAATGGCGTCTTCCTCGCGGGCGATGCCCAGTTCCAATTCCAGCTCCCGTGCCGATTCGCGCACATCGATGCCCAGCAACAGCGGCGCAATGGAGCCGACAAACACCACCAGGCCGATGGTGCCGAACAGGTAGGTGATGGCGTAGGCCACGGC
This sequence comes from Pseudomonas sp. CC11G, assembly GCF_056174845.1. NCBI lineage: Bacteria > Pseudomonadati > Pseudomonadota > Gammaproteobacteria > Pseudomonadales > Pseudomonadaceae > Pseudomonas > Pseudomonas sp. CC11G. The sequence continues at coordinate 19,748 of NZ_JBWBZC010000003.1, forward strand.
CATATGGCTGTTGAGCTGGGTTTTGGCCGCTGCATCGAGGCTCAACTGATTGATGGCGCTGCTGGCGGTCCCCATGATCGCCGTATCGGTCAGCGCGCCGGCGCCCAGGCCTGCGGTAAAACCGGCGTCGAAGTGGAAGATGGCGTTCATCGCCAGAATGCAGCCCAGCGCCGTGGCGCAGAGCACCACCGACACCAGCACCAGCTTTAACGTGCCGCGATTGAGGCTGCCGAAAAACTCCGGCCCGCTCTTGAAACCGACCGCGTAGATAAACACACGAAGAACACTGACTTGGCCATCGGCGGCACGTCCAGGCCGATCTGGCCGATCACCAAACCCATCAACAGCGCACCGGCCACCGAGCCCAAGTGGAAGCTGCCGATATGAATGCGGCCAATTAAAACGCCGAGGGAAATGGCTAGAAAAATGGCGATCTCGGGCGAGGCCCGCAGGGTATTAACCAACAACTCGTACATGAAATGGGCCGCCCACCGATGAGCGTCTGCGCGCTCGGTAGCTCCAGCATAGGTGGGGTTTTGCCGGACCGTTGCGCCGCGTAACCCAGCGCTTGCGCGCGGGGCAACTTTTCCTAGGCAGCGACTACATAAATCATATTTTCGCTATTGGCTGCGGCTGAACAGAATGCGCCCATCGAACTTCCATTCTCGCTCGTGCGTGAAACCGCCTTTAAGAAGGACGCCGCTGTGACCGTTGAAAAAACCAGTATCGACACACTCGTGATTGGCGCAGGCCAGGCCGGTATCGCCATGAGCGAGCACCTCTCCAACCTCGGCGTCCCGCACCTGGTGCTGGAGCGCAGCCGCATTGCCGAAGCCTGGCGCACCGGCCGTTGGGATTCGCTGGTCGCCAACGGCCCGGTGTGGCACGACCGCTTTCCCGGCCTGGAATTCGACGGCATGGAACCGGATGCCTTTGCCGGCAAAGAGGTCGTTGCCGACTACTTCGTGGCCTACGCCGAGAAATTCAACGCGCCGGTGCGCACTGGCGTTGAGGTAAAAAAAGTCACCCGCAATGCCGACCGCCCGGGCTTTACCGTGGAAACCTCGCAAGGCGTGTTCGAAGCCAACCGCGTGGTAGCCGCCACCGGCCCGTTCCAGAAGCCGGTGATTCCGCCGATTGCGCCAAAGTTGTTGGGCATCAACCAGATTCACTCGGCCGACTACCGCAACCCCGAGCAACTGCCTAAAGGCGCCGTGCTGGTGGTGGGCGCGGGCTCGTCGGGCGTGCAGATTGCCGATGAATTACAGCGCGCCGGCAAGCAGGTGTATTTGTCTGTCGGTGCCCATGACCGGCCGCCACGCGCCTACCGCAACCGCGATTTCTGCTGGTGGTTGGGCGTGCTCGGCGAGTGGGATGCGCCGGCCAGCAAGCCGGGCAAAGAACACGTGACCATCGCCGTAAGCGGCGCCCGTGGCGGGCACACCGTGGATTTTCGCGCGCTGGCCAAACTGGGTATCACCCTGGTGGGCCTGACCGATTCGTTCGACGGCAACGTGGTGAAGTTCAAGGCTGACCTGGCGCAGAACCTCGCTGCCGGTGACCAGAACTACCTGTCACTGCTGGATGCGGCCGATGCCTATATCGCCCGCAATGGCCTGGACTTGCCGGAAGAGCCAGAAGCGCGCTTCTTTCTGCCGGAGCCCGAGTGCGTCACCCACCCGTTACAGAACCTGGACCTGGCCGCAGCCGGCGTTACTTCCATCATCTGGGCCACCGGCTATGCAGTGGATTACAGCTGGCTACAGGTGAACGCCTTCGATACCAACGGCAAACCGCAGCACCAGCGCGGGGTGTCCAGCGAGCCGGGTGTGTACTTCCTCGGCTTGCCATGGCTACTGCGCCGCGGCTCGACCTTTATCTGGGGCGTGTGGCACGACGCCAAGATCATCGCCGACCATATCGCCACCCAGCGTAAATACCTGGCGTATCGGGATGCGGGGCAGCGCAAGAACGGCTGATACGATGGAAGTAACTTCAGCGGTTGCGTTTTCCCGGACCGCTGAAGAGCCCATGCAACGCCGCCAGCAGAAGCAAAACAAAGCCCAGCAGCAGCGCCAGCTTGCCGCCGCCTTCATACGCAAAGCCTACCTCCTGGCACCCGCCGTCGATCAGATCGATGCATTCGGAAAGGTTGCCATGGGCAACCAGCAACACCGCCGCTACGGCCAATAGCAGTATCCCCGCCCACACCAATAACGCTTCGACTCGACTCATCGTCCACCTCCTGCTCGGCCCGCGAAATGCGGAAAAAACCTAGAGGTCGACGCTACGCGCGCGCCGCTTTCAGCGATTTACGACGGCCTTCACCGCCGAGTAGGTCGCTTCCCAAACCTTGGGGAAACCCACCTGCATCGTTTTGCAGTAGCATCGCCAGCCAGACACGGGCCGCGGCGCGGCAAGGGAGTAATGGCATGCAAGGAACGATGGGATGGTTCGTGGTGGCGCTGCTACTGGTACTGGCGGCCGGGATTATCTGGGGCTACAACCGCCTGGTGTTCAACCGGGTGCGGGTGGAGGCGGCCTGGAGCGATATCGATGTGCAGCTCAAGCGCCGCTCCAGCCTGATTCCGCAATTGGTGCAGTGCCTGAAAGCCTATATGGCCCATGAAAGCAGCACGCTCAGCACGCTGACCGAACAACGCAGCCAGGCCCAGCGCGCCGAGGCCAGCAGCGCGCCGGAACGCGGCGCCGCAGAGGGCCAGGTGTCGGCCACTCTCAAACAGGTTTTCGCCCGCGCCGAGGCCTATCCCGAGCTGAAGGCCGATGCGGTTTTCTCGATCTGCAGCGCACCTTAAGCGAAGTGGAAGACCATATTCAGATGGCCCGCCGTTACTACAACGGCGCGGTGCGCGAGCTGAATATTCTGGTGGAGTCGGTGCCGACCAATCTGCTGGCCAAGGCCTTTGGGTTTAGCGGTGCGGCGTACTTTACGCTGGATGATGTGAGCCAGGCGCAGTCACCAAAAATGGAGTTTTAAGCATGTCGGGAAGACTGATCCGCGCCCTTGTTTTGTGCTGCATTTTTCTGCCCAACTGGGTGTTGGCTGACGAGCGTATCGACCACTTCGATATCACCCTCAAGGTCGAGCCCAGCGGCGAGTTGCTGATTACCGAGCGCATCCAGGTGACGGCCGAAGGCGAGCAGATTCGCCACGGCATTTACCGCGACATTCCCACCACCTACAGCCTGCCCGGCGCTCTGCGGCGGCATACGCCGGTCGATCTGCTCAGCGTGCAGCGCGATGGCCATAGCGAGCCATATAAAAAGGAAAACACCCAGTGGGGTGTGCGCTATTACCTGGGCTCGCCGGATGAATTCGTCGAGCAGGGCCAGCACCTGTACGAACTGAAATACCGCATGGACGCGCAGTTGCATTTCACGGCCGAGAAGGCCGAGTTGTACTGGAACCTTACGGGCAACCAGTGGCAGTTCCCGATTGCCAACGCCACCGCCCGGATCGAGTTGCCCGAAGGCGCGCGTATCGACCAACTGACCGGCTACACCGGGTATGCCGGGCGCACCGGCGGCCGCGCCTACAAAGTGGTGAGCCAGCACGACAACGTGGTGGAGCTGGCCATCACCCAGCCGCTGGCCGCCAGGGAAGGTTTTACCATCGCGCTGGACTGGCAGGCCGGCTTGGTCAAACGGCCTAACGCCCTGGTGCGCGCCGCGCGCCTGGTGTGGGACAACCTGCCGGTGCTGGTCGCCGTACTCGCGGTGCTCGGCCTGTTTGCCTATTACCTCCACTGGTGGCGCAAGGTCGGCCGCGACCCGGCCAAAGGCGTGATCATTCCCCGCTACGAGGCGCCCGACACCGTCAGCCCGGCGCGCGCGGGCTATGTATGGAATGAAGGGTTCAGTCAGCAGTTCAGCGACGTTGAAGCCTTCACCATTACCGTCACCGACCTTGCCCGGCGCAAGGTGCTGAGCCTTGCCGATGCGCCTAAAAGCACCGCCTTTATTCTCAGCAAAGGTGCGCTGGACGAAGCGGCCCAGCCCCACGAGCGAGCACTGTTCACCCAGCTGTTTGCCAACGACAAGAGCGAGATTCGGGTCGGCAATAAATACATCAAAGCACTGAGCGAAGCGCTATCGGCCCATCGCGAAAAACTCCGTGAATGGGGCGACCGGCTGTTCAGCAAAAACCGCAAACCCTGGTACTTGGGCATGCTCGGCGCGCTGCTGGCATTTGTGGCCATGGGCCTGTTGGGTGATCCGGTGATGCTGTTCGCCCTGTTCCCGATTATTTTCGTCGCCATAGGCGTCGCGTTGATGGCGTTTGGCTGGAACACCATTACCAGCCTCGGGCGCTCCAACGCGGTTGGCAGTGTGCCGATTCTGTTTGGTCTGCTGTTCGTGCTCGGCGGGCTGGGCACGGCGGCGGCGATGCTCTACACCACGTCGCCATATGTGGCGGTGAGTGTGGTGCTGATCGTGCTGCAAATCTGGCTATTCCGCCGTTGGTTAGAGGCGCCGACCGTAGAAGGTCGCGCCCTCCTCGACGAACTGGAAGGCTACCGCAACTACCTGCAACTGGCCGAAACCGACACCCTGGCCCGCGCCGCCGATGCACCGGCCATGACCATCGCCCTGTACGAGCAGCACCTGCCCTATGCCATGGCCCTGGGCGTGGAACAGCAATGGACCGCGCGGCTGAGTGCAGCGATTGCCAGTGGCGTGGTGGAGTGGAGCGAGCCGACGTATCAGCCGACGTGGTATCGCGACAGCAGCCGGTTCAGTACGCCGAGTGCGTTGAGTAGCGCATTGGTGGCCGCAGCTAGCACGGCGTCAACTCCGCCGCCGAGTCCGTCCTCGGGTTCCAGTTCCAGCTCGGGGAGTAGCAGTTCGTCAGGCGGGGGTTCTTCAGGTGGAGGCGGGGGTGGAGGTGGTGGCGGCGGTTGGTAACCCGTTACTAACCGATCGGCTGCGCGTCGGCGATGCTGCGTTAAAAACAGTTTTCGAATGCTCATTGGCTACAGCCAACTGCGCTTCAAAAACCGTTTTTGCCCGGGCCGTATTGGCCTTGCCTCGCTCTAGCTCGCTCGATCTAGACCGTTGAAAGGCGTAGATCGAAAAATCAACAGCCAGCTTAGATCCGGAAGCGTTGCACCAAGCTCTGCAGATGCCCGCCCAACCGAGCCAACTCCACGCTCGACGCCGCCGTCTCTTCACTCGCCGCCGCCGTCTGTTCCGACACATCGCGCACGTTCAATACGCTGCGGTTGATCTCTTCAGCCACTGCGGTCTGCTCTTCGGCCGCCGTGGCGATCTGCTGGTTCATCGCCTGAATCGCCGACACCGTACGCGTAATGCTGCCCAACGACTCACCGGCCCGGCGGGTCAATTCCACGCTGCTGTCGGTCAGGTCACGGCTGTTTTCCAGGGTGGTGGCCACCTGCTGAGTGCCGCTTTGCAGGCCGCTGATCAGCTCTTCGATTTCTTCGGTGGATTGCTGGGTGCGCTGCGCCAGGCTGCGTACTTCGTCGGCCACCACGGCAAACCCACGACCGGCTTCACCGGCACGCGCGGCCTCGATGGCGGCGTTCAAGGCCAGCAGGTTGGTTTGTTGCGCCACAGACTTGATCACGTCCAGCACGCTGCCGATCTTGTCGCTTTCGCGCTTGAGGTCGTTCATGGCGTTGGTGGAACTGCCCACCGCAATCGCCAATCGCTCGATCTGCGCGACCGCCTCGCCCACCACGCGATCACCGTCACGGGCTTGCTGGTCAGCGGTTTTGGCGGCTTCGGAGGCCTCTTCGGCATTGCGTGCCACTTCCTGCACGGTGGCGGTCATTTCATGCATCGCGGTGGCCACCTGATCGGTTTCCACTTTCTGACTGTTTACCCCGGAGCTGGTCTGCTCGGTAACGGCCGACAGCTCTTCGGCAGCGCTGGCGATCTGGGTGACGCCGTCACGAATGCCGCCAATCAACTCGCGCAGGCCCAGGGTCATGTTCTGCATGCTGCTCTGCAATTGGCCCAGTTCATCGCCGCGTCGGGTTTCGATGTCGTGGCTAAGGTCGCCCGAGGCGATGCGTTCCACCCGGCGCAGCACGGTTTTCAGCGGTCCGACAATCTGCCGGGTGATAAACAGCGCGGCGATCAGGCCAAGCACCAGGGCGATCGCAGAGGCCACCAGCAGAATCAGTCGGGCCTCGTGCTCTTCTGCGTCGCGCTTGGCGTTCTGGCTGATGGTCAACTTGGTGCAGGCGTCGAAAATCTGCGCGATCTGCGTATCCAGCACCGCCTGCGCGGCGGTGATGGAGGATAACGCCGCCGCAAACTGGCCCACGGTGGCGCGGTAACCGTTCAATGCCTCAGCCACTTTTTGCAGCCCGGCGGCCTGCTCACTTGGCAGTTTGTCTGCCAACGGTTTGAGGTTGGCCAGCGCCTGGTCGATGGCAGCCAGCGCCGGTTGTTGCAGCTCGGCCTTGCCGCTGTAGGTGAAACCGCGCAACTCGAAACGGGCGTTTTGAATCAACGCGCCTTGGGCGATCAGCGAATCGACCGCGGTTTCATGCTGCTCGGCATTTTCTTCGGTCACTTCAACCGCATGCACCGCCGCGCTCACATTGCCCAGCTCGGCCACCGCCGCATCGGCGAACTTGCCGAACTGGCTGCGCAGCCCTTCACGGGTGGCAACGCCCTGGTTCATCTGGTTGAACGCCTGGCGATAAAGACTGCTGGCATCGCCGGCCTGTTTGAGCAGCGCCAGGTCGCTGGGCTGCTTCATCACCTCGTTGCCGTGCTGAATACCGGCGTCCAGCTTGTCGAGGTTTTCCAGCACGGTGGCGCTGTGGGCGCTGTCGCTGGTCTGCATATAGCTCAGACGGGAAATGCGCACATCGCGCGCCGTGGCGCCCAGTTTGGAGATCGCCGCCAACTTGTCGCCCCGCTCCAGCACGGACGTCAGGCCCACCCAACCAGCCAGCGTGATCAACAGCGTCAACAGCAGGACCAAACCAAAACCGAGGGCCAGTTTTGCGCCGACGCTGATATTGCTCAGCGTCTGAGTAAGCCATCCAAACATGGGGAGTGTTCTCCGGGGGAGCGAGGCGAATGCTTCAGCTCTTGTCGGCTGAATCCTACGCACTATATCGACTTCCTCGTCACATCCTTAAGTGCGATTTCACGGGCTGATGGCGGGCGATAACCAAACTCGCCCAGCGATTGCTGGCAATAGAAACTGGTCGATTATCGGACAACAGACTAACGGAGCATTGACCGTATTAACCGGTTAGTACATTTTCTCCTACAAGCGTTTGCGGCCCACGCCAGCAAACCGACAATAACAATGGAGAGTTCCCACATGCCTCGTACCCTGCTGGTACTCAACGGCCCCAATCTCAATATGCTCGGCACCCGCGAGCCCGCCACCTATGGTCACGAAACCCTCGCCGATATCGCCGAGCTGTGCCGCCGCACCGGCAGCGCGCTGGATCTCGACGTGGAATTTCAGCAAACCAACCACGAAGGCCAGTTGATCGACTGGATTCACCAGGCCCGCGGCCGCTGCGTCGGCATTGTGATCAACCCCGGCGCCTGGACCCACACCTCCGTCGCCATCCGCGATGCGCTGGTCGCCAGCGAATTGCCGGTAATCGAAGTACACCTGTCCAACGTGCACAAGCGCGAAGAATTCCGTCACCACTCGTATGTGTCCGGCATTGCCGTGGCCGTGCTCGCCGGGTTTGGCAGCAACGGCTACCGCATGGCCGTCCAGCACTTCGCCCATCTGTTGCAGGCCTGAACATGTCCACACCTCCCAGCATTCTGGCCGGCCTGATCGGCTCCGGCATTCAGGCCTCGCGCACCCCGGCCATGCATGAGCATGAAGGCGATGCCCAGGGCATGCGTTACCTGTACCGGCTGATTGACCTCGACGCCCTGAAGCTCGGCCTCGACGATCTGCCCAGCTTGATCAGCGCCGCCGAGCACAGTGGTTTTACCGGTCTGAACATCACCTTTCCGTGCAAGCAGGCGGTGATTCCGCTGCTGGACGAACTCTCCCCCGAAGCGCGTGGAATTGGCGCGGTAAACACCGTGGTGTTTCAGAACGGCAAACGCATCGGCCATAACACCGACTGCCTGGGTTTTGCCGAAGGCTTTCGTCGTGGCCTGAATGACGTGGCCCGCGAGCGCGTGGTGCAGATGGGTGCGGGCGGTGCCGGCGCCGCCGTGGCTCATGCCCTGCTGATTGAAGGCGTGCAGCACCTGAGCATTTTCGATGTGGATGCCAGCCGCGCCCAGGCGTTAGCCGCAAACCTCAATGAGCACTTCCCCGGCAACCGCGCCCAGGCGGGCAACGATCTGGCCGGCGCCATGGCCAACGCGGACGGCCTGGTGAACACCACACCTATGGGCATGGCCAAGTTGCCGGGCATGCCGGTGCCCAAGGAACTGCTGCGCGCCGCCCTATGGGTGGCCGAGATCGTCTACTTCCCACTGGAAACCGAACTGCTGCGCGAAGCCCGCGCGCTGGGCTGTCGCACGCTGGATGGCGGCACCATGGCGGTGTTTCAGGCGGTAAAAGCGTTTGAGTTGTTCAGCGGCGTGGTCGCCGATGCACAACGTATGCAAGAGCACTTCAAAGGGATGACCGCGTAACCGGCACTACACACTCAACAATAAAAAATGGCGCCCACAGTCTCGGTTGTGGTCAGCCTTGCGAGATCAACAACAATGACAAAAATTATCGATCTGTACTTCCGCTTCCTGAAATTGATAGTCGTGCTGTGCATGCTCGGCATGGTGTTGATGGTGTTTGGCAATGTGGTGATGCGCTACGCATTCAACTCCGGCCTCACCATTTCCGAAGAGCTGTCGCGCTGGTTGTTTGTGCTGATGGTGTTTCTCGGCTCACTGATTGCCATGCGCGAACGCGGTCACCTGGGCCTTGATCTGCTGATCAAGAAGCTACCCGCACGCGGGCGCAACCTGTGCCTGGCCATCGGTCAACTGATGATGCTGTACATCGCCTGGCTGATCTTGAGTGGCAGCTGGCAGCAAGCCGTCATCAACCTTGACGTGGTCGCCCCCGCCTCCGGCCTCTCCATGGCCTGGTTCTATGGCATCGGCGTGGTGTTCGGCGTAACGGCTATTCCCATCATCATTGGCGAGCTGATTCTGGCCCTGCAGGGGCGCTTGCCGTTGGGCAAGGCGGAGATCGAGTCGGTGCACCTGCCCGCCAGCGAAGGGAGCCGCCCATGACCCTTCTACTGTTTCTCGGCTCCCTGCTCGGCACCATGGCCCTGGGTATTCCGATTGCTTTTGCCTTGTTGTTGGTGAGCGTGGTGCTGATGTGGCAACTGGACCTCTTCGACGCCCAGATCATTGCCCAGAACCTGCTCAACGGCGCTGACAGTTTCCCGCTGCTGGCCGTACCTTTCTTTATGCTGGCCGGCGAAATCATGAATGCCGGCGGCCTGTCTCGACGCATCGTGAACATCGCCATGGCGTTGGTCGGCCATAAGCGTGGTGGCCTGGGTTACGTGGCGATCATTGCTTCGTGTCTGCTGGCGTCGCTGTCCGGTTCGGCTGTGGCCGACGCCGCTGCCTTGGCGGCACTCCTGGTGCCGATGATGGTGCAAGCCGGCCACAACAAAGAACGCGCTGCCGGGCTGATCGCCTCGGGTGGCATCCTGGCGCCGATCATTCCGCCGAGCATTGGTTTTATCGTGTTCGGGGTGGCCTCGGGCGTATCGATTTCCAAGCTGTTTCTGGCGGGCATCGTGCCCGGCCTGCTGCTCGGCGTTTCGTTGGCAGTCGCCTGGTGGTTTGTTTCGCGCAGCGAAAATATCGCCACGCCGGCCAAGGCCAGTCGCAGCGAAATCATCAAAACCCTGCTCGATGGCAGCTGGGCCCTGGGCTTGCCCTTGATCATTGTCTTTGGTCTCAAGTTCGGCATTTTCACCCCCACCGAAGCGGCCGTGGTGGCGGCGGTATACGCGCTGTTCGTGTCGCTGTTCATTTACCGCGAGCTCAAGCTCAGCCAGCTTTACGAAGTGGTGTTATCGGCGGCCAAAACCACCTCGGTGGTGATGCTGCTGGTGGCGGCAGCCATGGTGTCGTCCTGGCTGATCACCATCGCCGACCTGCCTGGCCAACTTACCGACGTGTTGGCGCCGTTCCTCGATTCCCCCACCGCGCTGCTGCTGATGATCATGCTGCTGATTGTGCTGGTAGGCACCGTAATGGACATGACGCCTTCTATCCTGATCCTCACGCCCGTGCTGATGCCGGTAGTGATTCAGGCCGGAATCGATCCGGTGTATTTCGGCGTGCTGTTTCTGGTGAACACCTCGATTGGCTTGATCACCCCGCCGGTGGGCACCGTGCTCAACGTGGTGTGTGGCGTTTCCAAGTTGACCCTGGAAGAGATCACCCGCGGCGTCTGGCCGTTCATGCTGGCGCAATTGATAGTGCTGGCCTTGCTGGTGATATTCCCGCAACTGGTGCTGGTGCCGCTGAAGTTTTTCACCGGCTAAGCGCCGGGTCCCAAGGAAAGTCTCGTGCTTCAAAACAACAACAATGGAGAACACCGACAATGAAAAAATGGCTGAAACCCTTACTCACTTCTGCCTGCGCTGCAGGCCTGCTGCTCAACGGTCTGACCGCCCACGCCGAAATCAGTGAGCACACCCTGCGCTTTGCGTTCCAGAACGTGAAGGAACACCCCCAGGGCCAGGGCGCGCAGAAATTCGCCGACCTGGTGAAAGAGAAAAGCGGCGGCAAAATGACCGTGCGCCTGTTCCCCGGCGGCGTGCTGGGCGGCGACCTGCAAACCGTGTCCGCGCTGCAAGGCTCGACCCTGGATCTGACCGTACTCAACTCAGGCATTCTCGCCGCGCAAGTGCCTGAGTTCGCACTGCTCGACTTCCCGTTTCTGTTCAACAACACCAAGGAAGCCCAGGCCGTGATCGACGGCCCGGTCGGCAAAGAACTGGCCAAGCGCCTGGAAAGCAAAGGCCTGTTGAATCTGGGTTACTGGGACCTGGGTTTCCGCAACCTGACCAACAGCAAAACCCCGGTCACCAAGTGGGAAGACATGGCGGGCCTGAAGGTGCGCGTGATTCAGTCCCCTATCTACCTGGAAACCTTCAAGGCCCTCGGCGCCAACCCGGTACCAATGCCGTTCCCTGAGGTGTACACGGGCCTGGAACAGAAGACCGTGGATGGCCAGGAGAACCCCTTCACCGTGATCAAAGGCAGCAAGTTCAACGAAGTGCAGAAATACCTGAGCGTGACCCAGCACATCTATAACCCGCAGTCTTTTGTGATTGGCGCGAAAAGCTGGGGCAAGCTCAACGCAGAGGAGCAGGCTGTGATCACCGAGGCGGCCAAAGAGGCAACCGTGTACCAACGTCAGATCACCGCAGTCGCTCAGGATTCGGCGTATAGCGAGCTGTCGACGGAGATGCAGGCCAACTCCATTTCGCCGGCCGAAATGGAACGCTTCCGCGAAAAAGTAAAACCGGTGATCGAGCAGTTCTCCAAAGATATGGACCCGGCGCTGGTCAAGGCCATGTATGAGTCGGTGGAGGCGGTACGCGCCAGTAACTGAGTGGCGGGAGCTTAGTTGGGCTTCGCTGCGCTCAACCCAACCTACGACATCGGGTAGGTTGGGTTGAGCGCAGCGAAGCCCAACAAGAAGCGCACATAAAAAAACGGCCGTTACAGGCCGTTTTTTTATTTACGCAGATACGCCTGCACCGATTCGCAGATCATCGCCTTATGCCGCTGTTTTACCTGCTCATCCGTCAGGTCGATCTGGAAGATCTCGCTGAACGTATGGCGGTTGGACACCCGGTAAAAACAGAACGAGCTGATCAGCAAATGCATGTCGATGGCTTGCAGCCCCGGGCGGAACAGCCCCGCCGCTTCGCCACGGCGCAGGGTTTCATCCAGCAGATTGAGCACGTTGTGGCTGAGCGAACGGATGGTCGGCGACTGTTTGACGTTGGCGCCGTTGTGGATGTTTTCGATGCAGACAATGCGCACGAAATCCACGTTGCGGTCGTGGTGATCGAAGGTGAATTCCACCAGTCGGCGGATGGCTTCGAACGGCTCCAACTCAGCCAGGTGCAACTGAGCCTCGGTGCGCCGGATGTCGCCGTAGAGTTTCTCCAGCACTTCAACGTAGAGCTCTTCTTTGCTGTTGAAGTAGTAGTAGATCATCCGCTTGGACGTGTGGGTGCGCTCGGCGATGGCGTCCACGCGGGCGCCGGACAGGCCCTGCTGAACGAACTCGACGATGGCCGCCTGCAAGATATTCTCGCGGGTCTTTTCCGGGTTGTTCTTGCGACTTTTGCGAGGGGCCTCCGGAAGCTCCTCGGGAAGTTCTTGGATAAGGGTCATACAAGGCTCACGGCCGGTTGGGCAAGGTAGCGGCGATTATGGTCCTGGCCGTGATCCGATGAAAGCACTACAAGCGGGTTTGGCGACCGGAGCCGCTGCGCACTTTAGCCATGGCTGCCAACCGCACCGCCACGTTCGCCGCGCCATACCCCACATAGCCATTCTTGCGCTGCAACAGCTCGAAGAAGAACCGCCCTTCGAACGGCTCGGTGTACACGTGGAATAGCTCGCCGCCCTGGGCATCACGGTCGTAAAGCACGTTGTAATAGGCCAGCTCGCTCAGAAACTCATCGTCGAAATCAAAGCGCGCGGCCAGGTCGTCGTAGTAGTTCAGCGGGATATCCAGCAGCGGCACGCCGGCGTCTTTGGCGCGGTTGATTTCGGCAAAAAGGTCGTCGCAGGCAAACGCAATGTGGTGCACGCCGGAACCCCGGTAGCTGGACAGCGCATGGGAGATGGCGGTGTTGCGGTTTTCCGAGATATTCAGCGCCAGACGCACCGAGCTGCAGCTGCTGCGTAGGGCGCGGCTTTTTACCAGGCCGTAGGGGTCTGGCAGCACCACTTCGTCGTCGGCGGCAAAGTCGAACAATGCTTTGTAGAACAGCACCCAACTGTCGAGGCTGTCGGCCGGCAGGGCCATGGCCATATGGTCAATGCGCTGCAGATTGCCGCTGGGCACAACGCTGTCATTAAGGATGAAGTCGCTGTCATACAGACCGTTCTCGGCCTGACCCACCAGATAAATCAGGCTGCCATCCGGCGCGCGCAGCGACGGAATCTCCCGCTCGTTCGGCCCGACCAGGCCACGGTACGGCTGGCCCTTGAATTCACGGGCGCGCTCGAAGGCGCTGTGGCTGTCTTTTACCCGCAGGGCGGTGGCGCACAGCGACGGGCCGTGGGCTTCGAAAAAGCTGTGGGCAAACGAATAGGGCTCGGCGTTGAGCACGATATTGATATCGCCCTGGCGCAGCAGGCTCACGTCTTTGGAACGGTGCTGACCGGCGCGGGCAAAGCCCAGACGCTCTAACCAACCGGCGAGCTTGGTGCCCTGCTCGCCATCCACGGCGAATTCCAGAAACTCCACACCGTCGTACCGGCTGGCAGCGGGCGGGTTGACCAGCATGTCCAGGCTGCCGGCCGGCACAGGTGTAATCGTGCCCTCGCTGGCCTGGCGCTCCAGCAGGTTGCGGGTTTTCTCTTCGAGATAAAGCAGCGAACGCAGGCCATCGGCCGCGTTGGCGCGCGGCGGCGCGGCGCGAAAGCCATCGTTGAAGATTTCCAGCGACAGCGGGCCGGTGTAGCCGCTGCGAATGATCGGCGCGAGAAAGCCCGCCAAGTCGAATTCGCCCTGGCCGGGGAAGCAACGAAAATGCCGGCTCCACTCCAGCACGTCCATCGCCAGAATCGGCGCATCGGCCATCTGCACGAAGAAGATCTTGTCGCCGGGGATATCGGCGATAGCAGCCGGGTCGCCCTTGAGCGACAGGGTGTGGAAGCTGTCGAGCAGCACGCCGACGGCGCTGTGGTCGGCCTGGCGAACGATCTCCCAGACCTGCTGGTAGGTATTTACATGCCGGCCCCAGGCCAGGGCTTCGTAACCAATCCGCAAGCCGCGTGCACCGGCGCGCTCGCCAAGCAGGCGCAGGTCGTCGACCAGAATTTGCGTGTCGCCCAGCGAATCAGCAGCCACGTTGCTGCACACCAGCACCAGGTCCGTGCCCAACTCCTGCATCAGGTCGAACTTGCGTTCGGCGCGGTCAAGGTTGCGCGCCAGGCGGTCGCGGCGACAGCCTTCAAAATCACGGAAGGGCTGAAACAGGGTGATGGCGATGCCCAGATCCGCGCACATCTGGCGGATCTCGCGCGGACTGCCGGCGTAGTAGAGCAAGTCGTTTTCGAAGATTTCTACCCCGTCGAAACCGGCGGCAGCAATGGCTTCAAGCTTTTCCGGCAGGGTGCCGCTCAAGGAAACGGTGGCAATCGAACGTTGCATGCTTCAACTCCTGTTTTTGTTGGCGCGCACCGTTTGACGATGCGAATCAGGGTGCATGGAGTATTCGCCATCAGCTTTAATGCGAAAAGAATTTTGTACTGACTGGTTACTTTTGTGTTCGATTATCGACCAAATGGCCGTTTATCGAATTGACGATTTTTTCGCCAGTGACCAACATCGGTTCCACATTGCAGTCGCTCTTCGGTCCCCTTGCCGTGCATGCAGTCGTTAAAGGGCCGAAATCAGGCGATCGCGGTACATAACCAGACCATAACAATTTCAAAAACAGGTACACCCTCATGCTCATCATCACGCCTCTCGCCATCCAGACCGCACTCAGACGGGCCTTGCGCCCCTGACACGCCCTTAGCCGCAGACACCGTCTTGCCCTAGCCTGCCGCGCCGCACTCCGGCGAACGGTCCGCACGCAAGTCGTCTGCCTTGAGACGCCTGCTTTACTCAAAAGCAGGAATGCTCGCGCAGTCTTAGAACGGATGGTCACCCCCATGATTCAGTCCCAAAGCACTCCCGTAGCGGCGCAGGCCGTTTCGCCCCACGCCGGCATCGGCGACAAAATCCGCGGCGCCATGGCAGTGGGCAAAACCCGCTGGGCCATGCTCGCCCTGGTGTTTTTCGCCACCACCCTGAACTACATCGACCGCGCCGCACTGGGCGTGATGCAACCGGTGCTCGCCGAGAAGATGAGCTGGACGGCGATGGACTACGCCAACATCAACTTCTGGTTCCAGGTCGGCTACGCCATCGGCTTTCTGCTGCAAGGGCGGTTTATCGACAGGGTCGGCGTCAAACGCGCCTTCTTCTTCGCCGTACTGCTCTGGAGCATCGCCACTGGCGCCCATGGCCTGGCCACCTCGGCGGTCGGCTTTATGGTTTGCCGCTTTGTGCTCGGCCTCACCGAAGCGGCCAACTACCCGGCCTGCGTGAAGACCGCCCGCATCTGGTTCCCGGCCGGCGAACGGGCCGTGGCCACCGGCATCTTCAACGCCGGCACCAACGTCGGCGCCATGCTCACCCCCGCCTTGCTGCCGCTGATTCTAGTGGCCTGGGGCTGGCAGGCGGTGTTCCTCTGCATGTCGGCACTGGGCGCGATCTGGCTGGTGTTCTGGGGCCTGAAATACTTCAACCCCGAAGACCACCCACGCGTTAAACAGAGCGAACTCGACTACATCCAGCACAACGAAGAACCGGCCCAGGCCCGCGTACCGCTGCGCGAAATTCTGCGCATGCGTGGCACCTGGGCATTTGCCATCGCGTTCTCGATGACCGCGCCGGTGTTCTGGTTTTACCTGTACTGGCTGCCGCCGTTTCTGAACCAGCAATACAACCTGGGCATCAGCGTGTCGCAGATGGGCATTCCGCTGATTCTGATCTGGCTCACCGCCGATTTCGGCAGCATCGGCGGCGGCGTGTTGTCGTCGTGGCTGATCGGCCGCGGTATGAACGCAATTAAGGCACGGCTGCTGTCGATGCTGCTCTGTGCCTGCGCCATCATCGGCGTGATCTTCGCGGCGCATGCAAGCGGGCTGTGGATCGCCGTGCTGGCCATCGCCCTGGGCGTGGGCGCGCACCAGGCGTGGACCGCCAATATCTGGAGCCTGGTAATGGACTTCACGCCCAAGCACATGATGAGCACCGTGTTTGGTTTTGGCGGGATGTGTGCGGCGATTGGCGGGATGTTTATGACGCAGTTGGTGGGGTATGTACTGACCGTCACCAACAACAATTACGCCGTGTTGTTTACGTTGATTCCGACCATGTACTTCCTGGCGCTGACCTGGCTCTACTTTATGGCGCCGCGCAAGGTGCCTGAGGTGAAACAGGCTTAACGACCGCGCACTAAAAAAGGCCCTTCGGGGCCTTTTTTAGTGTTAGCAGCGATGCTTTTGAATTATTGGCGCTTCTGCAACCACGCCGCCGCCAACCCGCTCAGGCAAATAATGGCAATGCCCAGCATGGCGCTCATCGACGGCGTATGGGCAAACACCACAAACCCGAGCAGCCCGGCAAACACGATCTGGCAGTAGCCAAACGGCGCCAGCAATGCCGGTGCCGCGTAGCGGAACGCCTGAGTCAGCATCAGGTGCGCCGTCATACCGCAGGTGCCCAGCGCAATCATCAACACTGCATGCCCCCAGGTCGGCACTTGCCAGAAGAACGGCACCAGCAGACTGACCAGCAAGGTATTGCACAGGCCGGCGAAAAAGTTGCTGGTGGTGGGTGTATCGACTGTGGCGAGGATGCGCGTAAGGATCTGGTACACGCCAAAACACAGCGCCGAACCGAACGGCAGCAGCACCGCCGGGGTAAACAGTTCGCCGCCCGGATGCACAATCACCAGCACCCCGGAAAACCCCACCAGCACCGCCGCCCATTGGCCCTTGGTCACGCGCTCGCCGAGCAGCGGTACCGACAGCGCAGTTACCAGCAACGGCGCGAGAAAGTTGACCGCCGTGGCTTCGGCCAACGGGATATAGCGAATACCGGTGGTGAACAACAGGCTGGTGCCCAGCAGACACACCGCCCGCAACACCTGCAAAGCCGGCCGTTTGCTGCGCAGCACACGCAAGCCCGATTGCGGCAGAAAGATGCCTGCCATCAGCAAGGTGTGCACCACATAACGCGCCCACACCACCATCACCACCGGGTAAAAACCCGACAGGTATTTCGACAAAGCGTCGTGGCTGGAAAACAGAAAGGTGGCCAGCAGAATCAGCAAAATGCCGCGAAACGGCTGCTGGGCGGTGGACAGTGGGGAGCTTGGCAAACTCATACGGCTCTCAAAAAAACGTGCGCTGACATTTAAAAAACAGCTTACAGGCCGCTGAACTATAGCGGCCCCCTGGC
This sequence comes from Pseudomonas sp. CC11G, assembly GCF_056174845.1. NCBI lineage: Bacteria > Pseudomonadati > Pseudomonadota > Gammaproteobacteria > Pseudomonadales > Pseudomonadaceae > Pseudomonas > Pseudomonas sp. CC11G. The sequence continues at coordinate 36,984 of NZ_JBWBZC010000003.1, forward strand.
GCCTCGGACGAATGTACTACCCGGTTAATTAGCGTTCGATAACCGAACAAAACGACGATTATCGAATTGAACCGTTTAGTTACTACTTCCACTATGCCTCTCACATTGAACGCCGCCCTGCGGCGCTTGCGATGACCAACAACTACAAAAAAGGTCTACTCCGATGCTGCATGTCTCTTTCAAAAAGGGCGCATTGCGTCCTGCTCGCGCCCCAGCTCTGATCGCCTTCGCCGTCGCAGGGTTCACCCCGTTGACCCAAGCTGAAGGTTTTCTGGATGACACCAAGGCCACGCTGAACTTGCGCAACGCCTACTTCAACCGCAACTTCACCAACCCCGACAATGCGCAGGGCAAGGCTGAAGAGTGGACGCAAAACTTTATCCTCGACGTGAAATCCGGCTACACCCCTGGCCTGGTCGGTTTTGGTGTGGATGTACTGGGTACGTACTCGCAGAAACTGGACGGCGGCAAAGGCACTGCCGGCACACAACTGCTGCCAGTGCACGACGATGGCCGCCCAGCCGATAACTTTGGGCGCCTGGGTGTGGCCGCCAAAGCGAAGATTTCCAAGACCGAATTGAAGGTCGGCGAATGGATGCCGGTGCTGCCGATTCTGCGTTCCGATGACGGTCGCTCGCTGCCGCAAACCTTCCGTGGCGGCCAGGTAACCTCGCAGGAAATCGACGGCCTCACCTTGTACGGCGGCCAGTTCCGCCAGAACAGCCCGCGTAACGATGCGAGCATGGAAGATATGTCCATGAACGGTCGCGCGGCGGTGCTTTCCGACCGTTTCAACTTCGGCGGCGGCGAGTACACCTTCAACGAAAAGCGCACCACCATTGGCGTGTGGTATTCCGAGCTGGAAGATATCTACCAGCAGCAATACTTCAACGTGCTGCATAGCCAACCAGTGGGCGACGTGACTCTGGGCGCCAACCTGGGCTACTTCATCGGCAAAGAAGACGGCAGCCAACTGGCCGGCGACCTGGACAACAAAACCGCGTTCGCCATGCTCTCGGCCAAATACGGCGGCAGCGTGTTTTATGTCGGCCTGCAAAAGCTGACCGGCGACACCCTGTGGATGCGCGTCAACGGCACCAGCGGTGGCACCCTGGCGAACGACAGCTACAACTCCAGCTACGACAACGCCAAGGAGAAATCCTGGCAGGTGCGTCACGACTACAACTTCGCCGCCGTGGGCGTGCCGGGGCTGACCCTGATGAACCGCTATATCAGCGGCGATAACGTGCACACCGGCACCATCACTGACGGCAAGGAATGGGGGCGTGAATCCGAGCTCGCCTACACCGTGCAGAGCGGTACGTTTAAGAACCTCAACTTCAAATGGCGCAACTCGACCATGCGCCGTGACTACAGCACCAACGAGTTTGATGAGAACCGGATTTTCGTCAGCTACCCGATTTCGTTGCTGTAAACAGGCACAATTTCTTGGCTGAATTTGGCCTCCAAGCCCATCTCTTTGATGGGCTTTTTTATGGCCGCCCTCTCCCCCAACCCCTCTCCCGCAAGCGGGCGAGGGGAGCTAATCTGCGCGTGACCGGCCCCCTCTGCCCGCTTGCGGGAGAGGGCTGGGGAGAGGGTTTTCCCAGCGGTACCGAACACTCGAAAGACTGTAGAGTCCAACCCCCACACCCACCCCACAGGGAGCCGCTTTTATGGAATCCATCACCACCCGCACCGGCCTGCACATTCCCAAGGTCGGCCTGGGCACCTGGCGGATGCTCGGCGATGACTGTACGCGCCTCGTCGAACAGGCCCTGGACCTGGGCTACCGCCACCTCGACACGGCCACGGCATACGACAACGAAGCCGCCGTCGGCAAAGCCCTGGCGCAGACGTCCCTGCCCCGTGAAAAGATCCATGTCACCACCAAGGTCTGGCACAACCAGCTCGCCCCGCAAGCCATGCGCGATTCGCTGGATGCCAGCCGCAAAGCGCTGGGCGACGATTGCCTCGACCTGTTCCTCATCCACTGGCCGGGCCAGGAAAGCGAAGGCTGGAACCTGGAACGCAGCATCGAAACCCTGGTGAAGCTGCGTGAAGAAGGCAAGGCGCGGCAGATCGGCGTGGCCAACTTCAACGTCGCGCAACTCACCCGCGCGGTGGTGGAACTGGGCGCGCCGTTGGCCGTGGTGCAGGTGGAATACCACGTGCTGTTGAACCAGCAACCGGTGCTCGATTTTGCCCGTCAGCACGGCATGGCGCTGACCGCCTATACCCCGCTGGCGCGTGGCCAGGGCGCGGAGACGGAAACGGTGCAACGCATCGCCAAGAAGCATGGCGTGCTGCCGAGTCAGATTGCGTTGGGGTGGTTGTTGGAGCAGGACGGTGTGGCGGCGATTCCCAAGTCCAATAGCGTGGTGAATCAGCGGGCCAACCTGGAGGCAGTAAAGGTGAAGCTGGACGACGAAGACCGCGCGGCGATTGCGGCGTTGCCCAAGGATGTGCGGATTGTGAACCCGGCGTTTGCGCCGAAGTGGGATTGATCAGCACGGCGCGGCTTTTCTGTAGGAGCTAGCTTGCTAGCGAAGCGTTTGATCTAAAGAGCTTCGCGAGCAAGCTCGCTCCTACGCAACGAACTTCGCCTACTCCAGGGATTCCACGCCCATCTCATCCCACACTTCTTCTGCCAGATGAAACGTGGCATTCGCTGCCGGAATCCCGCAATAAATCGCGCTCTGCATCAGCACCTCTTTAATCTCCTCGCGCGTCACGCCGTTGTTCTTCGCGGCCTTGAGGTGCAGCTTCAATTCGCCCTCGCGGTTCATGCCGATCAGCATGGCGATGGTGATCAAACTGCGGGTATGGCGTGGCAAGCCCGGGCGCGTCCAGATATCACCCCAGGCGTGGCGGGTGATCATTTCCTGGAACTCTTCGTTGAACGGCGTGAGGTTCTTCAGGCTGCGGTCGACGTGGGCGTCGCCGAGTACCGCGCGGCGTACTTCCATGCCGGCGTCATAACGTTGTTTTTCGTCCATCGGGCGTCCGCCAATCAGTGGGTAAGAAAGTCGAGAACAGCCTGGCTGAAGGCATCGCCAGCCTCGACGTTGGAGAGGTGCGCGGCGTGGAATTCCACCAGTTGGGCACCCGCTACGCGCTCGACAATAAAGCGCCCATCCGCTGGCGTGGTCACCGCATCTTCGGTGCCGCACACCATCAACAGCGGCAAGGTCACGGCGCCAATCTGCTCACGGAAATCGGCATCGCGCACGGCGGCGCAGTTGGCGGCGTAGCCTTGCGGCGAGGTGGCGGCGAGCATGCCGACCACGGCCTCGACCTTAGCGGTTTCAGCTTCTGCAAATGCCGGAGTAAACCAGCGGGCGATGGAGCCGTTGCGCAGTGCAACCATGGCCGCCGCGCCGTCACGCAGCACCATCTCGATACGCGGGTTCCATACATCGTCATTGCCGATCTTGGCGGCGGTGTTGCACAGCACCACGCGCTTGAGACGCTCTGGCGCATTGATCGCCAGCCACTGACCAATCAGCCCGCCCATCGACAACCCGCAGAAATACACCTGCTCGATCGCCAGCGCATCAAGCAGCGCCAGCACGTCGCGGCCGTTCTGTTCGATGCTGTAGGTGCCCTCGGTGACCAAGGATTTGCCATGGCCACGGGTGTCGTAACGCAGCACCTGGAAGTGCTGGGTGAACGCTTCGATCTGCGCGTCCCACATATGCAGGTCGGTACCCAACGAGTTGGACAGCACCAGCACCGGCAGGTGTTTATCGCCTTCGAGTAGGTAGTTCAGGTCGCCATCGGCGAGGTGTACGGCAGGCATGAAACGCTCCTAAGCACTCAGTAACTGATGGTCGGCAATCGCGCGCTGCACCCACAGACGCGCCTGGCCGAGGTAATGGGCGGGGTCGAGCAGATGGTCCAATTCTTCGTCGCTGAGCTGGGCGGTGACCTCGGCGTTTTCGCCGAGCACCTGGCGCAGGTGCACGCCCTGCTCCACCGCCAGGCGGCAGCACTGTTCCAGCAGATGGTGCGCGGCGTCGCGGCCGATGCGCTGGGCCAGGGTGATGCTCACCGCTTCGGCCAGCACCAGGCCTTGGGTCAGGTCGAGGTTGCGGCGCATGCGCTCGGCATTTACTTCCAGCCCCGGCACCACCACTAACGCTTGTTGCAGCGCACCCGACAGCAGGCAGCACAGCTCCGGCAAGGTTTCCCATTCGGCGTGCCACAGGCCCAGGCTGCGTTCGTGTTCTTGCGGCATCGCCGAAAACATCGTCGCGACCAAACCGGGCGCGCGGGTAGCCGCGCCGATCAACACGGCGCAGCTCACCGGGTTACGTTTGTGCGGCATGGTGGACGAACCACCTTTGCCCGGCGCCGACGGCTCGAACACTTCGCCGGCTTCGGTTTGCATCAGCAGACTCAGGTCGCGACCGAGTTTGCCCAGCGTGCCAGCGACCAGGCCGAGCCAACTGGCAAACTCCACGAGGCGATCACGCTGAGTGTGCCAAGGCTGCTCCGGCAAGCGCAGATTCAATTCAGCGGCCAACGATTCGGCCACCGGCATAGCGTTGTCGCCCAAAGCCGCGAGGCTGCCGGACGCACCGCCAAATTGCAGCACCAGCAGGCGCGGCTTGAGTTCGGCCAAGCGCTGACGGTGACGGGTAATGGCGCCCAGGGTACTGGCGATTTTCATCCCCAGCGTCACCGGCGTGGCGTGCTGCAACCAGGTGCGACCGGCCATCGGCGTGGCGCAGTGCAGGCTGGCCTGACTGGCCAGGGCATTGGCCAGGGTGGCCAAGTCTTTCTCGAACAGGTCGATGGCGCTGCGCAGTTGCAGCACCAGGCCGCTGTCCATCACATCCTGGCTGGTGGCGCCCAAGTGCACATAGCGCTCGGCTTGCGCGCTTACGGCGGAAATCTGTTTGCCCAGCGCCTTGACCAATGGAATAGCCGAGTTGCCGGCGGTGGCGATGGCCACGGCGAGGTTATCCACATCGAACAAGTCGGCCTGGCAGGCGCCTTGAATCGGCGGCACAACCTCGGCGGGAATCAGCCCGGTGGCCGCTTGGGCACGGGCCAACGCGGCTTCGAAATCGAGCATGCCCTGCAGACGACCGTGATCGGAAAAGATCGCGCGCATGGCCGGCTGGGTGAAGTAGGTGTCGAACAACTTGTTGCTCATACATCGTCCTTAATGGCGCGCGCCAAACAGGCGCGCGCACCGATCTTAGTGATCGTGATGCAGATACGCAGCCTGTTTCGGCAAGCGCAGGCTGAACAGGAACGCTATCGCCATCATCGCCGTCACGTACCAGTAGAAGGTGTTTTCCATGCCGATGCTTTTCAGCCCCAGCGCCACGTATTCCGCCGAGCCGCCGAATATCGCGTTGGCCACCGCATACGCCAGGCCCACGCCCAATGCACGCACTTGTGGCGGGAACATTTCCGCTTTCACCAGGCCGCTGATGGAGGTGTAGAAACTGACGATGGCCAGCGCCAGGGTAATCAGCACAAACGCCAGAAACGGGCTGCTGATGGTTTTCAGGCTAAGCAGAATCGGCACGGTGCACAGGGTGCCGAGGCCGCCGAACCAGAGCATGGAAGTACGGCGGCCGATGCGGTCGGAGAGCATGCCGAACACCGGCTGCATGCACATGTACAGGAACAGCGCGCCGGTCATGATGTAGCTCGCCGTCTTGGCGTGCATGCCGGCGGTGTTCACCAGGTACTTCTGCATATAGGTGGTGAACGTATAGAAAATCAGCGAACCACCGGCGGTGTAACCGAGCACGGTGATAAACGCTGCCTTGTGGTGTTTGAACAGCGCGGCAATGCTGCCGGCGTCCTTGTCGGCACGTTGCTCGGCAGTCGTGGTTTCTTCCAGGCTGCGACGCAGCAACAAGGAAATCACCGCCGCACAGGCGCCGACTACGAACGGAATGCGCCAGCCCCAGTCACGCAGTTCTTCTTCGGTCAGGAACTGCTGCAGGATCACCACCAGCAACACCGCCAGCAGTTGCCCGCCGATCAGGGTCACGTACTGGAACGAAGCGAAGAAACCCCGTTGGCCACGCAGCGCCACCTCACTCATATAGGTCGCCGTGGCGCCGTATTCGCCGCCCACTGACAAGCCCTGGAACATCCGCGCCATCAGCAGAATGGCCGGCGCCCAGGCGCCGATGGTGGCGTAGGTCGGCATAAAGGCGATGACCAGGGAGCCGGCGCACATCATCAGCACCGAAATCATCATCGAGTGCTTGCGACCGCGCTTGTCGGCGAGTCGACCGAACAGCCAGCCGCCGATGGGGCGCATCAGAAACCCGGCGGCGAATACGCCTGCGGTGTTGAGCAACTGCACCGTGGGGTCGTCAGACGGGAAGAAGGCCGGGGCGAAATAGATGGCGCAGAAGGCATAGACATAGAAGTCGAACCATTCAACCAAGTTGCCCGAAGAGGCACCTACGATCGCAAAGATGCGCTTGCTGCGCTCTTCGCCGGTGTAATGCGGGGTGGTCATAATTTGTTACTCATCAGAGGGTTTGCCTGAGTCTAGACCCAGCAACTGCAACCCCGTTCAAACCAAAGCACCTTCCTTTGCTTTGATCGGTGTACCTGGATCCCAGCCTGCGCTGGGATGACGGTGGTGGGTGAGAGTCCACCGTCGTCCCAGCGAAGGCTGGGACCCAGAATTCAAGACAGGCTCGGGATAGCGGCCTACACAGCTTCGATGGCAATCGCCAAACCCTGCCCCACGCCGACACACATCGTCGCCAACGCCAGCTTGCCGCCGGTCTTCTGCAATTGATGCACCGCAGTCAGCACCAGGCGATTACCACTCATGCCCAGCGGATGGCCGAGGGCGATAGCACCGCCATTGGGGTTCACCTTGGCGCTGTCGTCGGCTAGACCGAGGTCACGCATCACCGCCAACCCTTGCGCAGCAAAGGCTTCGTTCAGCTCGACCACATCGAACGCGTCGATGGCCAGGTTCAAACGCTCCAGCAACTTGCGCACCGCAGGAATCGGGCCGATGCCCATTACGCGTGGCGCCACGCCGCCGCTGGCCATGCCGAGCACTTTGGCACGCGGGGTGAGGCCGAATTTCTTCACCGCCTCGGCCGATGCCAGGATGATCGCCGAGGCGCCATCGTTAAGGCCCGAGGCATTGCCGGCGGTGACGGTTTTATCCGCACCGTTTACCGGTTTCAGCTTGGCCAGGCCTTCGGCGTTGGTATCGGCACGCGGGTGTTCGTCGACGCTAAATACGGTGTCGCCCTTCTTGCCTTTAATCACCACCGGCACGATTTCTTCGGCGAAGAAACCAGCCTCTTGGGCGGCCGCTGCACGTTGCTGGCTGCGCAGGGCGAAGGCGTCCTGGTCGGCGCGGCTGATGCTGTAATCCTCGGCCACGTTGTCGCCGGTGACCGGCATCGGGTCGACGCCGTACTGCTCTTTCATCGCCGGGTTTACGAAGCGCCAGCCGAGCGTGGTGTCTTCCAGTTTCTGCCCACGGCCAAAGGCGCTGTCGGCTTTGCCCATTACGTATGGCGCACGGGTCATCGACTCGACGCCGGCGGCGATGGCCAATTCCATCTCGCCGCTGGCGATGGCGCGGAAGGCGGCGCCGACCGCTTCCATACCCGAGGCACACAGGCGGTTAAGGGTAACGCCCGGCACGCTCTCCGGCAGACCGGCGAGCAGCACGGCCATGCGCGCGACGTTGCGGTTGTCCTCGCCGGACTGGTTAGCGCAGCCCATAAAGACTTCGTCCAGCGCGGTCCAATCCACCTGCGGATTGCGCTCCATCAGCGCCTTGAGCGGCACCGCGGCCAGGTCATCGGCACGCACCGGCGCCAGGCCGCCGTTCAGGCGACCAATCGGCGTGCGCACGGCATCGCAGATAAAAACGTCGCGGGTCATTCCTCACCCCCGGCCTGGCCGTGGGCTGCGGCGGTACGCGCTTCGAGGGCACGCAGCGCTTCCAGTTCGTGGGCTTGCGGCGCTTCGTTGACGGTGACGTTCTCGGCAAACCGAATCTGCCAGCCAGTGGCTTCCACCACTTGCTCGCGGGTTACGCCCGGATGCAGCGAGGTGACGATAAATTCGTTGGTGCCGGCTTCCGGCTCCATGATGCACAGGTCGGTAATGATGCCGACCGGCCCTTTGCCCGGCAGGCCCAAACGCTGACGGTGGTCGCCGCCCTCGCCAAAACCAACGGAGGTAATAAAGGCCAACTTATCCACAAAGGTGCGGTGCGATTGCTTGAGGATGATCAGCACCGACTTGGCCGACCCGGCGATTTCCGGCGCGCCACCGGCACCGGGCAGGCGCACTTTGGGCTTGTGGTAATCACCGATCACGGTGGTGTTGATATTGCCGAACTTGTCCACCTGGGCGGCGCCGAGAAAGCCGACGTCGATACGCCCGCCTTGCAGCCAGTAACGGAAAATCTCGCCGGTCGGCACCACGGTGTCGGCGGTTTCAGCCAGCTCGCCGTCACCAATCGACAGCGGCAACACGGTGGGCTTGGCGCCAATCGGGCCGGACTCGTAGATCAGAACCACGTCGGGCGACGAGGTCAGCCGCGCGAGGTTGGCGGCCTTGGAAGGCAGGCCGATACCGACGAAGCACACCGAGCCATTTTTCAGGCGGCGGGCGGCGGCGACGGTCATCATTTCATTGGTGCTGTAGTCGCTCATTACTTGGCCTCCGCTTGTTGCTTGCTGGCGATCTTCTGCTGGAAAGCGGCGAAGTCTTCGGTGCCACGAATGTATTCATCGATCCACGCGGTGAAGGTTGCACGGTCGCGGGCAATCGGGTCCCAGGCTTGGTAGAAGCGGTTGTCGCGCTCGTAGTAGCCATGGGCGTATGAAGGGTGCGCGCCACCTGGCACCAGGCACACGGCGGTCAGCGCCCAAGGGGCAATACGCAGGCGTTCATCGGCGCATTAAGGTCGTCGACGATTTCTTCCACGGTAACGATGCAGCGCTTGGCCGCCAGGGCCGCTTCTTTCTGCACGCCGAGAATGCCCCAGAGCAATACGTTGCCCTTGCGGTCGGCTTTCTGCGCGTGGATGACGGTGACGTCCGGGCGCACCGACGGCACGGCCGCAAGCACTTCACCGGTGAACGGGCAGGTGACGGTCTTGATCAGCGGGTTGACCTTGGGCAGGTCGGAACCGGCGTAGGCACGCAGCACCGCGAACGGCAGGCCCGAGGCGCCGGCGACGTAGGAGTTGGCAAGATCCGCATGGCTGTGCTCTTCGATTTCCAACGCATGGGGCCAGTCTTTTTCGACGGCATCACGCAGGCGATGGAGCGAACCGACACCGGGGTTGCCGCCCCAGGAAAACACCAGGCGCTTGGCGCAACCGGCACCGATCAGCAGGTCGTAGACCAGGTCCGGGGTCATGCGCACCAGGGTCAGGTCTTTTTTACCCTGACGAATCAATTCGTGGGACGCGGCAGTCGGAATCAGGTGGGTAAAGCCTTCGAGGGCAACGGTGTCGCCATCGTGGACAAAGCGCTCGACCGCTTCGCGCAGAGACAGGAGTTCAGCCATGTTCGATCTCGTCTTGTTATCCGAGGCGTGCCAAAAGGGTAGACGCCGGGTGGGAAAACAGTACGCCGCGCACGGGAGGGGAACAATCCGATAATCGACTATCCGTTCGATTATCGAACAGTGAAGTAAGTGGCTTGCGCGCTTATGCCGGCTGTCATCCAATAGCGCCTCGTTCAAGGAGAGCCATATGCAGCGTCCCGCCACCGCCCGCAAACCCCGCGCCAGCAGCCAGGCCCGTATCGCCGCCATTGTGGATGCCGCCCGGACACTGCTGGCCGAAGAGGGCGTGACCGGCCTGTCCATCTACAGCGTGGCCGAACGCGCGCAAATGCCGCCCTCCTCCGTGTATCACTTCTTCGCCAGCGTGCCGGCGATTCTCGAAGCGCTGACCGCCGATGTGCATGCCGCCTTTCGCGCCGCGCTGGCGTTGCCCATCGACCATGCCAGCCTCAAGCACTGGCGCGACCTGTCGGCCTGGTGGAGCAACGGATGCTCGACATTTACACGAGCGATGCGGCGGCCCGGCAACTGATCCTCGCCCAGCACGGCCTGAGCGAGGTCACCCAGGCCGACCGCCAGCACGATATCGAACTGGGCCGTCTGCTCCACGAACTGTTCGACCGCCACTTCCCCCTGCCCACCCTGCCCGCCGAGCTCGACGTGTTTGCCCTGGCCCTGGAGCTGAGCGACCGGGTGTACGCCCGCTCGGTGCAGCAGCACGGCGCTATCACCCCGCGCCTGGCCGAAGAAGGCATGCGAGTATTCGATGTTTATCTGGGTCTGTACCTGCCGGCTTTCCTGCCCAAGCGTGAACCTCCGCTTTAATAGCCGATATTTATCTGTATTTTTATCGATAAAAGGCAAGCAATAGAAATAATCACCTTCTAAGTCGGATTTTATCGACTATAAAGTCGCACCTGCTCATTGGGCGTTTAGCCTGCCAACAATAAAAGAGGTGCTTTATGGCTCGTTCCGTCACTGTCGCCGCCACGCAGATGGCTTGTTCCTGGGACCGCGCGGCGAATATCGCCACGGCCGAAAACTGGTCCGTGAGGCTGCCGCTAAAGGCGCGCAGATCATCCTGATTCAGGAACTGTTCGAGACCCCGTACTTCTGCCAGAAGCCCAACCCTGAGTATTTGCAGCTGGCCACGCCCACCGAGACCAACGCTGCCATCGCCCACTTTCAGAAGCTGGCCAAAGAGCTGCAGGTGGTGTTGCCGATCAGCTATTTCGAACTGGCCGGCCGCGCGCGCTTTAACAGCATTGCCATCATCGATGCCGACGGCAGCAACCTGGGCGTGTACCGCAAAAGCCATATCCCCGACGGCCCGGGCTACCACGAGAAGTACTACTTCAACCCCGGCGACACCGGCTTCAAGGTGTGGAACACCCGCTACGCGAAGATTGGCGTGGGCATCTGCTGGGACCAGTGGTTCCCCGAGTGCGCGCGCAGCATGGCGCTGCAAGGGGCGGAAATTCTGTTCTACCCCACCGCCATCGGCAGCGAGCCCCATGACCAATCCATCAGCTCGCGCGACCACTGGCAGCGCGTGCAACAAGGCCATGCCGGCGCCAACCTGATGCCGCTGATTGCCTCCAACCGCATCGGCAACGAGGCGCAGGACGGCTACGACATCACCTTTTACGGCTCGTCCTTTATCGCCAACCAGTTCGGCGAAAAAGTGCAGGAGCTGAACGAAACCGCAGAAGGCATCCTGGTGCATACTTTCGACCTGGATCAGCTGGAACACATCCGCAGCGCCTGGGGCAGCTTCCGTGATCGTCGGCCGAATCTGTACGGCGCGATCAAGACCCTCGACGGTGCCCTCGAATCCTGACCCCTACCGCAAAGAACTACCGATACCGGGACTTGCCAATGACCACACTGAACACCACCCCCCGCGCCGATGGCTTCCATATGCCTGCCGAGTGGGCGCCCCACAGCCAGACCTGGATGGTCTGGCCACAACGGCCAGACAACTGGCGCCTGGCGGCAAGCCGGCGCAGGCGGCGTTCACCGCCGTGGCCAAGGCCATTGCCCGCTTCGAGCCGGTGACGGTGTGCGTCAGCGCCGAGCAATACGAAAACGCCCGCGCGCGCCTGGATAGCGACAACATCCGCGTGCTGGAAATCACCACCGACGATGCCTGGGTACGCGACACCGGCCCGACTTTCGTACGCAACGCCGAAGGCGTGGTTCGCGGTGTGGACTGGGGTTTTAACGCCTGGGGCGGCTTCGACGGCGGCCTGTATTCGCCGTGGATGCGCGACGATCAGGTGGCCAGCAAGATCCTCGAAATCGAGCGCCGCGACCGTTACCGCACCGAAGGCTTTGTGCTCGAGGGCGGCTCGATTCACGTCGACGGCGAAGGCACGGTGATCACCACCGAAGAATGCCTGCTGAACCGCAACCGCAACCCGCACCTGACCCGCGAAGAAATCGAAGCGGTGCTAGGCGACCACCTGGCCATCGACACCGTGATCTGGCTGCCCGACGGCCTGTTCAACGACGAAACCGACGGCCATGTGGATAACTTCTGCTGCTACGTGCGCCCCGGTGAAGTGCTGCTGGCCTGGACCGACGATGCACAGAACCCCAACTACGAGCGCTGCCAGGCCGCCATGCGCGTACTGGAAACCGTAAAAGACGCCAAAGGCCGCCAGTTGGTGGTGCACAAGATGCCGATTCCGGGGCCGCTGTATGCGACCGACGAAGAGTGCGCGGGTGTGGACTTGGTAGCAGGTACGCAGGAGCGTGACCCGTCGATTCGTCTGGCCGGTTCCTACGTCAACTTCCTGATCGTAAACGGCGGCATCATCGCGCCGAGCTTTGATGATCCGAAAGATGCCGAAGCCAAGGCGATTCTGCAGCGCCTGTTTCCGGAGCATGAAGTGGTGATGGTGCCGGGGCGGGAGATTTTGCTGGGTGGCGGGAATATTCACTGCATTACGCAGCAGCAGCCGGCGTAAATCTGTCAGCGAAAAACCCTCTCCCCAACCCTCTCCCGCAAGCGGGCAGAGGGGGCTAAAGCGGAGTATCGGGTCAGAACGCGATCTGGCTCCCCTCTCCCGCTTGCGGGAGAGGGGCTGGGGGTGAGGGTCGCGGCTTACGAATCTACGCGCGAATAATCCGGTTCTTCCCTGCTGCCGCTTAGCGTCATACATCGCCGCATCCGCCCGGGCAAACAGGGTATCCAGCGTCGCGTCAGCGTGGGTCAAACTCGTCAGCCCCTGGCTCACGGTTACGCCAAACGTGGTGCCGTTGCAGCTGAATACCAACCGCTGAATTTCCCGCTGCAAGCGCTCGGCAATCTGCAGGGCCAATTCTTCAGTGCAGCAGGGAAATAACGCAGCGAACTCTTCGCCGCCAATACGCCCGAACAGATCCCCGCGCCGCAAGGCGGCCGTGCCGCACTGGGCAATGCGTTGCAGCACCACGTCGCCCATCGGGTGGCCGTAGGTGTCGTTGATGTGTTTGAAGTTATCCACATCCAACAGCAGAAATGCCAAGGGCGCCTCTTCCTGAGTCGCTTGCTGGAATTTCGCTGTGGGCACATTCGAAGAAGTAGCGGCGGTTGCTGCTCTGGGTCAGCACGTCGGTGGTGGCCAGGCGGTGCAGCTCGCCTTCGAGGTGTTTCTTGTCGGTGATGTCTTCGGCGATGCCCACCACAATCAGCGGTTTGCCGGCTTCGGCCTGGCGGCTGATAAAGCATTGTCGCTCAGCCAGCGCAGTTGCCCATCGGGCCGCAGAATGCGGTATTCGCGGTCTTCCACGGCGCCTTTGACCAGCACTTCGGCAAAGCTCGCGGCGGCATGCTCGACGTCGTCGGGGTAGATGCAGTTCAGCCACTCGCCGTAGTCGGCCAGCAGCAGACCGGCGTTGCGGCCGAACACGCGCTCGTAAGCGGGGCTCACGTAGATAATGCGCTGAGCATCCCAATCAAAGGCCCAGAGCACGGTGTTGACGCTGTCCAACAGCGAGCTGAACAGGTGCTCGCGCTCACGCAAGCGCTCCACTTCGCCACGGCTGTGCAAGAGCGCCAGCGTCAACTCTTCCAATTCAGGAGAAAGCGGCGGGGCGGGGTGAGAATGTTCGTCCATTCGATGTCCTTTTCTAGTAACGAAGCTACGACCATTCGCGCAGCATAAGGTGCCAATTCCTTAGGCAGAAAAAAGCCCGCCGAACGGCGGGCTTAGGCGCTTTACGGCGCTTTTTTAGCGATCTTCTTCTCGTTGTCACAGCGCACCGGCTGGGCGCAGTGAGTAGGTTTTCAGGTGTTCGGCGAAATCTCGCAGCGACTGAATGCCGCTCTGCTCCGCCTCGTGTACCCACACCTTCATCGCTTCAAGCATGTCGTGGCCGTTGCTGCTGGTTTTCACCCAGATATGTTGCAGGGCCAGGCGTTTTTCGTAGATCACTTTCAGCGCCTGGCTTTGCTCCAGCATCACTTGGATACGCGCATGGTGACGCTCGTCCAGCAGGCTGGTTTCACGGGACAACAGGCCTTTGGCACGGTGAAACTTGGCGCGTACCGAGGCGTCGGCCTTGGCCAGCTCCAGTTTTACCAGCGGCGCGATCACGGCGCGGCGGTACTGGGCCATGATCTGGAAACGGTTGTTGAGGATGGCCATGGCGGTGTCCATGTCCAAGTAGCCTTTGCCGGTCACCCGGTGGGCAATCGGGGCCACGCGCTGCACTTTGGCCAGACGCAAGAAGCTGAACAGCTGAATCCACGCCCAGCCCATGTCGAATTCCCACTTGCGCACCGACAACTTCGCCGAGTTCGGGTAGGTGTGGTGGTTGTTGTGCAGCTCTTCGCCGCCGATGAGGATGCCCCACGGCACGAGGTTGGTCGCGGCATCGCGGCATTCGAAGTTGCGGTAGCCCACGGCATGGCCCAGGCCATTGATAACGCCGGCGGCCCACACCGGAATCCACATCATCTGCACGGCCCAAACGGTAATGCCCAAGGCGCCGAACAGGGCCAGGTCGATGACCGCCATGATGGCGATACCACCGAGCGGGAAGCGCGAGTACACCTTGCGCTCGATCCAGTCCTCGGGGCAGTTCTTGCCGTAAATACGCAGGGTTTCCGGATTTTCCGCTTCAGCGCGGTACAACTCCGCGCCGGTTCGCAGCACGGTCGACAGACCTTTGATCACCGGGCTGTGGGGGTCGTCTACGGTTTCGCACTTGGCGTGGTGCTTACGGTGAATGGCAGTCCATTCACGGGTGTTCTGGCCGGTGGTCATCCACAGCCAGAAGCGGAAAAAGTGCTTCAGCGCAGGATGCAGTTCCAACGAGCGGTGCGCGGAATAGCGGTGCAGATAAACCGTCACGGACACGATAGTCACGTGGGTTATCAGCAAGGTGACCGCCAATACCTGCCAGGCCGACAGGTCGAGAAAACCGTTGTACCACATAGATGGAGCTACCTCGGAAAGTGAAGGCGCGGCAGGAGCAGCCAGGCGTGGGCATTATCTCCAAGCAGTGTGAGAAAACCACCCTGCTCTTAGATCAAAATATGTTCAATTTTTAGCCCAGCCTCACGGCTAGTCATCAATGAAAGGCCGCAGGTTACGTTCAGTGACCTGTTATTGAGCAAACTTGGTGCCAGCCTGGGTACGCCGAGCCGGCCAGCGAGCGGAGGCATAGCCTGGGATTTCAGCTGCAAGCGAAGGCAGCAGACACCCGCCAAGCCAGCGTTCTGCAGGGGTTGGGGTGTGCATTGGGGCGGGGAGCCGCATTAGGCTGAGTGGCGGCCAACGGCTTAAAAGCATCGAGGCTGAAGCCTCTCCCACAAAAAGCGCAATCGCGATCCCTGTGGGAGAGGCTTTAGCCTCGATTTCCTGGAAACATCGAACGCAGCTACTTAGAGCTTGGCGATCGATACTTCGGTGGACTTAACGAAGGCAATCACTTCGCTGCCCACGCCCAGTTCCAGCTCTTTAACCGAACGGGTGGTGATCACGGAAGTGACGATGCCCGAAGCAGTTTGTACGTCGATTTCCGACAGTACGTCGCCCAGTACGATTTCCTTGATGGTGCCTTTGAACTGGTTACGGACGTTGATCGCTTTAATGGTCATGGTGTTTCTCCTGGTCTTTCGAGGGGTTTGTTTACAGCGCCCAACGCAGTTGCGTAGGCAAGGGTGAAACAGGTTCGGGTGGCGGCGGGCCGGCGGGAATCTCCAGCACGCGGTTGAGTACTTCGGCTTCCAGTGCCGCCAGGCGCGCCGAGCCACGTTGCCGTGGGCGGGCCAGGTTTACCGGCAGGTCCAGGCCGACATGGCCGTCTTCAATCAGAATCACGCGGTCGGCAATTGCCACCGCTTCGGCCACGTCGTGGGTCACCAGCAGCACGGTAAAACCATGCTTCTGCCACAGGCCTTCAATCAGTTGTTGCATCTCGATGCGGGTCAGGGCATCCAGCGCGCCCAGCGGCTCGTCCAACAGCAGCAGGCGCGGCTGGTGAATCAGCGCTCGGGCCAAGGCCACACGCTGCTTCTGGCCGCCGGACAAGGCCGCCGGCCATTCATGGGCACGCTCGGCCAGGCCGACCGCTTGCAAGGCTTCCAGGGCACGACCGCGCCAGTCGCCGGAAAGGCCCAGGCCGACGTTGTCGATCACCCGTTTCCACGGCAGCAGGCGCGAGTCCTGGAACATCAAACGCGTGTCTTCGCGGGCATCGGCCAGCGGTGCTGAACCGGCCAGCAAGGCGCCGCTGGTGGGCGTATCCAGGCCGGCGAGCAAACGCAGCAAGGTACTTTTGCCGCAACCGCTGCGCCCGACCACGGCGACGAATTGCCCGGCCGGAATCAGCAGCTCGATGTCGTGCAGTACTTCGCGCTCACCGAACGCTTTATGCAGGCCACGCACCGCCAGCGGAATACCACCTTTGAGGTGCTGGGGCGCCACGCCATTAGGGTTGAATGCGTTCATGCGGCACCGCCTTTTTTCACTTGATAGGCGGGGTGCCAGCGCAACCACACACGTTCCAGAGCACGGGCCGTGGTATCGGCCAGTTTGCCCAGCAGGGCGTAGAGCAGAATTGCGACGACGACGATATCGGTCTGCAGAAACTCCCGGGCATTCATCGCCAGATAGCCGATACCGGAGCTGGCCGAAATGGTTTCCGCCACGATCAGCGTCAGCCACATAAAGCCCAGCGCAAAGCGCACGCCGACCAGAATCGAGGGCAAGGCGCCCGGCAGAATCACCTGACGGAACAGGCCGAAACCGGACAGACCATAACTGCGCGCCATCTCCACCAACGCCGGGTCGACGTTGCGGATGCCGTGGTAAGTGTTGAGGTAAATCGGGAACACGGTGCCGAGGGCAACCAGAAAAATCTTCGCCGACTCATCGATACCGAACCACAGAATCACCAGCGGAATCAGCGCCAGGTGCGGCACGTTGCGGATCATCTGCACGGTGCTGTCGAGGAAGCGCTCGCCCCACTTCGACAGGCCGGTGATAAAGCCCAGGGTCAGGCCGATGCTTCCGCCAATCAGAAAACCGATGCCGGCACGCCAGCCGCTGATGGCCAGGTGGTGCCAGATGTCGCCGCTTTTCACCAACGTCACGGCGGCTTCAAACACCGCGCTCGGCGCCGGCAAAATGCGCGTCGACAACCAGCCGGTAACCACCGCCAGTTGCCAGATGGCGAGCAGCGCCAGCGGCAGCACGAAGGGTGCTACGCGGTCGACGACTTTTTTTAGAGGTGTGCTCATGTCTGCGTCCCTGACCGTCAGCTCGCCGATACGGCTTTGGGCAACACGTCGTTGGCGATCATCTCGCCGAACGGGCTGACATAGTTGGCGCCTTCAGGGCGCTGCGGACGGGCCACATCCAGGTGCGGGAACAGCAGCTCGGCCACGCGGTACGACTCTTCCAGGTGCGGGTAGCCGGAGAAGATAAAGGTGTCGATACCCAGGTCTGCGTATTCCTTCACGCGCGCCGCCACGGTTGGGCCATCGCCCACCAATGCGGTACCGGCACCCCCACGCACCAGGCCGACGCCGGCCCACAGGTTGGGGCTGACTTCGAGGTTGTCTTTGCTGCCGCCGTGCAGGGCGGCCATGCGTTGTTGGCCAACGGAGTCGAAACGCGCCAAGGATGCCTGGGCCTTTTTGATGGTTTCGTCGTCCACGTGGGCAATCAGGCGATCGGCCGCGGCCCAGGCTTCTTCGTTGGTTTCACGCACGATCACGTGCAGGCGAATACCGAAGCGTACGGTGCGGCCATGGGCGGCGGCTTTCTCGCGCACTTGGGCGATTTTCTCGGCGACGGCGGCTGGTGGCTCGCCCCAGGTCAGGACCATTTCCACCTGCTCGGCGGCCAGGTCTTGTGCAGCGCCCGAGGAGCCACCGAAGTACAGCGGGGGACGCGGTTGTTGCAGCGGCGGATAAAGCAGCTTGGCGCCTTTTACGGTGATGTGTTTGCCGTCGTAATCGACGGTTTCGCCTTCGAGCACACGGCGCCAGATGCGGGTGAATTCCACCGAGGCTTCGTAGCGTTCTTCGTGGCTCAGAAACAGGCCGTCGCCGGCCAGCTCGTCGGGATCACCGCCGGTGACCAGGTTGAACAGGGCACGGCCATTGGACAGACGATCCAGCGTGGCTGCCTGACGTGCCGCTACAGTCGGCGAAATAATGCCGGGGCGCAGCGCCACGAGAAATTTGAGGTGCGTGGTAACCGGAATCAGCGATGCCGCCACCAGCCAGGAATCTTCGCAGGACCGCCCTGTCGGGATCAGTACGCCACCAAAACCGAGGCGGTCAGCCGCCTGGGCAATTTGTTGCAGGTAGCCGTGATCGACCGCGCGAGCGCCCTGAGCGGTGCCAAGGTAATGACCGTCGCCGTGGGTGGGAAGAAACCAGAAAATGTTCAAGCTCATGGGAGTTGTCTCCTTTAAGTGCCGCTGCCCACGCGGGGCAGCGGCGGTATTGCCGATTAGTTGATTACTGGGCGCTGGCGACTTTGGCCGGCGGCGTCCAGATCACGTCCTTGATGCTCAACGGCTTGGGAATCAATTTGAGTGCGTAAAAGGTGTCGGCGATTTTCTGCTGCGCAGCCACCACTTCCGGGGTGATGAACTGGGCGCCGTAGCCTTGGCGTTTCACCGCGGTCAGGGTGATTTCCTTGGACAGGCCCAGCAGCGGTGCCACTTGTTCGGTGACGGCTTGCGGGTCGGCTTTGGAGTCTTCACCGACTGCACGAACTTCATCGATCAGGGTGGCGATGACTTTCGGGTTCTTCTCGGCGTACGGCTTGGTGGAGAGGTAGAACTGGTGGTTGTCTACCAGGCCCTGGCCGTCACGCAGGGTGTGAGCACCCAGCTGATTTTCGGCGGCAGCCTGGAAGGGGTCCCAGATAACCCAGGCGTCTACGCTGCCGCGTTCGAACGCGGCACGGGCGTCGGCCGGGGCCAGGTACACCACGTCGATGTCGCTGTATTTCAGGCCGGCGTCTTCCAGGGCGCGCACCAGCAGGTAGTGCACGTTGGAGCCCTTGTTGAGCACCACTTTCTTGCCTTTGAGTTCTTTCACCGATTTGATCGGCGAGTCTTTCGGCACCAGGATCGCTTCGCTGTGCGGTGCCGGTGGCTCGGAGGCGACGTAGAGCAGATCGGCGCCGGCGGCCTGGGCAAATACCGGCGGGGTTTCGCCGGTGACGCCGAAGTCCACGGAGCCTACGTTCAGGCCTTCAAGCAGCTGCGGGCCGCCGGGGAACTCGGTCCATTTAACGTCCACGCCTTGTTCGGCGAGGCGTTTTTCCAAGGTGCCTTTGGCTTTGAGCAGCACCAGGGTGCCGTACTTCTGATAACCGATCCGCAGGGTTTCGGCTTGTGCTTGGCTGACGGCGCCCAAAGCGGTGGCCGCAACAAACAGGGCGACCAAACTCCGACGCAAATTTACTGGGCGCATGGCGCTCTCCTTTGCTGTTTAAGTGATGTCGCCTGCTTGCCCGTTGGCGGGTGAGTAAGGCTGATGTTTTTGGTTTTTTTGCCCCCTCTCCCTGAGGGAGAGGGCTGGGGTGAGGGGGAAATCTCAAAGGCCCCTCACCCCCCGCCCCTCTCCCGCAAGCGGGAGAGGGGAGTAACTAATGCGTCAGATACTCCAATTCGCCGCCAGCAACCGCTGATTCAATACATTCGGATCAAGGGGTTTGGGCCGGCGGGCCAGGGCGCTGAGGAACTGTTCCAGCGCGTCTTCCAGGCGCTGCTCCAGGCTCACGGCCAACTGCGCGGCGGCGCCGTTTTCGCCGTAGGCGATCTGGCTGTCATCGGCGAATACACCGTGCTGCACTTCCTGCGCCTTGAGTGCGGTGAGCACCGGGCGCAGGGCGTAATCCACAGCCAGCATGTGCGCGCTGCTGCCGCCGGTAGAAAACGGCAGCAGCACTTTGTGCTCCAGGGCGCGCTCGGGCAGCAGGTCCAGCAACACCTTCAAGGCACCGGAGAACGAGGCCTTGTAAACCGGCGTGGCAATCAGCAAACCGTCGGCCGCAGCCACGTGGGCCTGCAAGGCCTGGATCTGCGGGCTATCAAAGCGGGCATGCAGCAGTTCTTCGGCGTCGAAGTCTTGAATGCGGTAGCTCACCACTTCCACGCCGCGCTGTTGCAGCCAACGCTGCGAGCGCTCCAGCAAGATTCCACTGCGGGATCTCTGGCTGGGACTACCGCTCAACGAAACCACTAACATTGCCTACTCCTTGCCTTGCCGACTTGTTGCTGGGGGCCTTGGCCCGAGGCTCAAGCGCGCTCAGGTATGTACGTTGCCGCTATCAGCGATTGGGTTGAGGGGTTAGGCGCAGGTACGGTTTCACCGCACGGTAGCCTTTGGGAAGCGTTGCTTGATTTCGTCTTCGTCACGCAGCGACGGCACGATCACCACCTCGTCACCGTCCTGCCAGTTGGCGGGGGTGGCAACCTTGTAGGTGTCGGTCAGCTGCAGCGAGTCGATCACCCGCAGAATTTCGTTGAAGTTGCGGCCGGTGCTGGCTGGGTAGGTGATGGTCAGGCGCACCTTTTTGTTCGGGTCGATCACGAACAGCGAACGCACGGTGAGGGTGTCGTTGGCGTTGGGGTGAATCAGGTCGTAGAGGCTCGACACTTTGCGGTCGGCGTCAGCGATGATCGGGAAACCCACCAGGGTGCTCTGGGTTTCGTTGATGTCGTCGATCCATTTCAGGTGCGAGTCGACCGGGTCCACCGACAGGGCGATTACTTTTACGCCGCGCTCAGCGAACTGGTCTTTCAATTTGGCGGTAAAACCGAGCTCGGTGGTGCACACCGGGGTAAAGTCGGCCGGGTGCGAAAACAGCACGCCCCAGCTATTGCCCAACCATTCGTGAAAACGAATGCGTCCTTGGCTAGAGTCTTGTTCGAAGTCGGGGGCGATGTCGCCGAGTCTGAGGCTCATGGTGCAGCTCCTGGTGCATGTCGGTGCGTGGGGCTCACTATGCTCAGGCTGCGTGCAAATTAAAAAGAATAAATAACAATTTATTTATATGATTATGGAATATGAGGCCAAAAGCTCGATGCCGCTTGATGGCATAAGCAAGGAATCAATTATTCTTTATCAGAATAACTCCGGGCTTCTATCATTCGCCGGTTACCCTCATTGCCTATGGGCTTTTTGTCTATGGATCCTGGACTAAGGAAATTTCGATGAAGCGATTGCTCTCTACCTCCCTGCTGGCCGCCGGCCTGGCCCTGGCTTCCAGCGTGCAGGCAGCCACCCTGCTGAACGTTTCGTATGACGTGATGCGCGACTTCTATAAAGACTACAACGCCGCGTTCCAGAAACACTGGCAGGCCGAGGGCAACCCCGAGCTCACCTTGCAGATGTCCCACGGTGGTTCGAGCAAACAAGCCCGCGCCGTAATTGATGGCCTGCAGGCTGACGTCATCACCATGAACATGGCCACCGACATCAACGCCCTGCACGACAACGGCAACCTGCTTCCGGAAAACTGGGCCACCCGCCTGCCGGACAACAGCGCGCCGTTCACTTCGGCCACCGTATTTATCGTGCGCAAAGGCAACCCGAAGGGCCTGAAAGATTGGCCTGATCTGCTGAAAAGCGGCGTAGAAGTGGTAGTACCGAACCCGAAAACCTCCGGCAACGGCCGCTACACCTACCTGTCGGCCTGGGGCTATGTGCTCAAGCAAGGCGGCGACGAAAAAGCCGCCCGCGAATTTGTCGGCAAGCTGTTCAAGCAAGCCCCGGTACTCGACACCGGCGGCCGCGCCGCTACCACCACCTTTATGCAGAACAACATCGGCGACGTGCTGGTGACCTTCGAAAACGAAGCGGAAATGATCGCCCGTGAATTCGGCCGTGGCAGCTTCGAAGTGGTGTACCCGAGCGTGTCGGCCGAAGCCGAGCCGCCGGTAGCCGTGGTCGACAAAGTGGTCGACAAGAAAGGCACCCGCAAAGAAGCCGAGGCGTACCTGAAGTACCTGTGGTCCGATGAAGGTCAACGCATCGCTGCCAACAACTACCTTCGCCCACGCAACCCGAAAATCCTCGCCGAGTTCTCGGATCGTTTCCCGAAAGTGGATTTCTTGCCGGTGGTGAAAACCTTTGGCGAGTGGCCGGTGATTCAGAAGACTCACTTTAATGATGGTGGGGTGTTTGATCAGGTGTACAACGGTCAGTAAGCGCCCGTTGCAACACACCAAGCCCGGCCACTGTGCCGGGATTTTTTTTCGTAGGGAAACGCCGTGAATATTCTGTTTATCTGCAGCAAGAACCGCCTGCGCAGCCCCACCGCCGAGCAGGTGTTTGCTGACTGGCCAGGGGTGAATACCGCCTCGGCCGGGGTCAATCTCGACGCGGATAATCCGGTCAGCCCCGAGTTGCTGGAATGGGCTGAACTGATACTGGTGATGGAGTCGGTGCATCGGCGAAAACTGGCCACTAAATTTCGCCGTCACCTGGCTAACAAACGCGTAGTCAACCTGGGCATTCCCGATGACTACCAGTTTATGCAGCCGGAGTTGGTGGAGTTGCTCAAGCGCAAAGTGGCGGCGTATTTGCCGTAGGTTGGGTTGCGCCAGGCGAAGCCCAACGGGACGATCCAACGCTTGCGCAGCCTCGAGCTTTTGATATTCCAGCAGGCACAAAAAAGCCGGGCAATTGCCCGGCTTTTTATTACCGCGTGGTGCTTACAACAGCGGCAGGGTGTAGCTGACGATCAGGCGGTTTTCGTCGTTGTCAGCGGCGAAGTTGCCGCGCTGACTGGCGTTACGCCAGGTGAAGCCCAGGCCTTTCAGGTCACCGTCTTGCAGCACGTAGTCAACGCGGAAGTCACGTTCCCACTCACGGCCATCGCTACCGGCGCGGTCGATGTTGTCGCCCTTCAGGTAGGTACCGACGGCTTTCAGGCCCGGTACGCCCAGGGAGGTGAAGTCGTAGCCGTATTCAGCCAACCAGGTGCGCTCGCCGGCGTTCTGGAACTTGCCGATCTGGCGGTCGGTGATCAGGTAGGCAGTGGAGCCGTCACCCTGGTTGAGGAACGGGAAAGCACTGTCGCCCGACACTTGCTGGTAGCCGGCGCTCAGCGAGTGGCCGCCCAGGGTGTAGGTGAACTGGCCGCTCCAGGTGCGGTTGTCGATTTCGCCACGAACGATGGATGCACCGGCAGGGGTATCACCGTAGTAACCGGTAGCACCGTAGCCTTCTGCACGGCCTGAAGCGCTGCTGTTCTTGCCGTCGGAGCTGCTGTCGAAGTAACGCAGGTCAGATTTCAGTACGCCCGGGCCGATCGCCCAGTTGTGGATCAGACCAAGGAAGTGCTGTTTGTAGAAGTCATCCAGGTTGCCGTAGTAGTACTGCGCGGTCAGATCCTTGGTGATTTTGTAGTCACCACCGGCGTAGTAGAACTTGTTGGTGTCCGCTTGTTGGCCGCGAACCACTTGAGCCCCAGCTACGCGCAGACCAACGTCATCGGTGGAGCTACGGGTCTTGGTGTTTTCCAACTGCCCGGCGATCAGGGTCAGGCCGTCGATTTCGTTGGAGGTGATCTGGCCACCATTGAACAGTTGTGGCAGCAGGCGACCGTCGTTGAAGGTCACAACCGGCAGTTTCGGTTGCAGGGTGCCGATACGGCCTTCAGTTTTGGAAATACGTACTTTGCCGGTGGCGCCGGCTTTGCCGTAGCTATCGGTGGCGCTGCCGTCGCTTTCCAGCGGGAACAGAGCGCCCGGGGTGCGGCTACGGTCTGCTTTGGTGGCGGTGCCGCCGGAATCCAGTTTGATACCGGCCAGGCCTACTACGTCCAGACCAAAACCTACGGTGCCTTGGGTGAAGCCCGAGGTGTAGTTGAACAGGAAGCCTTGACCCCACTCTTGCTGCGAAGGCGCGTCGGCAGCGGAGTGCTTCACGTTGTTGTCGTAGTAGAAGTTACGCAGACCCAAGGTGGCCTTGCTGTCGTCAATAAAGCCGGCCGCGCCAGCTTGTTGAGCGATGACGCCGAGAATGACGGCCAACGCCAAAGGGGATTTGGTCATGGTGCTTGCTCCAGATGCAGTTCTTTTTAGTTGTCCGACACTGCAAGGAGACCAGCGATTTCAGCTTGCTTGGTGTGGGTCGCTCCGGGGGGGCCGGCGGCGACCGCGCAACAGTAATAAAAATCCCATAAATCTAAAAAGACTTATTAGTTTGTTTTTAATGCTTTTTTAGAATATTAGACACATTTCGCAAAATATGCAGACGGCGCGGGTCATTCAAAAAACTCAACAGCGAATGCCGCGCCGCTTCGTGACCTTAAAGCGCCCTGGCGATCACGCCAAAAACTCCGCAGCCGACACCACTGGCGCATAGCCAAAGGCAAGCGCCGCCATAAAGGCAGCATGCACATGGGCGGCCGGTACTTTCACGCCGTTGAATTCGAGATCGAGGGTGGCGCAGGCGTCGTGAATCACGGTGGTGTCGTAGCCAAAATCCACGGCGGCGCGAACGATGCCGTGGGTGCACATGTGGCTCATGCTGCCGACGATCACCAACTTGTCGATGCCGTGCTGGTCGAGCACCGCTTTCAACTCGGTGTCGCGGAAGGAGTTGATGTGGTGTTTGACGATCACCGGCTCGTTGGCCTGGTTGGCCACGGTCGGATGGATTTGCGCACCTTCGGAGCCGGCGACGAAAAACGGCGCGTCGGCATCAGTGGCTTCGTGGCGGATATGCACCACCAGGTCACCGGCATCGCGGAACGCTTTAAGCACCTGCGCGGCTTTTTCGGCGGCGGCTTCTGCGCCGACCAAGGGCCATTTGCCGGGGGCGAAGTAGTCGTTCTGGATATCCACTAGGATGAGCGCTTGTTTGGACATGGTGTGTTCCTCGGTGCAGGTGGGTAATGTTCCGTGGTTCGCAGTATCGGCCGCCGCCACGCGACCGACGCTTAGCTGGAACGACAATAGCGGTGGGAAAAATGACAAAGCATGAAAACCGTCCGGTGCTGGAGATTGGCCTGCTGGTGTACCCCGGCGCCCAAACCGCTGCCGTGCATGGTTTAACCGATCTGTTTGCCATCGCCAATCGCATGGCCTGCGAGCAGCAGTCTGAGCAGTTGCCGCGGCTGCGGGTCAGCCACTGGAGCGCCGCCACGCCGAGCGAACCACCAGAGCGTCATTACGACAGCCTGCCGGATGTACCGAGCCGCCTCGGCGCCATCGTGCTTCCGCCGTGCATGGACGATATGCCCAGCGGCGACGAAGCCCGCGAGCTCGCCGCCTGGATCAAGCGTAGCCACCAACAGGGCGCCATCGTCGGCTCCATTTGCCTGGGGGCATTTTTGCTGGCGATCACCGGCCTGCTGGACGGCCGCCAAGCGACCACCCACTGGACTCACGGGGAAATACTCGCCAGCCAGTTTCCCTTGCTGAAGGTGAATGTCGACAAACCCATCATCGATGACGGCGACATCATCACCACCGGCGGCCTGATGGCCTGGGCCGAGATTGGCTTGCGCCTGGTGGACCGCCTGCTCGGCCCGAGCATCGCCAACCGCACCGCGCGTTATCTGATGGTGGAACACAGCGACAGCGCACGCGAATGCGGCAGCAACTTCGCGCCCATCCTCGCCCATGGCGATGCGGCGGTGCTCAAGGTGCAGCATTGGCTGCAAGGCAATGGCGCGGTGGATGTGAGCCTGGCGGCGATGGCCGATGTCGCCGGGCTGGAAGCGCGTACGTTTTTGCGTCGTTTCCGCGCCGCCACCGGGCTGAAGCCGACCGAGTATTGCCAACATGTAAAGGTGGGGAAAGCGCGGGAGATGTTGGAGTTCACCAATGGCACGGTCGATCACATTGCCTGGACGGTGGGCTACCAGGACACCGGCGCGTTTCGCGCAGCCTTCAAGAAAATCACCAACCTTTCGCCCAGCGAGTACCGCGGTAAGTTCGGGGTAAAAGCGTAGGTTGGGTTGAGCCGAAGGCGAAGCCCAACGATACGCAAAAATCCGCCCGCCCCCCGCAACCAAACAGAACGCCCTCCCCCCACGTTGGGCTTCGCTTTGCTCAACCCAACCTACGACCCTGCACAGAGCTTCCATGCCCCTGACCCCCGACCAACTCACCCAAATCACCACCCTCACCCTCCAGCACTACAACCAGAGTGCAGAGAGCTTTCGCGAGGGCACCCGTGACCACGACGTCAGCCAGAATATCGCCGCCCTGCTGCGTCATATCGATACGCCAGCGCCGTTGCAAATTCTCGATTTCGGCTGCGGGCCGGGCCGCGATCTGAAGGTGTTCCGCGATATGGGCCACGTCCCGGTGGGCCTGGATGGTTCGGCGAAGTTTGCCGACATGGCCCGCATCGATAGCGGCTGTGAAGTCTGGCAGCAGGATTTTCTCGCCCTGGATTTACCGGCCGAACGCTTCGACGGCGTCTTTGCCAATGCCGTGCTGTTCCACGTGCCGAGCCAGGAATTGCCGCGCGTGCTGCGCCAGCTCTACGCCACGTTAAAACCCGGCGGCGTGCTGTTCAGTTCCAACCCGCGCGGCGACAACCAGGAAGGTTGGAATGGCCCGCGCTACGGCAGTTATCACGACCTGGCGGCCTGGCAGCAGTACCTCGGCGAGGCCGGTTTTAGCGAGTTGGAACACTACTACCGCCCCGCCGGCCTGCCACGCGACCAGCAACCCTGGCTGGCCAGCGTGTGGCGTAAACCTTAAGCGGTTACCTGCTGCACCAGCGCCTGCAGCTGCGCGGCGCCATCGGCCCCGGCGCGTTGCAGCCATTGGCGCAGTTGCTGTTCGATGGCGTTTAACGGCGCACGCACCCCGGCCAGTTCCAGGTGCTCGGGCAGAATCTCCTCGCCACTGCTGACCAGCAGAGCAAAGTGAATAACGTTTTCCAGCTCGCGGGTGTTGCCCGGCCACGGGTGCCACTCCAGCACCTGCTGCGCCGCGGCGCCAATCAGCGGCATCGGCAGGCCCAGACGCTGGGTGTAGATGCCGAGAAAATATTCAGCCATCGGCAAGATATCGCCGATGCGTTCGCGCAGCGGCGGCAGGGCCAGGCGGCCTTCGTTCAGGTATTGGTACAAGCGTGGGTGAAACTTGCCGGCCTCGACCGCCTGGCCGAGGTCGATGCTGGTGGCGGCGACCAAGCGCACATCCACGGGGCTGGCCTGCCCCGAACCGACGCGGGTGACTTCGCGGTTTTCCAGGGCGGCCAGCAGCTTGTCTTGCAGCGCCAGCGGCAGGTCGCCGATTTCGTCCAGGTACAACGTGCCGCCGTTGGCCGAGCCAAACCAGCCGGCGCGGCTGCTGGCGGTGCCGCTATAGGCGCCGGCCGCATAGCCGAACAGTTCGGCCTCGGCGTGGTTCTGGCTGAGGCTGCTGCAGCTCAAGGCCACGAACAGCCCGGCGCGGTCGCTTTCGCGGTGAATATGCCGCGCCAGCAGTTCCTTGCCGGTGCCCATCTCGCCCTGTATCAACACCGGCAAATGGCTCGGTGCCAGTTGGTTGACCTCTTCACGCAGTTGCCGCGAGCGGGCGTCGATAAACACCAGCGCCTTGGCACGAATGCTCAGCGGGCTTTTGTCGGCGTCAGGAAAGGTCAGCAATGGCTGGCCCGGGTGTTCGGTGCGTGACATACGAAAACTCCAAACCAAGCCGACAGACCGTGCTGCGGCTTGGGTAACGGAAAGCGAAAAAAAAGACGCGGAATCAGGCGCTGCGGCGGGCGTGCTGTTCGATGCGGTTTTGCAGGCGGTAGAGGTAGGAAAAACCGCGCTCCCAACGCTGATGCCCGGACTTCACATTGATATGCCCCACGCCGCTGAGAATCGCCGTTTCGGCGCCCCAGTCGCGGGCCAGCTCAATGGCGCGCGCGGCGCTGGCGGCGGCGTCGTTGTCCGAACCCACCACTTGCGCGGGGAACGGCAGCAGCTCACGGGGAATGGGCGCGAAGCCTTTGAGTGCTTCCGGGCAAGCCGGACGTTCCACATCGGCCGGCGCTACCAGCAAGGCGCCGTGTACGCGGCGCAGCAACTCCACCGGCGCATTGGCGGCCCAGTGGGCCACCGTTACGCAACCCAGGCTGTGGGCAATCAGAATCACCGGCGTGGGCTGCGCGGCGATGGCGCGGTCGAGTTCGTTTACCCAGTTGGCGCGGTCGGGGCTCAGCCAGTCGGCTTGCTCCACGCGCTGGCTGTTGGGCAGGCTGCGTTGCCAATGGCTTTGCCAGTGCTCGTCCGGCGAGCCTTGCCAGCCGGGCACTATCAGATAGCGGATCGATTCGCTGCGCATGGGAAACGCCTCCTGCGAAGTACGGTGTGGAGGCCAGTATAGGGAGGGGTCATATACTCGTTAAGGAATAAGAAATTATTTACTTATGCATTAAGTGATATATGAATACTGGCAAAAAGCCGCTTCAGTTTTCCCCCTTCTACCCGTAGAGCCCTCTATTTCCAGGCCTTTCAGGCATTTATCCACACGCTCCGCGCCCGCGCGCGTCGCGATATAGAGATGGGCAAGCGTGGAAATTCAAAATGGTTATATAAAAATTCTTAAATAGTATTTTTAAGAATATTAGGCATTCCCTACTATCCGCTCCACGCCCACTGACCACGAACAAACCTCAGGGCATTTTTTTCAAGGAGCAGATAGATGAGCGCACCCCTTCGTAGCGTTGAGGGCCAGGACGAAGCCGGCATCCTCCGCGAAATTTCCGCTGCCCTGCAGGGCCTGCGTTTTGGCTCGGTGGAAATCACCGTGCACAACGGCCAGGTCGTACAGATCGAGCGCAAAGAGAAATTCCGTCTGCAGCCACCCGCTGCCGGTAAGCAAGCCTAAGCCGAATTGAACAACCCCTTACTGGACGACCAGAGGGCAAACAGATGAACAGAAACACCCGTTGGCAGCCGCGAATGTGCAGCTGAACCCCATAAGAAACTCAGCCATAACACTTGAACAAAATTTGAAATCTTAGGAGTTACACCATGTCCATTCGCCGTTTCGCTTTGGCAGCTTTGACCAGCGCCCTCTTCGCCGGTACCGCCGTCGCCAAGGATTACGAGCTGCTGAACGTTTCGTATGACCCAACTCGCGAGCTGTATCAGGAATACAACGCCGAGTTCATCAAATTCTGGCAAGAAAGCCACAAGGACGACAAAGTCGTTATCCAGCAATCCCATGGCGGTTCGGGCAAACAAGGCCGCGCTGTCATTGATGGTCTGCGCGCTGACGTCGTAACCCTGGCCCTGGCCGGCGACATCGACGAAGTGGCCAAACTGGGCAAACTGCTGCCGGAAAACTGGCAAACCCGTCTGCCGGAAGCCAGCACCCCGTACACCTCGACCATCGTGTTCCTGGTGCGCAAGGGCAACCCTAAAGGCATCAAGGACTGGGGCGATCTGATCAAGAAGGACGTTTCGGTTATCACCCCGAACCCGAAAACCTCCGGCGGCGCCCGCTGGAACTTCCTCGCCGCCTGGGCCTACGGCCTGAAAGCCGGTGGCAGCGAAGCCAAAGCCAAAGACTACGTCGAGCAGCTGTACAAGCACGTGCCGATTCTGGACACCGGTGCTCGCGGCTCAACCATCACCTTCGTGAACAACGGTCAGGGTGACGTGCTGCTGGCCTGGGAAAACGAAGCCTTCCTGGCCCTTAAAGAAGACGGCGGCGCCGACAAGTTCGACATCATCGTGCCTTCGCTGTCGATCCTGGCCGAGCCGCCAGTGGCTGTAGTCGACAAGAACGCCGAGAAAAAAGGCACCACCGCCATCGCGACCGAATACCTGAAACACCTGTACAGCCCGGCTGGCCAGGAAATCGCGGCGAAGAACTTCTACCGCCCACGTGATGCAAAGGTCGCCGCCAAATACGCCAGCCAATTCCCGAAACTGGACCTGGTAACTATCGACAAGGACTTCGGCGGCTGGAAAACTGCGCAACCGAAATTCTTTAACGATGGCGGCGTGTTCGACCAGATCTACCAAGCCCAGTAATCGTTGAAGCAAACCGTTCGACGTAGGATGGGTAGAGGCAGCGCCGAAACCCATCGTTACGCGGATTGATGGGTTTCGCTATTGCTCTACCCATCCTACGGACAGCACAAAGCCTGGAGTCATATCCGGGTTTTCGTGTGTTCAAACCAGGGAAATTTATGTCACGTCGTATCTCTCCAGTCATACCCGGCTTCGGGCTGACGCTGGGCTACACCTTGGTGTACCTCAGTCTGATTGTGCTGATTCCGCTGGCGGCCATGTTCGTCCACGCCGCTCAACTGACCTGGGACCAGTTCTGGGCCATCATCACCGCTCCTCGCGTCATCGCCGCGCTCAAACTGAGCTTTGGCACCGCGCTGTATGCGGCCCTTATAAATGGTGTGATCGGCACCCTGCTGGCCTGGGTGTTGGTGCGTTACACCTTCCCGGGGCGCAAGGTCATCGACGCGATGATCGACTTGCCGTTCGCCCTGCCCACCGCCGTCGCCGGTATTGCCCTGACCGCGCTGTACACGCCCACCGGGCTGGTCGGCCAGTTTGCCGCTGACCTGGGCATCAAAATCGCCTACACCCCGCTGGGTATCACCCTGGCGCTCACCTTCGTGACCCTGCCTTTCGTGGTACGCACAGTGCAGCCGGTGTTGGCCGATATCCCGCGTGAAATCGAAGAAGCCGCTGCGTGCCTTGGCGCCAAGCCGTTTCAGGTGTTCCGCTATATTCTTGCCCCGGCCCTGCTGCCCGCCTGGCTTACCGGCTTTGCGCTGGCCTTTGCCCGTGGCGTTGGCGAGTACGGTTCGGTGATTTTTATTGCCGGCAACATGCCGATGAAAACCGAGATTTTGCCGCTCTTGATCATGGTGAAACTCGACCAATACGACTACCGCGGCGCCACCTCCATTGGTGTGCTGATGCTGGTGGTGTCTTTTGTTCTGCTGCTGCTGATCAACTTGCTGCAGCGCCGCATCGAAAAACCATAAGGAGCGCGCCATGTCTTCACCAACGCTTAGCGCGGCCGCTTCTGCCAACGCCGCTCGCCGGGGCAACGTCAACGCCCGACGCATTCTTATCGGCCTGTGCTGGCTGGTTTTCGTGCTGTTTCTGGTACTGCCGCTGTTTATCGTAGTGTCCCAGGGGCTGAAGAACGGTCTAGGGGCTTTCTTCAGCGCCATTTTCGAACCCGATGCCTTGTCGGCCCTCAAGCTCACGGTTTTTGCCGTGCTGATTTCGGTGCCGCTCAACCTGGTGTTCGGCGTGAGCGCCGCCTGGTGCGTGAGCAAATACTCGTTCAAAGGCAAAAGCATTCTGGTGACGCTGATCGACCTGCCGTTCTCGGTGTCGCCGGTGATCGCCGGTTTGGTCTACGTGCTGATGTTCGGCGCCCAGGGGATATTTGGCCCGTGGCTGCAGGACCATGACATCCAGATCGTCTTCGCCCTGCCGGGCATCGTGCTGGCGACTATCTTCGTCACCGTGCCCTTCGTGGCCCGTGAGCTGATTCCGCTGATGCAGGAGCAAGGCACCCAGGAAGAAGAAGCCGCTCGGCTGTTGGGCGCCAATGGCTGGCAGATGTTCTGGCATGTGACCGTGCCGAATATCAAATGGGGCCTGATCTATGGCGTGGTGCTGTGTACTGCACGGGCCATGGGCGAGTTTGGCGCGGTGTCGGTGGTGTCCGGGCATATCCGCGGCGTGACCAACACCCTGCCGCTGCACGTTGAAATTCTCTACAACGAATACAACCACGTCGCTGCCTTTGCTGTGGCCAGCCTGTTGCTGATCCTGGCGCTGTTCATCCTTCTGCTCAAGCAGTGGAGCGAGTCCCGTATCACCCGCCTTAAAGCCAAAGCGGACGAGGAATAAGTCATGAGTATCGAAGTCCGTAACGTCAGCAAGAACTTCAACGCCTTCAAGGCGCTTAACCAGATCAACCTGGATATCCACAGCGGCGAACTGGTGGCCCTGCTCGGCCCGTCCGGCTGCGGCAAAACCACCCTGCTGCGCATTATTGCCGGCCTGGAAACCCCGGACGCCGGCAGCATCGTGTTCCACGGCGAAGACGTCTCCGGCCACGACGTGCGTGATCGCAACGTCGGCTTCGTGTTCCAGCACTACGCGCTGTTCCGCCATATGACCGTGTTCGACAACGTGGCCTTCGGCCTGCGCATGAAGCCCAAGGGCGAGCGCCCGACCGAAACCCGCATCGCCGAGAAAGTGCACGAACTGCTGAACATGGTGCAGCTCGACTGGCTGGCCGACCGCTACCCCGAGCAACTGTCCGGTGGCCAGCGCCAACGTATCGCCCTGGCTCGCGCCCTGGCGGTAGAACCCAAAGTGCTGCTGCTCGACGAACCCTTCGGTGCGCTGGATGCCAAGGTGCGTAAAGAACTGCGCCGCTGGCTGGCGCGTCTGCACGAGGACATCAACCTGACCTCGGTATTCGTGACCCACGACCAGGAAGAAGCCATGGAAGTGGCCGACCGCATCGTGGTGATGAACAAAGGCGTGATCGAGCAGATCGGCTCACCGGGCGAGGTATACGAGAACCCGGCCAGCGATTTCGTGTACCACTTCCTCGGCGACTCCAACCGCCTGCACGTAGGTGGCGAAGAGCACGTGCTGTTCCGTCCCCACGAAATCTCCTTGTCGCGTCACGAAGTAGAAGGCCACCAGGCGGCCGAAGTGCGTGATATTCGCCCGTTGGGCGCGATCACCCGCGTGACGTTGAAAGTGCCGGCGCAGGATGAGCTGATCGAAGCGGAAGTGGTGAAAGACCACGACAGCCTCACCGGGCTGGTGCGTGGTGAAACCTTGTTCTTCAAGCCCAAGGTTTGGCAGGCGCATAAGCAGGTCTGACCACTGCCTCGTGTTGCCCACTAAAAAGCCCCGCATGCGGGGCTTTTTGCTTTGGACTGAGCTGCGCGGCGGTTAAGCGCCCTTT
Organism: Pseudomonas sp. CC11G; assembly: GCF_056174845.1. Lineage (NCBI taxonomy): Bacteria > Pseudomonadati > Pseudomonadota > Gammaproteobacteria > Pseudomonadales > Pseudomonadaceae > Pseudomonas > Pseudomonas sp. CC11G. The sequence goes on from NZ_JBWBZC010000003.1 coordinate 69,936, forward strand.
TCCAACAAATCGTGCAACTCCACAAACTGCAACGTCAGCTTGTGCTTGGGCTCGAGATAAATCAGCGGAATCGAGGCCTGGTGCGATTCGCGCATTTTCACCGAGCTGGTCAGGTACACCGGCAGCACCGGCAACCCTTCAGCAATCAGCTCATCCAGCAACTGCTGCGGCAGACTGGCGCGGGCCTGGAACTGGTTAACCACGATGCCTTCGACTTCCAGGCCTTCGTTGTGGTCTTCCTTCAGTTCGTTGATCTCGCCAAGCAGGCCGTATAGCGCCTGGCGGGAAAAGCTGTCGCAATCGAACGGAATCAGCACGCGATCCGCCGCGATCAGCGCCGAAACGGCATAGAAATTGAGCGCCGGCGGGGTATCCAGGTAGATGCGGTCGTAGTCCTCGGCCAAATCGTCGAGCAACTTACGTAGTTTGTTGATCTTGTGCTTGGCCTCCAGCTTGGGCTGCAGGTCGGCCAACTCGCGGGTGGCGGTTACCACGTGGAGGTTTTCGAACGGGGTTTCGTAGATATCCACCTGACCTTTCTTGGAGAAGGGGCCGGTGGAGAGGGTTTGCTTGAAGAAATCGGCAATCCCCATGGGGATGTCTTCACCGGTCAGGCCGGTCAGGTATTGCGTGGAGTTGGCCTGGGCGTCCAGATCGATCAACAGGGTGCGGTAGCCCTGGCTGGCACTCACTGCGGCCAGGTTGCAGGCAATGCTGGATTTCCCCACGCCGCCTTTCTGGTTGAACACTACACGTCGCATATTCCACCTCGTCCTGAGCCTCGAATAGCCTGGGATTCTATGCAAAGCGCAGAGCCAGAGCGAGGTGCAGTATTGAACAGTGACCAGCGGCGCGGATATTTCACGCAAAGATGGGCAAAATAGCGCCCGCAATCGCGCTTGTAGGTAACGCCTTACAAACATACCAGCCAAATCTTTGCTGAATGTTTGCCTGAGCCCCGCCACGTCGGGATAATGCCGGCACTTTGCTATGGCGCTATTGCGGTTGTGCTTTCCCACAACGGCGAAGACAGCTGTTGCTGTCGGATAGACCTGGTCCCCGGAGCCAGGAGCGATCGCCTTTTTTTACATGGACGCAAAAAGCAGCCGATGCATTTTTCAATCGATCAATGGCGCGCCTGGGCCCCCGGCCTGGAAGACTCAAGCGACTGGCAGGCATGGAGCCAACAGTCCGAGCCGCTTGCCGTCAGCGATTCGTTGCCCGACGTTAATTTTCTCCCGGCCATGCAACGCCGCCGTCTCAGCCCCCTGGCGCGGATGGCCTTCAGCGTGGCCTGGCCGCTGGCCGACGCCCATGGCGCGCCGCTGCCGCTGGTGTTCATGTCGCGCCACGGCGAAACCCCACGCACCTTTGCCTTGCTGAGCGATGTCAGCGCCCAGGCACCGTTATCGCCCACCCAATTCAGCCTCTCGGTGCATAACGCCATCATCGGCCAGTGGTCGATCATGCGCGGCGACACCAGCGAAATGACCGCCCTGGCCGGCGAAGGCGATGGCCTGGAGCACGCCGTGCTCGAAGCGCAGCTGCTGCTGGCCGAAGGCGCGCCGGCGGTGTTGCTGGTCATTGCCGAAGACACCCCGCCCGCCGCCTACGCGCCGTGGATTACCGATGTGCCCTTCCCTTACGCCGTTGCGCTGTTGCTAAAGCCCGGCCGGGACTGGCACCTGAACCTGCAAGAAACCGCATCATCTGCCGATACAGCCACCGCAGAGTGGCCGCACGCACTTAACCTGGTTCGCGCCCTTAGTGGCGGCGCAACCTCCCTGGAGCATCGTTGGAGGAGTCGACAATGGAGCTGGCAACAGAACAGCGCCTGAGCCGTTACAGCGCGCCCTATTGGTGGCGCCTGATCGCCACCGCCCTGAGCTTTACGCTGTTCGGCGTGGGCGGCGTGTTTTTGCGCATCGTGGTTTTCCCGCTGCTGTCCTTGCTGCCGGGTGATGCCGTGGCCCGGCGTACCCGCGCCCGCGCGACCGTGAGCTGGACCTTCCGCGCCTTCGTCGAATTTATGCACCGCACCGGCGTGCTGACCTTCGAAGTGCAAGGCATCGAGCGCCTCGGCCGCCCGGGGCAGATCGTGATCGCCAACCACCCCTCGCTCATCGATGTGGTGGTGCTCATCGCCTTTATCCGCGATGCCAACTGCGTGGTGAAACAAAGCCTGTGGGACAACCCGTGCATGCGTGGGCCGATTCGCGCTGCCGAGTACATCAGCAACAGCGGCAGCATGGACATGCTCGACGAAACCTCCGACGCCCTGCGCGGCGGCCAGACCCTGATCGTGTTCCCCGAAGGCACCCGCACCACGCCCGGCCAGCCGCCCGAGTTTCACCGCGGCGCAGCGGCCATTGCCCTGCGCGGCGCGCGCATCGTTACCCCGGTGGTGATCAGCGTTACCCCCACCACCCTGACCAAGGCCGAGCCCTGGTGCCGCATTCCGTCGCGGCGCTTTCACTTTGAAATGCGCGTCGGCGAGGATATCGACCCGCAGCAGTTCAGCGCGCACAGTTCGGCGCCTATCGCCTCGCGCAAGCTGAACGAACACCTGCACCACCACTTTATTAAGGAGCTCGCCAAAGATGAGCGATCTGCAGCTAGAGATTAAAAACCTGATCATCGAGGCCCTGGGCCTTGAAGACATCGGCCCCGACGATATCGACGCCGACATGGCCCTGTTCGGCGAAGGCCTCGGGCTGGATTCGGTAGACGCCCTGGAACTGGGCCTGGCCATTCAGAAGCGCTTCGGTTTCAAGATCGACGCCGATGCCAAAGACACCCGCAAGCATTTTGCCAACGTGGCCAGCCTCGCTGTGTTCGTGTCCGCACAGCAAGCCGCGTAAGAGAGAACACCATGCAAAACCGTGACGAAATTTTCAGCACCCTGCGCGACTCGCTGGTTGAACTGTTCGAACTCGAACCCGAGCGCGTAACCCTGGAAGCCAACCTGTACCAGGACCTGGAAATCGACAGCATCGACGCGGTCGATCTCATCGACCACATCAAGCGCAAAACCGGCAAGAAACTCGCCGCCGAAGACTTCAAGGCCGTGCGTACGGTCGGTGACGTGGTCGAGGCGGTCTTCCGCCTGGTCAACGCTCCCGCCGCTTGATGAGCCGGGTATGAACCGCCTGATTGGCCTGGTGCTGCTGGTGGCCGGGCTCGCCTACCCCTTTGCCGTGTATTACGGCCACCAACACCTGGCACCGCGCTTTTTCGCGTTGCTGCTGGGTGGCTTGTGGCTGGCGCGCTTTTTAACTCAGGGCAACAAGCCGGGTAGCCGCGGCATGGCCATCGCCGCCTTGAGTTTCTGTGTGCTGCTGGGTGTGGTCGACAGCCCTACCCTGCTGCGCTGGTACCCGGCGCTGATCAGCCTGTTTGGCCTGGCTCTGTTCGGCCTGAGCCTGAAGTTCGGCCCGCCGATGGTGGAGCGCCTGGCGCGCCTGCGCGAGCCGGAGTTGCCCGAGGTGGCGATTGCCTACACGCGGCAGGTGACCAAAGTGTGGGTGGGTTTCTTTCTGTTCAATGCCGTGCTGGTGAGCGCGCTGACCCTGTGGGCACCCATCAGTTGGTGGACGCTGTACACCGGGGTGATTTCCTACGTTTTGATGGGCATGTTGTTCGCCGGTGAATGGCTGGTGCGCCAACGTGTGCGAGGCCATGTATGAGTAAGTGGATTGACCTGCAACACCTGCTCAGCCCTGCGCTGGCGCGCCCGGTCACGATTGAACCGGCGCTGTCCCATGCCGACCTCTGCCTACAGGCGCTAAGCCTGGCCGCCGGCCTGCAAGCGCGCGGCGTTCGCAACCTGGCGGTGCACCTGGAAGACAGCGGCGAGCTGGCCATTGCCCTGCTCGGCGCCTGGCGTGCCGGCGTGCGTGTACTGCTGCCGGCCGACTTGCAGGCGCAGAGCCGCGAGCGCCTGACCCCGCATGTCGACCTGTGGATAAGTGAGCAGGACGGCGATGCACGCCTGGCCGAGTTGTATGCCGAACCGCTGCCAGCGGCCGAGCTGGACCTCGATTTCATCGGCCTGACGCTGTGCACCTCCGGCTCCAGCGGCGAGCCCAAGCTGATCGATAAAACCCTGCGCCAGATGCACGCTGAAGTGCTTGGTCTGCAAGCGCTGTGGGGCGAGGAACTGGGCGATGCGGTGATCGTCGGCAGCGTGGCCGCGCAGCATATCTATGGCCTGCTATTCCGCGTGTTGTGGCCGCTGTGTGCCGGCCGGGTATTTATCCGCCGCGCCCAGCCGTTTCCGGAAGACCTGCAACGCTGGAGCCTGGCCCAGCCAAACTTCGCCTGGATCGCCAGCCCGGCGCTGCTCAAGCGCATGGGCGACAACCTCGACTGGCAAGCCCTGGGGCGGGTGCGTCGGGTGTTTTCCTCCGGCGGCGCGCTGCCGGCCGACACGGCGGCGCAGTTGGGCGACTTGCTCGGCCAGGTGCCGACCGAAATCTTCGGCAGCTCGGAAACCGGCGGCATCGCCTGGCGTCAGGGCGGTTCGCTGTGGCAGCCGTTTGCCGATGTCGAGGTGGGTTTGAACGATGAAGGCGCGCTGTTTATCCGCTCGCCGTACCTCGCCCCCGGCCACACCGAGCAGACCGCTGACGGCGCCACGCTTAACGCTGACGGCCGCTTCGAGCTGCTCGGGCGCCTGGACCGCATCGTCAAACTGGAAGAAAAACGCATCTCCCTGCCCATGCTTGAGCAGGCGCTGGCCAGTCACCCGTGGGTGGCGGACGCGCGCTTTGGCGTGGTGCAAGACAAACGCGCCTACCTCGGCGCGCTGGTCGCCCTGAACGATGCCGGCCTGCATGCCCTGCGCAACCAAGGGCGCCGCGCCGTTACCGACAGCCTGCGTCAGCACCTGAGCCCGCATTGCATTGCGCTGGCCCTGCCACGTCGCTGGCGGCTGGTGCGTCATCTGCCGCTCAATGCCCAGGGCAAGCTGCCCCAGGCGGTGCTGGAACAAGCGCTTTACGCACCGCGCACGCTGCTGCCGGAAGTGGTCAGCCAACGCGAAGAAAACGGCGAGTGGCACCTGGAGCTGGACGTGCCACTGGACCTCGCGCACTTCAGCGGCCACTTCCCGAAAACGCCGATTCTGCCTGGTGTGGTGCAAGTCGATTGGGCGCAAACCCTGGCCCATGGCCTGATGGATTTACCGCCGCGGTTCTGCGGCATGGAAGTGCTGAAGTTCCAGCAACTGGCCCGCCCCGGTGACCGCCTGCAACTGCACCTGCGGTTTGATGCCGAGCGCGGCAAGTTGTATTTCAGCTACCGCAATGGCGAGGCTGCCTGCTCGTCTGGGCGCATTCTGCTGGAGGCCGCGCGTGTCGTTGCCTGACGCCCCAGCCGCGCACCGCGTGTGCGCCGTGATTCCCGTGTACAACCACGAGCACGCCCTGCCCGCCGTGGTGGACGCCCTGCGCGCCGCTGGCTTGCCGTGTGTGCTGGTCAACGATGCCTCCAGCCCGGAATGCACCGTGGTAATCGACCAATTGGGCGAGCAGGCCGACACCTATGTCGTGCATCTGCCGGTCAACCAGGGCAAAGGCGGCGCGGTGATGGCCGGCCTGCGCGAAGCGGCCAATCTGGGCTTTAGCCATGCGCTGCAAGTGGACGCCGATGGCCAGCACGACCTGGAAAATCTGCGCATTTTTCTGCAGCAGTCCGCCGCGCAACCCAACACCCTGATTTGCGGTTATCCACAGTACGACCACAGCGTGCCCAAGGGCCGTTTGTATGCCCGTTACCTCACCCATGTGTGGGTGTGGATCAACAGCCTGTCGCTGCAAATTCGCGACTCCATGTGCGGCTTTCGCATCTACCCGCTGACGCCGACCCTGGCGCTGATCAACGCGGTGAACATCGGCAAGCGCATGGATTTTGATACCGAGATTCTGGTGCGCCTGAGCTGGCGCAACCAACCCATGAGCTGGCTGCCGATCAAGGTGCATTACCCGCAGGACGGCCTGTCGCATTTCCGCCTGCTGCTGGACAACGTGCTGATCTCGAAAATGCACGCCAAACTGTTCTTCGGCATGCTCTGGCGCTCGCCGGTCATTCTGGCCAAGAGGGTGTTCGCATGAGCAGCGAGCACTGGGCCAAGCACAACGAGCGCGGCAGCTACCTGCTGATGAGCGTGACAGCATGGCTGGCGCGCAACCTCGGGCGCCGCGTACTGAGCCCGCTGCTGCATGTGATCGTGCTGTATTTCTATGTGGCCGGGCGCAGTGCGCGGCACAGCGTGCGCGAGTACCAGCAGCGCCTGGCCAGCTGGAGCGGGCGGTCTGAATTGCAGCCAACCCGGCGCTCGGTGTTCAACCAATTTATGGCCTTCGCCGACACCCTGCTCGACAAGCTCGATGTGTGGAGCGGGCGCCTGGGGCTGGAGCAGATCACCCTGCTCGACGCCGACGATATTCGCGGCAAGCTGCACCGCGAAAAACGCGGGCAGATGCTGGTAGGCGCGCACCTGGGCAACCTCGAAGTCTGTCGCGCCCTGGCCGAACTCGGCGAGAAAGTGCAGATGAATGTGCTGGTGCACACCAAGCACGCCGAGCAGTTCAACCGCCTGCTGAACCAGGCCGGCGCCACCCATTTGCGCCTGATTCAGGTCAGCGAGCTGGACGCTGGCATCATGCTGCAACTTAGCCAGCGCCTGGAGCGCGGCGAGTGGCTGGCGATTGCCGGCGACCGCGTGCCGCTGCATGGCGGGCGCCGCGCCCGGGTGGATTTTCTCGGTGCCCCGGCCGAACTGCCGCAAGGCCCGTGGCTGTTGGCCGGCCTGCTGCAATGCCCGATCAATTTGCTCTTCTGTCTCAAACTCAACGGCCGCTACCAGGTCACCCTGGAACCTTTCGCCGAGCGCATTGAATGGCGCCGAAGCGAACGCGACCAGGTGATCGAGCGCCACGCCCAAGCGTATGCCGAGCGGCTGGCGCACTACTGCCTCAAGGCGCCGCAGCAATGGTTCAACTTCTTCCCTTTCTGGATTGCCCATGACTAACACGCACGCCCCCACCGTCGTGTTCGGCGCCCAACCGCTTAGCATCGAGCAAGTGGTCAGCCTGGCCGAACAACGCAGCCCGACCGCCCTGCAAAGCGACAGCGCGTTCCGCCAGCGCATTGCCAAAGGCGCGCAGTTTCTTGACTCGCTGCTGGACAAGGAAGGCGTGATCTACGGCGTCACCACCGGCTACGGCGACTCCTGCGTGGTGGCCGTGCCGCTGGAGCATGTGGAGGCCCTGCCGCAACACCTGTTCACCTTCCACGGCTGCGGCCTGGGCAAACTGCTCGACCCGGTAGCCACCCGTGCGGTGCTGGCGGCGCGGTTGCAGTCGCTGTGCCAGGGCGTTTCCGGTGTGCGTGTTGAGCTGCTGGAACGCCTGCAAGCCTTCCTCGACCACGACGTTCTGCCGCTGATTCCCGAAGAAGGCTCGGTGGGCGCCAGCGGCGACTTGACCCCGCTCTCCTATGTGGCCGCCACCCTCACCGGCGTGCGCGACGTGCTCTACAAAGGTGAAGTGCGCAGCGCTGCCGACGTGCATGCCGAGCTGGATTGGCAACCGCTGACCCTGCGCCCGAAAGAAGCCCTGGCCTTGATGAACGGCACCGCCGTGATGACCGGCCTGGCATGCCTGGCGTATTCGCGCGCCGACTACCTGCTGCAACTGGCTACGCGCATCACCGCGCTGAACGTCGTCGCACTGCAAGGCAACCCGGAGCACTTCGACGAGCGCCTGTTTGCCGCCAAGCCGCATCCGGGGCAAACCCAGGTGGCCGCCTGGTTGCGCAAAGACCTGGCCATCGACGCACCGACCGCGCCGCTGCATCGCCTGCAAGACCGCTACTCGCTGCGCTGCGCGCCGCACGTGCTCGGCGTGCTGGCCGACAGCCTGGGCTGGCTGCGCCAGTTCATCGAAATCGAGCTGAACAGCGCCAACGACAACCCGATCATCGACGCCGAAGCCGAACGCGTGCTGCACGGCGGGCACTTCTATGGTGGGCATATCGCCTTTGCCATGGACGGTCTGAAAAACCTGGTGGCCAACGTCGCCGACCTGCTCGACCGTCAGCTCGCCCTGCTGGTCGACACCCGCTATAACCACGGCCTGCCGAGCAACCTCTCCGGCGCACCGGCGCACACCGCCATGATCAACCACGGCTTCAAGGCCGTGCAGATCGGCGCCAGTGCCTGGACCGCCGAGGCGCTGAAAAACAGCATGCCGGCCAGCGTGTTCTCGCGCTCCACCGAATGCCATAACCAGGACAAAGTGAGCATGGGCACCATCGCCGCGCGCGATGCCCTGCGCAGCCTGGAGCTGACCGAACAGGTGGCCGCCGCCACCCTCATCGCCGCCAATCAGGGCGTATGGCTGCGTGGCCACGAAGAAGACGCGCGGCCGCTGCCGCCGTCCTTGGCCGCCATGCACCAGCAACTGGGCGAAGACTTCCCGCCGGTGATCGAAGACCGCGCGCTGGAGCGTGAACTGCGCCTGTGCCTGACCCGCATCCGCAGCCGCCATTGGAGCCTGTATGCGTAGCAATGGGGTGATTCAGGCCGAGGTGGAAGTGCTCGTGCCGTTCTTCGACGTCGACATGATGGAAGTGGTCTGGCACGGCCACTACGTCAAATACCTGGAAGTGGCGCGCTGCGCCCTGCTGGACAAGATCGGTCATAACTACGCCAACATGCGCGACGCCGGTTACGCCTGGCCGATCATCGACCTGCAGCTGCGCTACATGCGCGGCGCCAAGTTCGGCCAGCGCCTGACGGTGCGTGCCGATCTGGTGGAGTGGGAGAACCGCCTGAAGATCAATTACCTGATCACCGATGCCGCAACGGGCGAGCGCATGACCCGCGCCAGCAGCGTGCAGGTGGCTGTGGAAATCGCCAGCCTGGAAATGCAGCTGGCCTCCCCCACCGTGTTCGTTCAAGCCGTGGAGCGCGCCATCGCATGAAACGCTTTCTTGCCCTGCTGCTGACCCTGGCGCTAGCGCCACTGGCGCACGCGTTCGACCTCGATCAGTTGGCCGCCCAGTTGGCCAAACCCGCCGTGGTGCGTGGCCCGTTTATTCAGGAAAAACACCTGCGCGCGCTGCCCAAGCCGCTGACCAGCACCGGCCAGTTTGTGCTGAGCCGCGACCTCGGCCTGCTCTGGCTGCTGGAAAAACCGCTGCAACAGGACTACCGCATCGACGGCAACGGCATCGCCAAACGCACGCCGCAAGGCTGGCAGCAGGTGCCGCAACAGAACGCCAGCGCGCAGCAAAACCGCCTGTTTCTCGCCGTGCTCAAAGGCGACAGCAGCGGCCTGCGCCAGGACTTCGAGCTGACACTAACCGGCGAAGCCAACGCCTGGACGCTCGACCTGGTGCCGCGCAGCCTGCTGCTCAAGCAGATATTCACCGCTATCCAGATTTCCGGTGGCGAGCAGGTGGCGCGAATCGAACTGCGCGAAACCCAGGGCGACAGCACGGTGCTACGCCTGACCGACAGCCACGCCGACAGCCAGCTCAGTGACACGGACCGTCATGCTTTCGCGGATTGAGCACTGGGGCCCACGGCTCTTTACCGTCGCCCTGGTGGCCTTGCTGGCGCTCACCGCCTGGCAATGGCGCGCGGGCGCGCCGATCTCCGCCAACCTGCTGGAGCTGGTGCCCAGCGACACGCCGGATGTGCTGGAACAGCGCGCGGAAAAGATCATCGCCGAGCCGCTGAACCGCGAGTTGGTGTTGCTGATCAGCTTTCCCGATCGGCAGAAAACCCTGCGCCAGGCCGCCGTGATCGGCGCGCAATGGCAGCAGGAAAAACTGTTTGAAAAGGTGCAATGGGACGTCAACTACGACCTCGCCCAACTGCGCCAGCAACTGCTCGACAGCCGCCTGGCGCTGCTCGACACCCCGGACCGCCAGCTGCTTCAGCAAGACCCGCGCGCCTTTGTCGAACGCCGCGTGCAAGACCTCTTTGATCCGTTCCACAGCCAAGGCCTGCTCAGCACCGAACAGGACTGGCTAGGCCTGGGCGCACGCATCGAAAAAAGCCTGCCGCATTTTCATAACGTGCAGGTCGACCTGAGCGGCGCCTTGCTGGCCGAGAGCGAAGGCAAAACCTGGGCCTTGCTGCGCGCCCGCACCCGCGGTGATGCCTTCGACGGCAACCTGCCGCTGGCGGTGGAAACCCTGGTGGCCAACGCCCGCACCGACATCGAAGCGCAAGGCGGCGAACTGCTCGCCAGCAGCGGCCTGCTGTACTCGGCCCACGGCCAGCGCCAGGCCACCAGTGAAATCAGTTTTATGGGCAGCATTTCCAGCGTCGGCGCCTTGCTGCTGATGCTGTTGGCCTTCCGCCGGATGCGCGTGCTGATGGCCTTGCTGCCGGCCGCCATCGGCGTGCTCGCCGGACTGACCGCGACGGTGGCGGTGTTCGGCACCATCCATGTGCTGACCCTGGTGCTCGGCGCCAGCCTGATCGGCGTGGCCATCGACTACCCGCTGCACCTGCTGTCCAAAAGCTGGACGCTGCAACCGTGGAACAGTTGGAAAGCTCTGCGCGCCACCTTCCTCGGCCTGAGCCTGGGCCTGGCCACCAATGTCATCGGTTACCTGGCGCTAGCCTTTACGCCGTTCCCGGCGCTGAGCCAGGTGGCGATTTTCTCCTCGGCCGGGCTGCTCGGTTCCTACCTGTGTGCGGTGTGCCTGTTGCCGGCTTTGCTGGGCAAGGTGCAGATCGTGCCGTGGAACAAACCGTATGGCCTGGCCGAGCGCCTGCTCGATTGGCGCCGCCGGCTTTTGCTGCGTATAGGCACGCCGTGGCTGCTGCTGATTTTTCTGCTGTTCTGCGCCGCAGGCGTTTTCCAGCTCCAGCACAAAGACGACCTGCGCCAGTGGGCCAGTACGCCGCCGGCGCTGCTGCAACAGTCGATAGCCATCAGCAAAATCATCGGCTTTCAGCCCACCAGCCAGTTCTACCTGGTGCGCGGCAAAGACGAAGAGCAACTGCTGCAGCGCCAGCAGGTGCTGAGCGAACGTCTGGATACGCTGATTGCCGGCGGCCAGCTGAAAAACTATATGGCCCTGAGCCAACTGGTAGCGCCGGCCTCCGAACAGGCCAGCCTGCGTGCGTCGCTCGATCAAGTACCGGCGGCCAGTGAGGCCCTGCAAGCGCTTGGCGTTACCCGCGAGCAGGTGCAGGAAGAAGTGCGTCAGCTGCAGGCCCTGCCGGATCGCAACATCGAACAAAGCCTGGCCGGCACCCTCGGCGAGCCGTGGCGCAACCTGTGGCTGGGCAGCGACGGCGACGGCCAGGTGGCTGGGCTGGTGAGCCTGCAGGGCCTGAGCAACACCGATTTGCTGGCGGCCCAGGCAGACGGGTTGCCGGGGGTAAAACTGGTGGACCGCCTGGGCCAGTTGAACCGCCTGTTCGCCGCCACGCAGATCAGCGCGGCAGAATTGAAACTGGCTTCCTGCCTGCTGATTTTCGCCCTGCTCTGCCTGCCGTTCGGCCCGCGCGGCGCGGCGCGGGTATTGGCGGTGTCGCTGCTCGCCGCCTTGGCCAGCCTGGCTAGCCTCGGTTGGCTGGGCCAGCCGCTGACGCTGTTCAGCCTGTTCGGTTTGCTTCTGGTGACGGCCATCGGCGTGGACTACGCGATCATCATGCGTGAACGGGTGGGCGGTGCGGCCACCAGTTTGCTGGGGACGTTGCTGTCGGCGCTGACCACCTGGCTGTCCTTTGGTCTGTTGGCGCTGTCCAGCACGCCTGCGGTGAGTAACTTTGGCCTGACCATCAGCATCGGTCTGACCTTCAGTTTTCTGCTGTCGCCCTGGGCGGGTGAACACGACAGCCACCCGGATAAGGAACATCTGCCGTGAACGTTATTGTCTTCTGGTTACTGGCATTGGCCGTGTACGGCGCCGTTGCGCTACTCGGCCGTCAGCGCCTGATTCCCATCGTCGGCCAACTGCTGGTGGCGAGCATCGCCATTCCTGCGCTGCTGCTCGGCTGGGTGGAGCCGCACTGGCAACTGACTGCCAAAGACCTGCTGGCACCGACCTGGTTAAGCCTGCTGTACAACCTGAGTTTCGCCCTACTGCTGGGCTATATCCTCAGCGATGTGGTCGACCTTGAGGTGAGCAGTTCCAGCCTGAAAATCGCCCTGCCGAGTTTTCTCGTGCCGCTGCTGGCGGGCCTGGCGGCGGCGCTGTGGTTGCTGCCCGGTGAGCGCAGCTGGCTGAGCGCGATTGGCATCGGCCTGCTGTTTTCCATCACCGCGATTCCGGTGCTGTTTTTGTATTTGCAGAACATTCAGTACCCGCCCGAAGGCATCAAACGCCTGCTGCACGCGGCCATTCTGATGGACCTGATGTGCTGGAGCCTGTTCGGCCTGGCGCAAGGCAGCGCCGACCCGCATACCCTGCTGTGGCCGGTGCTCGCCGCCGCGTTGCCGCTGGTGTTGCACAAGCTGCTACGCCTGCGCCACGCGCTGTTTTACAGCCTGCCGTTCTTCGCCCTGATGCTGGTGTTCCAGCAGCTCAAGCTCAATGCCCTGGTGTTTGGCATCGGCTATATGCTGTGCCTGGCCTGGCTGAAACAACCCTTCGCCCTGCCCCTGCCGGCGCGCCAGTGGAAGCTGCTGCTCAACGGCCTGGCCATTCCGCTGATTCTTACCTGCGGCGTGCTGCGGGTGGATTTTCACGGCATCGGCGACAGCTATTCCTGGCTCAACCTGGGAGCCCTGTTGATGCTGCCGGTGTTGAGCAAACTGCTCGGCAGCTGGCTCGGTTTGCACTGGGCCATGCCCGGTGCCAGCCAGCGTCTGAAATGGTCGGAAAGTGTGCTGCTCAATATTCGCGGCCTGACCGAAGTGGTGTTCCTCAACCTGTTGCTGCAACTGCAACTGATCGACGCCCTGACCTATTTCAGCCTGCTGCTGATGAGCCTGTTTTCTACCCTGTTGCCGGCACTGTTGGGTGTGGGTAAACGCCGTATTTTTTCGCCTACAAGGAGGTCCCATGGTGTCGCTTGAAGTGGAACAGCGCCGCGTTCTGGTTATTGGCGCAGGTCCGTCGGGTGCTATCGCCGCGGCCTTGCTCAAACGCAACGGGCACGACGTGCTGATCATCGAGCGCCAGCAATTCCCGCGCTTCTCGATCGGCGAAAGCCTGTTGGCCCACTGCCTGGATTTTGTCGAAGAAGCCGGCATGCTCGAGGCCGTCGAAGCCGCTGGTTTCCAGCGCAAGAACGGCGCCGCATTTGCCTGGGGCGAGCGCCGTACGCATTTTGACTTCCGCGAAAAATTCACCGAGGCAAGGGCTGGACCTTCCAGGTGCAGCGCGCCACCTTCGACAAACTGCTGGCCGATCAGGCCGAATTGCAGGGCGTGGAAATCCGCTACGAAGAAGAAATCATCGCCACCGATTTCAGCGCCAAACCGACCGCCACCGTGCGCCGTCTGGATGGTAGCGAGTACCAGGTGCAGGCTGACTTCGTGCTCGACGCCAGCGGCTATGGCCGCGTGCTGCCGCGCTTGCTCGATCTGGAAGCGCCGTCGGCCTTCCCGGTGCGCCAGGCGCTATTTACCCATATCGAAGACCGCATCGACGACGCGACCTTCGACCGCGAAAAAATCCTCGTGACCACCCACCCGACCATGCGTGACGTATGGTTCTGGCTGATCCCGTTCAGCAACGGCCGTTGCTCGATGGGCGTAGTCGCCTCCAGCGAGCGCTACCAGGGCCGCCCGGAAGACCTGGAAGCTGCGCTGCGCAGCTTTATCGCCGAGACGCCAAGCCTGGGCAACCTGATCAAGAACGCCGTGTGGGACACCCCGGTGCGCAGCCTCGGTGGCTACTCGGCCAACGTCAAAACCTTGCACGGCGCGGGCTTTGCGCTGCTGGGCAATGCCGCTGAATTTCTCGACCCGGTGTTCTCCTCCGGCGTCACCATCGCCATGCGGTCGGCGAGCATGGCTGCCGGTTTGCTCAATCGTCAGTTGAATGGCGAGACGGTGGACTGGGAAGTGGAATTCGCCGCGCCACTGAAGCGCGGCGTGGATGCGTTCCGCGCGTATGTGGAAGGCTGGTACGACGAGAGCTTCCAGGACGTGATCTACCATCGCGGCAGCTCGCCGGAAATTCGCCGCATGATCAGCTCGATTCTTGCAGGCTACGCGTGGGACCTGAAAAACCCCTACGTCGCCGAGCCCAAGCGCCGCCTGCGGGTATTGGCCGAGCTTTGCGCCACCTCGTAACCAGACAGGAAGGGACGCCATGAATGCACCGATGCAGCCCGTGCCCCACAACCCGGCGGGCAACAAGTACGTCGAGGAAACCCGCTTCGGCTTCTGGTTTCTGCAGAGCCACGTATGGCAGCACCATGTGCTGCGCGTGGCGATCAACGACCTGAAAAACCTGCTCGGACAACCGCTGCCCGAAGGCGCGGTGCTGCTGGATGCCGGCTGCGGCCAGGGCAAGTCCTTTCGCCTGTTGCAGAACGCCTTTGCCCCGGCCCAGCTGTTGGGCCTGGATGCCGACCCGCACAGCCTGGTGATGAGCCGCGCTGAAGCTGAACGCGAAGGCTTGGCGGTGCAGCTGCACAGCAGCGACTGCGCGTCGATCCAGCTGCCGGACGCCAGCGTCGACGTGGTGTTTTGCCACCAGACCTTCCACCACCTGGTGGAACAGGAAGCGGCACTGGCCGAGTTCTGGCGGGTGCTCAAACCCGGTGGCTGGCTGCTGTTTGCCGAGTCGACCAAGTACTACATCGATACGTGGGTGATCCGCTGGCTGTTCCGCCACCCCATGCATGTGCAGCGTACCGCCGAGGAATATTTGCAGATGCTGCGTGACCAGGGCTTTGAATTCGGCCCAGAGAATGTCTCCTACCCGTACCTGTGGTGGAGCCGTTCCAGCGACTTCGGGTTGCTGGAGCGCTGGAAGCTGCTCAAGCCCAAGGCCGTGGGCCTGCGCAATGAAACCCTGGTTAACGCTGCTGTGCGCAAACCGTTGTGAATGCCCCTGTGATAAGCCGACTACTGCCCCTCTTCCTGCTGCTGTTGCTGAGCGCCTGCGCCCAGCAAGCGCCGCTGCCGGAAACACCGCCGCGCCTGGACCTGCCCATGCAATTGCATGTGCAGCGTGAACAGGCTGGGCAGACGCAAGACTGGCTCTTGGTGGTGCAACAGGAAGGGCCGGCGCTGCGTTGGTCGCTGATGGACCCAATGGGCATTCCGCTGGCCCGGCAACTGCTCACCGGCAACCAGTGGCAGAATGACGGCCTGCTGCCGCCCAACCCCGAGGCGCGCGAACTGTTCGCCGCCTTGCTGTTCGCCTTTACCCCGGCGGAACAGGTGCCCGCGCACTACCCCGGCGCCGATTGGCAGCAACACGGCCAACAGCGCTGGTTACGCGAAAGCGCCGGTACGCGTTGGCAGGTGATTTACGAAGAGCCCATGAATTTCCAGCTTCGCACCCAAGCGGGTCCGAACTACCGCGTCGAGATGTTGCCATGACTGCCTACCTCAATGCCCTGGGCCTGCTGTGCGCCCTGGGCAACGACAAACTCAAGGTGAGCGAGCGCCTGTTTGCCGGCGACACCAGCGGCATGCAGGTGCAAGCCGGCTGGGTGCCGGAGCGCCCGTTGCCGGTGGGCGCGGTGCAGGCCGAGTTACCGGTTTTGCACGGCGTGAGCACGGCACATAACACCCGCAATAACCAACTTTTGCTGGCCGCCGCGCAGCAGATCGAGGGCGATATTCAGCAGGCAATCGAACGCTATGGCCGTGCCCGTATCGGCGTGGTGCTCGGCACCAGCACCACCGGCATCGATGAAGCCACGCAAGGCATCCGCCGTTATCTGCAAGATGGCGTGTTTCCCGACAGCTACGACTACGGCCAACAGGAACTGGCCGCGCCGGCCGAGTTTCTCGCCGCGCAGCTCGATCTTGCCGGGCCGTGCTATGTGATTTCCACCGCCTGCACTTCCAGCGCCCGCGCACTGCTGAGCGCGCAGCGTTTGCTCAATAGCGGCCTATGCGATGCCGTGTTGTGTGGCGGCGTGGATTCGTTGTGCCAGCTGACGCTCAATGGCTTTGGCTCGCTGGAAGCGCTGTCGGATGAGCGCTGCAATCCGTTTTCGCGTAACCGCAGTGGGATCAACATCGGCGAGGCCGCCGCACTCTTCCTGATGAGTAAAACGCCGGCACCGATTGCCTTGCTCGGCGCCGCCGCCAACTCCGACGCTCACCATATTTCTGCGCCGGACCCCACCGGAAAAGGCGCCGAATTCGTCATGCGCCAGGCCTTGGCAAAAGCCAACCTGAACGCCGAAGACATCAGCTACTTGAACCTGCACGGCACCGCCACCCAACACAACGACGCCATGGAAAGCCTGGCCGTGGCCAACGTCTTCCCGGCCGGCGTGCTGTGCTCCTCGACCAAGGCTTTCACCGGCCACACCCTGGGCGCAGCCGGCGCGCTGGAGGCCGCCTTCTGCTGGCTGAGCCTCGCCGCCAAACGCTTGCCCCCGCACAGTTGGGATGGCCAGAGCGATGACCAATTGCCCGCCCTCTCGTTCACCGATAGCAACACCCACCTGAATGGCCCTGGCCCACACCGCATGATGAGCAACTCCTTCGCCTTTGGCGGCAACAACATCAGTTTGATCCTCGGGCAGGTGGACGTATGACGATTTGGCCGATTGCCGAATTGGTCCCGCACGCCGGTGACATGATTCTGGTGGACGAAGTGCTGAGCTTCGCCGACGAAGAAGTCACCACCCGTTTGCAGGTGCGCGCTGGCGGCCTGTTCAACCAGCCCGACGGCAGCTTGCCGGCCTGGGTCGGCATCGAGCTGATGGCGCAAAGCGTGGCCGCGTTTGCCGGCTGCCAGGCGCGTCAGGTTGGCCTGCCGGTGGAGCTGGGCTTTTTGCTCGGCACGCGTAATTACCAATGCAATGTCGAGGCGTTTCCGCTGGGTGCCGAGTTGCAGATTCACGCCCTGCGCTCGTTGCAAGATGACAACGGCATGGGCGTGTTCGAATGCCACCTGACCGGCCCCGGCATTCATGCCGAGGCGCGCCTCAATGTTTTCCGCCCACCGCACGTGGCCAGCTATCTGGAAGAACCCGCACATGACTGACACCATTCTGGTAACCGGCTCCAGCCGTGGCATCGGCCGCGCCATCGCCTTGCGTCTGGCCCGCGCCGGCTTCGACCTGGTGCTGCACTGCCGCAGCGGCCGTGCCGACGCAGAGGCGGTGCAAGCCGAAGTGGTCGCCCTCGGCCAGCAAGCGCGCATCCTGCAATTCGATGTAGCCGACCGCCCAGCCTGCCGGGAAATTCTCGAGGCCGATGTCGAAGCCAACGGCGCGTATTACGGCGTGGTGTGCAATGCCGGACTGACCCGCGATGGCGCCTTTCCGGCATTGAGCGAAGAAGACTGGGACGTGGTGCTGCGCACCAACCTCGACGGCTTTTACAACATCCTGCATCCGCTGGTCATGCCGATGGTTCGTCGTCGCAAGCCAGGGCGTATTGTCTGCATCACTTCGGTTTCCGGCATGATCGGCAACCGTGGCCAGGTGAACTACAGCGCCTCGAAAGCCGGCGTTATCGGCGCCGCCAAGGCGCTGGCCGTCGAACTGGGCAAACGCAAGATCACCGTGAACTGCGTCGCGCCGGGCCTGATCGACACAGCCATGCTCGACGACGATTTGCCGATTGAAGAAATGATGAAGATGATCCCCGCCCAACGTATGGGCACCCCGGAAGAAGTCGCTGGCGCGGTTAACTTTTTGATGTCGGACGAAGCTGCCTACATCACCCGCCAAGTGCTCGCGGTCAATGGAGGCCTGTGCTGATGAAACGCGTGGTAGTTACCGGCATGGCCGGCATCACATCCCTGGGCAGCGATTGGGCCAGCATCGAAGCCAACTTCAGCGCCAACAAGAGCGGCATTCGCCGCATGCATGAGTGGGATCGCTTCGCCGAACTGAACACCCGTCTGGCCGGCCCCATCGACGATTTCGTAGTACCCAAAACCTGGAACCGCAAACAATTGCGCAGCATGGGCCGGGTGTCGCGGCTGGTGGTGATGGCGGCGGAAAAAGCCCTGGCCCACGCCGGCCTGCTGGACGATGCAAGCATTCGCGATGGCCGCATGGGAGTTGCCTGCGGCTCGTCCACCGGCAGCACCGAAGAGATCAAAGCCTTCGGCAATATGCTGCTCAATTCGGTGGCTGACGGCCTGAACGCCAACTCGTATATCCGCATGATGCCGCACACCACGGCGGCGAATATCAGCATTTTCTTTGGCTTGAAAGGCCGTCTGATTCCCACCTCCAGCGCCTGCACCAGCGGTAGCCAGGGGATCGGTTATGCCTACGAAGCGATCAAGTTCGGCCGCCTGCCCATGATGCTCGCCGGCGGCGCCGAAGAGCTGTGCCCGACCGAAGCCATGGTGTTCGATGCGCTGTACGCCACCAGCCTGAAAAACGATGCCCCGCACACCTCGCCGCGCCCGTACGACAGCGGCCGCGACGGCCTGGTAATCGGTGAAGGCGCCGGCATGCTGGTGCTCGAAGAGCTGGAACACGCCAAGGCACGCGGCGCCACCATCTATGCCGAGATCGTTGGCTTTGGCTGCAACGCCGACGGCCAGCACGCCACCAAGCCCGAGCAAGTCACCATGCGCGGCGCGATGGAACTGGCCCTGCAAGATGCCAACCTCGACCCACACGCCATCGGCTACGTAAACGGCCACGGCACCGCCACCGAGCAAGGCGATATCGCCGAAACCCACGCCACCGCCAGCCTGTTCGGCTCGGGCATGGCCATCAGCTCGCAGAAAAGCTACCTGGGTCACACCCTGGGCGCGTGTGGGGCACTGGAGTCGTGGTTCAGCATCGAAATGCTCAACAGCGACCGTTATATCCACACCCTGAACCTCGACACCGTTGACCCGCAGTGCGCCGAGTTGGACTACCTGCGCGGCGAACCGCGGCAGATGAACAACGAATTCGTGATGAACAACAATTTTGCGTTTGGTGGGGTCAATACCTCGTTGATCTTCCGCCGCTGGAAGTGATTACACCCAGATAAAAAACACCCAACCGCCGTCAAGGAGACGACTATGCACTTGAAAAGCCTCACCGCCGCTGCAGCCCTGTTGCTGGCCACCATTCCCGGTATCAGCCAGGCGCGCGACACCGTCCACTACCTGCCGCTGGAAGCTGCAGTCGCCCAGGCGACCGCCGCTGGCAAGCTGGATGGCTCCGTGAAGTTCTACATGGCCGGCAAGAAGCCTGCGGGCAAAGTGAACGTGATCAACCCCCAGATCACCACCAGCCAGAAAACCAACGCCTTCGGCAAAAGCGACGAAGAAGCTTGCGCCTGGGCCATGCAATCGGCCGTGATCAAACTGGCCAACGCGGCCAAGGCAGCCGGCGCCAACGCGGTGATCGAGATCGCCAGCAACTACAAGGGCGTGGAATACAAGAACCCGGACAACTATGAGTGCCACGCTGGCGCGATCATGGCCGGTATTGCGCTGAAGGCGCAGTTGGCTTCGGTCAAGTAATACGCCCGAAAACAATCGAGGCTAAGGCCTCTTCCACAGGCGGCAACTGTTCCGGTGGGAGAGGCTTTAGCCTCGATGCTGTTGATCTTCTGCTGCCCCTCTGCCGGCTTGAAGTGCCGCCGCTTCCCGCGTTACCTGCTCCACAAACGCCAGCGCCAACGGCGCGCGCTGATCCTTGCGCACCACCAGCCACACCGCACTGGTCGCCCCCTCATCCAGCAGGGTGCGATACACCACGCCGTCCACCCGCGTACGGCGGAACGACGCCGGCAACATCGACACGCCCATCCCCGCAGCCACCAGGCCAATAATGGTCATCGCCTCGCTGGCCTCCTGGGCAATGCGCGGGCTAAAGCCTGCATTGCGCGCCAGACCGATCAACTGGTCGTAGAGGCCGGTGCCGTAACTGCGCGGAAAGAATACAAAGGGCTCGTCGGCCAGTGCCGCGATGGAAATTCCGTCTTCGTTTTCCTGCGCCAAGGGATGGTCCGCTCGCAGGACGGCCACCAGCGGATCGCGGAACAGCTCCACGGCCTTGATGTTGTCCGGCAGCGGAAAAGGCCGGATGACGCCGACCTGCACGGCCTCTTCCTGCAGTGATTCGATCACCTCCTTGCTGCTCATCTCCCGCAGGCTCAGGTGCACGTCCGGGTGGGTCTGGCGAAAGGCGAAAATGCTGCGCGGGATGGTCGAGGTAAACGGCGCCGAAGCGGTAAAACCCACATTCAGTTCGCCGATTTCGCCCTGCTGCGCGCGGCGGGCAATCTGCGTGGCCTTTTCCACCTGGGCGAGAATCTGCCGGGTTTCATCGAGAAACAGCCGCCCCGCTTCAGTGAGCTCTACACGGCGATTGGTGCGCTCGAACAGGCGCGCGCCAATCTCTTCTTCCAGCGCCTGAATCTGCTGACTCAACGGCGGCTGAGAGATGCCCAGTTGCTCAGCGGCGCGGCCGAAATGCAGCTCTTCGGCAACGGCGGCAAAGTAGCGCAGATGGCGCAATTCCATGGGCGGATTCTCCAGGCGATTAGGTCGTAGAACAGATCAATCAACACGAACAATATATTGGAGATAATAAACACCGCTCTCTATTCTTTGCACATGGCTTTTCCAGCAAGAACCCCCGAGGTCTGTGTGCGCCCTTCCGCTTCCCCCGCTCTGATCGACGCCGCCCGTGATGCGGCGGCCGATGTCGTCAGCACGGTTGAACAAACCGAAGCCTTTATCGAAAAAGGCACCCCGCAATTCGTGCGCACCTCACTGGCCCTGTTCGCCGGCGGCTTCGCCACCTTTGCCCTGCTGTACAGCGTGCAACCGTTGATGCCGGTGCTGTCGAAAGAATTCGACCTCAACGCCGCGCAGAGCAGCCTGGTGCTGTCGATCTCGACCATCATGATGGCCATCGGGCTGCTGATTACCGGGCCGATTTCCGACGCCTTGGGCCGCAAACAGATCATGGTGATTTCACTGCTCTCGGCGGCCCTGTTCACCCTGGCCAGCGCGTGCATGCCGACCTGGCATGGCGTGCTGCTGATGCGCGGCTTGCTCGGGCTGTCGCTAAGCGGGTTGGCGGCGGTGGGTATGACGTACCTGAGCGAAGAGATTCATCCGCGGTTTATAGGTCTTTCCATGGGCTTGTATATCGGCGGCAATGCCATTGGCGGAATGGCCGGGCGGTTGATTGCCGGGGTGCTGGTGGACTTCGTGAACTGGCGGGTGGCGATTGGCACGCTGGGGGTGATGTCGTTGCTGGGGGCGCTGTTGTTCTGGCGCATCCTGCCCGAGAGCAAACACTTTCGCGCGACGCCCTTGAACCTGAAAAACCTGATCGGCAACTACGGCCTGCACCTGCGTGACCAGGGGTTGCCGTGGCTGTTTCTGGAAGCGTTTTTGCTGATGGGGGCGTTTGTCACGCTGTTCAACTACATCGGCTATCGGCTGCTGGGTGAGCCGTACCACATGAGCCAGGCGGTGGTGGGGTTGTTGTCGGTGGTGTATCTCTCGGGCATTTACAGCTCGGCCTGGGTGGGCTCGCTGGCGGACAAGCTGGGGCGGCGCAAGGTGTTGTGGGCGGTGATTGTGTTGATGTTTGTGGGGTTGCTGCTGACGATGTTTGCGCAGGTGCCGTTGATTCTGGCTGGCATGCTGCTGTTTACCTTTGGGTTCTTTGGCGCGCATTCGGTGGCCAGTAGCTGGATTGGGCGGCGGGCTTTTGTTGCCAAAGGGCAGGCTTCTTCTATGTATTTGTTTTGCTACTACCTTGGGTCCAGTGTGGCGGGGACTTTGGGTGGGGTGTTCTGGCATCACTATGGGTGGTTGGGGGTTGGGGTGTTTATTGGGGCGCTGCTTATTGGGGCGTTGGGGGTTTCGGCGCGGTTGGCTCGGTTGCCGGTGTTGCCGGGGAACGTTTGAGTTTGGTTCTTTGGTGGGTCTGCTTTACCGCGTGTGCTGGGCGTTTTGTTTCGCGCCTTACGCGCGAGTTTCTTTTATCAGTCGCCATAAAAGAAACCAAAACGGCTTGCCCCTACCTGGGGTCGGCGCTGCGCTCCGACTTCCCTCGCTCCGTCGCTGCTCCAGGGGTCGGGCTGAGGGCCATCCATGGCCCCAGCCCTCTCCGCGGCTCCCGGCCGCTACGACCCCTTACGCAACGACTACGCTCGGCCTGGCGCTAAAGGGGCGGGCAAATCAAAAGCCAGATCAAATGCCCCTCTCCCCCGGCCCCTCTCCCGCACGCGGGCGAGGGGTGAAGTAGGGCGAAAAATCCACTCCGATTTGCCCCCTCTCCCGCTTGCGGGAGAGGGCTGGGGAGAGGGGCCGTTGATTGGCTGTTGATCTGGCTTTTGATCTTGATCTGCCCGCCCCTTGAGCGCCGGCCGAGTGGAATCGTTGTGGAGGGGGTTGAGCGGCAGGGAAGCCGCGAGAGGCACGATGGGCCAGGGACGGCCCGTCGTGGCGTGCCCCCGGAGCAGCGATGGAGCGAGGGGAGTTTTCACGCAGTGAAAACCCAAGGTGGGGGCTAGACCTTTTGGTTACTTTTAGGGCGATGCTAAAAGTGACTCGCGCGTAAGGCGCGAAACAAAACGCCCAGCGCACGCGGTAATGCAGAATGCCAAATCTGGAAAGAACGCGCCAAAGGCGCCACTACAACTTCCCTGCCTTCATCTTCTCCAACAACGGCGCACACTCATTCACCTGATCACCGCCCCCGCTCGGCACCACCAGAGCGACCAACCCGGCAACCGGCGCAACGATAGCCCCCAACGCCAACATCCCCGCCCCACGCGCCAACAGCGGCACCGTCTTCACCCCGGCATCCGGCTTCTTGAACGTCCCGCGCACATACAACGGCGAGCGCAGCGAAATAATCCGTACGCCCTTGGACTGCGGGTCAATCGTCATATCCAGCTGCTCGGTCTTGAAGTTCGCCGTGCCGTCGACATGAATCAACGCATTCTCGGTATCGAACACCACCAACCGCGTCGTCAGCAGCCCGTCCTTCACGCCCATATCGGCAGCGGCACAGTTGATCTTCACGTCCTTGTCGCCAAACAGTTTGCCGACCACGTAGTTGCCCACGTTCAACCCTGCCAACTCCATCAGCTCGCGGCTGACGGCGCCGTCGTTGATCAACATGCGCACATCGCCATTGGACGTGCCGAGCAACGCCGCCACCGAGTTGCCGGTACCGGCCAGATCTACATCGCCTTGCAACGCACCGAAGCTGGTTTGCATCGGTTCAAAGTTGGGGAACAGCTCTTTCAGTTTGAAATTACGCGCACTCAACTGCGCCCGGCCCTGCATGGGCGTGCGGCTGCCGTCGAGGCGGATGGTGGAGTTGAGTTGCCCACCAGCCACGCCAAAGCGCAGTGGGTCGAGACTCAGTTTGCCGTCGTCGAGTAGCACATGGGCGTTGAGGTCGCTGAAGGGCAGCTTCTCGCTGTGCACGATGCGCTTGCCGGTGAAGGTCACGTCGGCATCCATGTCGCGCCAGCGCTCGGTGCGGAATTCTTCCACCGGCAGCACCCTGTCGGTCGGCTGGTTGCTGGTGACGCCACGGGCTTTCTGGTCGGCCTTGGAGTCGGCGCCAATCAGCGGCGCCAGGTCGGCGAAGCGCACCTGGTTGGAGGTCAGCACGCCGGTCAGTTTGGGCCGTGGTTTTCCGGCCACGTAACTCAGGTCGCCATGGATATCACTGTCGCCAATCGAGCCGTTGAATTGCTCGTAGTGAAATTGCATGCCGGCCGGGTCACGCAGTTGGGCGCGCAAGTGGCCGTCGGTGGCGTAGGCAGGGGTATCGGGCAAGGTCACGCCGGTGAGCGGGTACAGATTGCCCAGGCTGGTGCCGGCCAATTGCAAACGCAGGTCCAGGGCGCCGAAGTTTTTCGGGTCGGTGAGCGTGCCCACCAGCGACACCTTGGTGGTGCCGATCTGCACATTGGCTTGCACCGGGAAGGGCTGGCGACTGTCTTGCAGCGCCAGCAGGCCGCCGACCTTGCCGTTACCGCTCAACGCCTGGCCTTTGTATTGGCCTTTGAGTTTCCAGCCGAACGCATAGTCCTGCGGTGCGGCGCCCTGCTCTGCGGCTTGATCGGCCTTGGGCTTGCCGGCGATTTCGGCGAAGGGTACCGGTTTGCCCAGCGGGTCGATCAGCAGTTCGACCTTCGTTTTCAGGCTCTGGTCGTCAACGTTCACCTGGCCCTTGTCGAAGCCGATGGTGCCGATATCCATCACCCACGGCGACTCCGATGGCGGCTCATTGGGGTCGCTGGGTTTCAGGGTGAAGGTCCAGTTATTGCGACCATCGGCCAGGCGTTCGAGACTGGCGGTGGGCTCGGTGAGGTCGATGCGCGGAATGGTGACAGTGTGAAAAAACAGTGGCAGCGGGGCGAGACGGAACTCGACTTTTTTCAGGCTGACCATCTGCGGTGCCTGTCCCCATTCGCTATTGGCCAGGGTGATGTCTTCGGCCACAAAACGCGGCCAGGGCAGCCAGGAGCGCCAGCCAGTCTCTTCCGGCGCGCGGGACCAGAGCACCGCCAGATTGCCGTTGATGGCGAACGGGCGGCCGAGCTGTTCGCTGACCTTTTCGTTGAGGGTCGGCTTCACCCGGTTCCAGTCAAAGGTGGCCACGACCACCAGCACAATCGCCACCAGGGCCAGGAAAATGGCCAGGCACCAAAGCACAATCTTACGGGCCAACGTCATCCACAACTCTCCATTGTCCACAGGCTTCGGCAACGGCCTGGTTTGGCGCTATAGAGTTATCGACTCAGTGGATGGCCAATTGATTCAACTTGCTGGCATCGGCTCCACCACATTGGGACGCCGGTACACCCAGATCCGCCGCATCACCGTACCGAACTGCGCAGCCAGCGAACCGCAGTTGTAAGTCTGCCCATAGCGCCGCGCGATCTCGCGCACTTCCACCGCCATCGCCGCATAACGGCGTGCCGGCAGGTCCGGGTAGAGGTGGTGTTCGATCTGGTGGCTGAGGTTGCCGCTGAGGATATGAAACAGCTTGCTGCCCCTGAGGTTGCTGGAGCCCTGCAGCTGGCGCAGGTACCAATGGCCACGGCTTTCATCGACCACAATCTCTTTAGGAAATACGGCCGCACGCTCGGTGAAGTGGCCGCAGAAGATGATCAGAAAGGTCCACAGATTGCGCAGCAAGTTGGCCACGGCATTGCCGGCCAATACGGCGAAAGCGTTGGCGCCAATCAGCAGCGCCAGCAGCGGGAAAAACAGGTAGTCCTTGAACCACTGCCGGCCGATCTTGGCGGTGAATACCTTGAGCAGCGGGCGCAGTTCGGCGCGGCTCATCTTGCCTTTGTAGACCTTGTCCAAGCGCAGGTGCTGCACCGCTACCGAGTACTGAAACAGCAGCGCCTGGATGGTTACCCACAGCGGCTGCCAACGGTAGAACGGCTTCCAGCGTTGCTCGGGAAACAGGCGCACCACGCCGTAGCCGATATCGTCGTCCATACCCAACACATTGGTGTAGGTGTGGTGGATATGGTTGTGGGTATGTCGCCAGAAATCCGAAGGGCCGGCGATATCCCATTCGTAGGTGCGGCCGCTGAATTCCGGGTCGTTCA
Organism: Pseudomonas sp. CC11G; assembly: GCF_056174845.1. Lineage (NCBI taxonomy): Bacteria > Pseudomonadati > Pseudomonadota > Gammaproteobacteria > Pseudomonadales > Pseudomonadaceae > Pseudomonas > Pseudomonas sp. CC11G. The sequence continues at coordinate 95,630 of NZ_JBWBZC010000003.1, forward strand.
TCCAGTCGTACTGGCCGTGCATCACGTTATGGCCCAGCTCCATGTTTTCCAGAATCTTGCCCAGGCCGAGCAGCAGGGTGCCGAGCAGCCAGGTCGGTGGGAACCAGCCGAAGAACAGCAGGCCACGGCCGGCGAATGTAAACAGGCGGATGACGGTGCGCAGGCGGCGAATATAGCGGGCGTCCACCTCGCCCAGATCGGCGCGGGTGCGGCGGCCTAGGTCGTCAAGTTCGGCGGCGAAGCTTTGCAGTTCGGCAGGGGTTAGCTGGCGGTCAACTCGCATAAGGCTCTCCTAAATATCCACAACCACATCGCCCATCGGCACGCTCACGCACAGCCGAATGGCCTGGCCGGGCTCGCTGAGCAGTGCGCCGCTGCGCAAGTCGCGCACCACACCGCTGAGCAGCAGGCAGGTGCAGCTGGCGCAGATGCCCTGACGGCAGCCGTGGGCCGGGCGCAACCCGGCGGCTTCGGCTTGCTGTAACAGCGAGCGGGCGCTGTCGCCGAGCACTTCTTGCTGGGCGCGGGCAAAGCGCATCAGCAGGGGGCTATGGCCGGCTTCGCCATTCAGGGTCGGCGGGGAAAATGATTCGGCTTGAACGGGGGGGGTGCCGCCGCTGCTGCCCCACCACTCGCGCACGCTGGTGACAAACCCATAGGGGCCGCAGGTGAGCACTTCGGTGGCGCCGCTGCCGTGCACGTGTTCGGGGCAAACCGTCCCAACTGGCTGCTGAGCATCGGGCGCACCCGCAGGTTCTGGTATTGCTGCTGCAGCGCGTTGAGCTCGTCGGCAAAAGCTTGCTGGCCGGCGTCGTGCACGTAATGCAGCAATTCAACCGGGGCGCTGAAGCCTTTCTGCAGGGCGTTACGCAGCAGGCCGAGTAACGGCGTCAGGCCGCTGCCAGCGGCCAACAACAGCACCGATTCAGCCTGGTGCGGCCAGTGCAATTCACCGAACGGTTCGCCGATTTCCAGCACAGCCCCCACGGCCAGGTAATCCAGCAAGCGATTGGACAGACGTCCGCCGGCATGACGCTTGATGGCAATTTCCACACTGCCATCGGCATTCAGCGCCGTAAGGCTGTAGCTGCGGCTGAGGCGCACGCCGGCCACTTCCACATACGCCTGGATATGTTGCCCAGGCTCGGCGCCGCGCCAGTTGCCGTTGGGCTTGAGGGTCAGGGCCAGCATATCGTCCGCTACCCAGCGGCGGGCCTGCAGGCGGGCGAACACCCGGTTCAGCCGCCAGGCCGGGTGCAGCACGGCCAACACCGCGTCGACACTGGCCTCGCGCAGCCAGCCACGGGCCACCAGCACACGCAGCGGCGCTAGCCAGCGCGCACTGCGGCGCACCAGCGCAAAAGGGATAAAGGTCATGGAGCGCACCTGGGGAATGTCACATTGGGTGAACAACTGTTCACCAAACTGCCAGAGCCACCCGTTTCAGTCAACACTCGTTCACTGAACCAAGGTTTAGCACGAGTTCGACGCCCACCAAATGCTTTTGCTAGAGTGCGCGGCACACCAACGCAGGGAACCGCGCCACGCATGTCACCTCGTGCCGAACAGAAGCAGCAGACGCGCCAGGCATTACTCGATGCCGCGCGGTATCTGATGGAAAGCGGCCGTGGGTTTGGCAGCCTGAGCCTGCGTGAGGTCACCCGCCACGCAGGCATCGTGCCCACCGGTTTCTATCGCCACTTCACCGACATGGATGAACTGGGCCTGGCCCTGGTAACCGAAGTGGGCGAAACCTTTCGCGAAGCCATTCGCCAGGTGCGCCACAACGAAATGCAGATGGGTGGCGTGATCGACGCTTCGGTGCGCATCTTCCTCACCAATGTCTCCGCCAACCGTTCGCAGTTTCTGTTTCTCGCCCGTGAGCAGTACGGCGGCTCCAAAGTCGTGCGTCAGGCCATCGGGGCACTGCGCGAAGGCATTACCGCCGACCTGGTGAGCGACCTGGGCCATATGCCCAAGCTGCCGCACCTGGATGTGGCCGCTCAAGCGGTGATTGCCGACCTGGTGGTGAAAACCGTGTTTGCCACCCTGCCCGAGCTGATCGACCCGCTAGCCGTTGAGCTGCCCGAACACCTCACCCCGCAAGCCAAGATGACGCAGCAGCTGCGCTTTATCTTCATCGGCTCCAAGCATTGGCAAGGGTTGGGTAGCGTCTAAGCGCCACGGTGCACAAGAGCCGTCGCTGTCACGGTTTTGCTGGCACACCTTTGGCATAGTCGCAGCACGCCCCTTTCAGGTTTGGATGCTTGCCATGTTGCGTGTCGCTCGTTTTCTCCTTGCGCCGGTATTACTGCTGGCCATCGCCCTTGGCGTGTTGCTGCTGACGAGCAAACCGGCCATTCCGCCGATTGCCTTGACCAGCCTGGGCAGCGCGCCCCTGGTGATCGCCCATCGCGGCGGCATGGGCTTGTGGCCGGAAAACACCCTGTTCGCCTTCGAGCGCGCCGCCGCGCTGGATGTGGATATGTTGGAAATGGACCTGCGCCGCACCCGCGACGGGAAGCTCGCCGTAATCCATGACGCCGATGTGGCGCGCACCAGCAATGGCAGCGGCCTGGTCGCCAACCTGGACCTTGCCCAATTGCAGCAGCTGGACGCCGGCTACCAATGGACCGCCGACGGCGGCGAAAGCTATCCCTATCGCAATCAAGGCATTCGCATTCCGGCATTTGCCGAGGTACTGGCGCAGTACCCGCATATCGCCAAGTCGATCGAAATCAAAGACGCCGATCCCGCCGCCGCCGAGCAACTGTGCCAATTGCTCACCGCCGCCAATCAACTGCAGCGCACCGTGGTCAGCAGTTTCCACGAGCCCAGCCTGCAAGCCTTCCGTGAGCACTGCCCCACCGTAGCTACCGGGGCCGGCCCCACGTCCGCCAAGTTGTTGGTGGTGTTGCACTGGCTGGGGTTGGAGCGGCTGTTGTCGCCGTCTTACCAAGTGCTGGCCGTGCCCGAGAAACGCGGGCCGATGGTGGTGGATGCGAGCCTTATTCAAGACGCGCAGGAACGCGGCCTCACCGTGCACCTGTGGACAATCAACGAGCAACCCGCCATGCGCCATCTGCTCGACATCGGCGCTCAGGGGCTAATTACCGATTACCCCGACCGCGCCCTGCAATTGCTCGGTCGCTCGACTGTTTTGGGCGCCAATCAGCCCTGAATACCTCGCCGGACGCGGTTCTGGGTACAAAACGTACAGTTTTCCCCAAGGCCCGCCAGGATAGGTTCACGGGTAGTCATCCACAGGTTATGCCGACCTTTCCCACAGCTCCGTCCACAAGCACACGGGATAACTTCTTGATCGCCCGGCAACTTACGGCGCTAACTCGCTGAAAAGCCTGGAATATCGATTGACGATGGCTGTGCATAAGTGCCGTAACGGGCACGCACGGTTAATTGATCAATTACCGTACGAATTTCGCCAGGCCACGGGCCACGCGGCTCCTGAGTAGTACTCCCAGCGTTATCCACAACTCTGCCCACAGAGTTTGGGGGCAAGTGTGTACAAGGCCGCCCCCTGTGGATCTGCGCACCTGGATCCCAGCCTGCGCTGGGACGACGGAGGTTTTCGCACCTTCCACCGTCATCCCTGCGCAGGCTGGGATCCAGAATCTCGAGAAACCACAACGCTCTTGCACGAGCAAACAACGCGCTCTAAAAAGTTCACGGCAACGACCCACAGCTTACGCCCACCTTATCCACAGTTTGATCCACAGGCCGTTTGGATAACTTATCAACCGGTCAAGAAAACGGTCACTAACCGGCTGAAAAACCTCGAATATCGTTTGACCCCGGCTGTGCATAAGTGCCCCTCCCGGCTTTTATTCCCACCTGCTCAATTCCTGTACGATTTCGCGCACACCTAGTGCTGCAAGGCTCCCGCCAAGTACTCCCACCGTTATCCACAACTCTACCCACAGACTTTGGGGGCAACTGGGTAAAAATGCGGCTATGCCCGCGTGGAAAGTGAATAACTCACTGTTTTAATGCGATAAAGGACGTCTGGTTAAAAAACACACGGTTTGCGCCAGGCCCCGTCAATTGGGGCTCCTTGCCACCTTTACCCACCTTATCCACAGAACGCCCCACAGCTTTTGGGGACAGTTGCACAGAGCCCCGGTGGAAAACTGTGGATACACAGCCGAAAAACCCTTGCTTTTGCGGCGTGTTTTACCCTGATATGCACAGGCGGCCCAAAACCACTGGTTATATCCACAGGCCGCTAGTTTTTCCGTCGAGCTACTGCACAAATGGCCTGGAAGCCAGGTAATTCGCTGATTTGCGAGCAAAAAATCTATTGGTCAAAAAACCTACAGATTTCGCCAGGCCACGGATTTACGGGCTCAAACGCACCTTTCCCCATTTTGCCCACAGAACTATCCACAGGTTTTGGGGACAGTTTTTCCACAGCCCGGAGATGTGGGCAAAACCGGGGGCGATACACAAGGTTTTTCTGCTTACATCCACAGCAAATTTTGTTTTATGGGGAAAACACCGCGCACGGTGGAAAACCCTTGTGTGGAGGGCACGTGTGTGCCGCTAGGCGGGGTTCAAGGGGATTGGTCGTTTACTGCGCAATGCGCTGAACAGCGCGTGTTTGCTGGGGCCTGGCGATTGCTCCCGCGCTTATCCACAACACTACCCACAGTTGTTGGGGGCAACTTGTGGGTTTAACCCCGCATGGCGGCCTTACAGGCGCAAAGGGCTGCCAAGGCGTTGTTTTAACGTTGAAATCAACGCAAAAACAGCGCCTGTACAAAAAACCTACAGTTTTCTACAGGGCCCGTGAATAGCGGCTCAATCCTACCTTTGCCCACCTTACCCACAGATTGCCCCACAGCTTTTGGGGACAGTTCAGGCCTGTGGATGCTGAGCCAACAAGGCCCGTGCAGCGATGAGGTCTTCGAGTGCGAAACCGACCGATTTAAACAGGGTAATTTCCTGCTCGTCGGCCCGTTGGCCCCGACCGTTGAGTAAGTCCTTGAGCTCGGTGTTCAACGCCTGCTCGCTGATCACCCCATCAGCAATGGCGAACAGCAAATCGCCGGCTTCGTGCAACGCGCCATCGCGGGTATCCACAACAATGCGCGCTCGCGCCACCGCCGCCGAGTCGGTTTCACGCATGCTCGGCAGAAAGGCGCCCACCAGATCCAGGTGCGTGCCGGGTTGCAGCCAGGCGCCCAGCACCAGCGGTTCGCGCGAGGTGGTGATGCAGGTGATGCTGTCGGCCTGCTGAACGCTCGTTTGCAGATCACTGCTCGCGCTTACCGGGAAGCCCTCGGTCTGCAGCTGGGCCACTAGTGGAGAGAGTTTCTCAGGGCTACGGGCCCAGATCTGAATCTCCCGGTACGGCCGCACGCAGCAATGGGCCCGCACCATATGCGCAGCCAGGGTGCCGCCCCCCACAATCAGCAGCCGCTCGGCGTCGTGGCGCACCAGATAGTCGGCCGCCAGAGCCGAGGTGCAGGCGGTGCGCCGTGCGGTCATCTCCGAGGCCTCCAGCAGTGCCAGCGGCTGACCGGTTTCATCATCGAACAGGGTGAACACCGCCGCCACCGAGGGCAGTTGGCGGGCGCTGTTGTGGGGGAATACGGTAACCAACTTCACACCGATGCCTTGGCCCTTCTGCCACACAGGCATATGCAGCAGGCTGGCGTCGTGCGGCAGGTCGTGGCAACCGCGCACAGGGGCTTCACAGGCAGCGGCCAGGCCGGTGCGCAGGGCTTCGATCAGGGGGGCGTAATCCAGCGCGCGAGCGACGTCGGCGTTGGTGAAAAAACGCAAGGTGTTCATGGTTGGTGTGCTCCAGCTGCCCTCGCATGGGCGCTAAGAGCTCGCGGCTGAAGCCGCTCCTACAAGGGGCCGAGAGACCTGTAGGAGCGGTTTCAGCCGCGATGAACGCGACGCTGCATCGGGACAGTATCGAAATTCAAAAGACGCGCCCCCGAGGGGGTACGTGATCAGTGCCCGCCCAGATAGGCGTTACGCACTTCCTCATTACCCAGCAGTTCCTGGCCGGTGCCGGTCATGCGGATTTCGCCGTTGACCATCACGTACCCACGGTCCGACAAGCGCAGCGCGTGGTTGGCGTTCTGCTCCACCAGAAAGATGGTCATGCCGGTTTTCGCCAGCTCCTTGAGGGTGGAGAAAATATGTTTCACCACAATCGGCGCCAGGCCCAGGCTCGGTTCATCCAGCAGCAGCAACTTCGGCCGGCTCATCAACGCACGGGCGATGGCGAGCATTTGCTGCTCGCCGCCGGACATGGTCATGGCCCGCTGATTACGCCGCTCCAGCAAGCGCGGAAACAGCTCGAACATGCGCTGCATGTCTTCGTCTGCGTACTTGGCGCCAATCGGGATGGTGCCCATCAACAGGTTCTCTTCGACGCTCATATCGGGGAACACCCGGCGGCCTTCCGGCGACTGGGCGATGCCGTTGGAGGCGACGAAGTGCGAGCTCTTGTTGGTGATGTCGATGCCGTTGTAAACGATGCTGCCGCCACCGGCGCGCGGCTGGCCGAAGATCGACATCAGCAGCGTGGATTTACCCGCACCGTTGGCGCCGATCAGGCTCACCGTTTCACCTTCGTTGATATGCAGGTTGACCTTTTTCAGGGCCTGGATGGGCCCGTAGAACACGTCGACGTCTTTGAATTCGAGGATCGGCTTACTCATGCCACTTCCTCTTCGTCAGCGCCCAGGTAGGCAGCAATCACTTTCGGGTTATTGCGGATTTCTTCCGGGTTGCCCTCGGCAATCAGCGCGCCGTGGTCGAGCACGATGATGTGATCGGAAATGCTCATAACCATGCCCATGTCGTGTTCGATCAGTAGAACGGTGATTTGGTGTTCTTCGCGCAGGCGCCGAATGATGCCGCTCAGGGCTTCGGTTTCAGCCGGGTTGAGACCTGCTGCCGGTTCGTCGAGGCAGATGATTTCCGGGCGCGTACACATGGCACGCGCGATCTCCAGGCGGCGCTGCTGGCCGTAGGAAAGCTCACCGGCCAGGCGGTTGGCGCAGTCCACCAGGTCGACCACTTCCAGCCAGTAGAACGCGGTATCCAGGGCTTTTTCTTCGGCACGGCGGTAGCCGGGCAGGTTGAGAATGCCGGCGAGCATGCTGCGGTTGACCCACATGTGTTGGGCCACCAGCAGGTTTTCCACCACCGACATTTCCTTGAACAGGCGAATGTTCTGGAAGGTCCGGGCCAGGCCCGCACGGTTTACCAGGTGGGTGCCGCCGAACATCTTGTAGAACAGGCGATTGAAAAACTTGGGCGGCGACACGAAGTCGGTGACTTCGAAGGGTTCGCCCATGATCTTGCCGACGCTGGTGAGCTTGGCCTGGGCGTCCAGGGTGATGTCACCGTCGGTAGCTTTGTAGAAGCCGGTCAGGCAGTTGAACACGGTGGTTTTGCCGGCGCCGTTTGGGCCGATCAGCGCCGAAATCGAGCCGCGCTGAATATTGAAGCTCACATCGTTCAGGGCCTTGATGCCGCCGAACTGCATCATCAGATGCTCGACCGAGAGAATGACGTCGTTGCTCACGGCTTCACTCCTTTACGAATCGCGTAACCGTTGCGGCTGATACGTACCAGGCCGCGCGGACGCCAGATCATCATCAGCACCATCAGGATGCCGAACATCAATACCCGGTACTCGGCGAAGCTGCGCAGAAGCTCTGGCGCCACGGTGAGTACGAAGGCGGCAATCACCACGCCCACGGTCGAACCGAGGCCGCCGAGCACGATGATCGCGAGGATCAGCGCCGACTCGAAGAAGGTGAACGACGAGGGGTCGATAAAGCCCTGTTTGGTAGCGAAGAACACCCCGGCCAGGCCGGCGGTTGAGGCGCCGATCATAAAGGCCGACAGCTTCACCAACACGTGGTTGAGGCCCATGGCGCGACAGGCGATTTCGTCTTCGCGCAGCGCTTCCCAGGCACGCCCGACGGGCATATGGGTGAGGCGGTGTTTTACGTAAAGCACGGCCATTACGACGATGAACAACACCACGAACGTGAAGATCAGTTCGGCGTTGGGGTTATAGGCCACGCCCAGCCATTCGTGAACGGGAACGCCGCCCTCTTTGGCGCGCTTGCCGAACTCCAGGCCAAACAGGGTTGGGCCGGGAATTGGAATGCCGTTGGGGCCGTTGGTGAGCGACACCCAGTTGTTCAGCACCAGACGAATGATTTCACCGAAACCGAGGGTAACGATGGCCAGGTAATCGCCGTGCATCCTGAGCACCGGAAACCCCAGTAACGCCCCGGCAAATGCGGCCAGCAGCATCGACAAAGGAAGCATCGCCCAGAAGCCCAGGCCCAGGTATTCGTAGCCCAGGCCAAGGCCATAAGCGCCGATGGCGTAGAAGCCGACAAAGCCCAAGTCAAGCAGGCCAGCCAGGCCCACCACGATGTTCAGGCCCAGGCCCAGCAACACGTAGATGAGGCCGAGAATGACCACCGACAGCAGGTATTTGTTGGCGAAAAACGGGAAACAGATCGCCAGCAGAATCAGCACAGGAATCACAAAGCGCAGGGCCGACTTGTGGCCGGCCGGCAGCACGTGCACGCCGCTGTCTTTGCTTTGCATGGAATGGGCAATTTTTTGCCCTTGAGCGGTTTGCAGGAACAGGCTCAGGCAGAAGCGCCCAGCCATCACGATGCCGACCAGAATGGCCAAGCGTTGCGGGTGCAGATCGAAGCTATAGCCCTGCAGCACGATGCCGACGATGGGGCCGAAAACGATCAGGGAAATAAGGCCAGCGAGAACGGTGTCGATCAGGCAGCGCTTGATATCAATAGAGTTGCTTGCCGACATGCTTACACCTTCGCCACATGGGGTTTACCCATGAGCCCTTGCGGTCGAAAAATCAGGATCATTACCAGCAGGGAAAACGAGAACACGTCCTTGAAGTCCGAGTTCACCAGGCCTGCAAACTGCGCCTCGGCCACGCCGAGAATCAAACCGCCGAGCATGGCGCCGGGCAGCGAGCCGATGCCACCGAGTACGGCTGCAGTGAAGGCTTTGATGCCGATGATGAAGCCGGCGTAGAAGTCGAAGGTGCCGTAGTTCATGGTGATCAACATGCCGGCCAGGGCGGCCATACAGGCGCCGATGACAAACACGTAGGAGATCACGCGGTCGGTGTTGATGCCGAGGATCGACGCCATCTTGCGGTCTTGCTGGGTGGCGCGGCACATACGGCCGAGCTTGGTGTTCTGGATGATGTAGGTGAGAACACCCATGCCCACCAGCGACACGATGATGATGAAGAGCTTGGTGTAGGTCAGCTGCACGTAGCCGGTGCCCACATGAAACTTGATCACCCCTTCCAATAGGGTGGGTACGCCTTGCTGACGCGCGCCTTGGGAAACCTGCACGTAGTTCTGCAGGATCAGCGACATGCCGATGGCGGAAATCAGCGGGGCCAGGCGCGTGGAATTACGCAGTGGCTTGTAGGCGATGCGTTCGATGGTCCAGCCGTACACGCCCGTCACCACAATGGTGAAGATCAGCGTGCCGAGGATCAGGAACGGAAACGATTCGAGACCGAAAAAGGTCAGTACCGCGAGGCCGATGGCCGTGAGGTAGGCAGAGACCATATACACATCGCCGTGGGCGAAGTTGATCATGCCGATGATGCCGTAAACCATGGTGTAGCCGATGGCAATCAGTCCGTAGACCGATCCCAGGGTCAACCCGTTGATCAGTTGTTGCAGGAAAATACCGTCCATTGACGCAGTCTCGTCTGTTGGGGTCAGGGCCTTGGGGTTCGGCCTGCCGCCTCTAGTGATAGACGGGTACTGCTAGATACAAACGCTACCATCGGCAGCGTATGCAATCGAACGCCAGCAGTGCCCAGAAGCACTAATCGCCCAGGTACGGGTAGTACCTGAGCGATTAGCCGAGCTAGTTCTTACTGCTGGTGGTATTTGCCTTTGTCATCCCACTCGTACATGACGTAGTCGGAGACTTTCAGGTCGCCTTTCTTGTCCCACTCTTTGACGCCCATAACGGTTTTCACCGGGTTGGACTTCAGCCAGGCGCTGGCCTTGGCGCCGTCGGTGCCTTTGATGCCGGTGAAGGCGGCGGCAACGGATTGCACGGCTGCGTAGGAGTACAGGGTGTAGCCTTCCGGCTCGTAACCGCTGGCGCGGAATTTCTCGATGACTGGCTTGCCGTCAGCGATGTTGCGCGGGTCGGCGCCGAAGGTCATCAGCACGCCTTTGGTGTATTGCGCACCGCCTGCGGTGGTCACCAGTTCGTCGGTCACGATGCCGTCACCGGAGATGAACAGGGCAGTCGAACCTTGTTCGCGCAACTGACGGACCAGAGGACCGGCTTCAGCGTGCAGGCCACCGAAGTACACGACTTCAGCACCAGCCGAACGGATTTTGGTAACCAGGGCGTTGAAGTCTTTCTCGCCACGGGTCAGGCCTTCGTACAGCACTTCTTTCACGCCACGCTTGTTCAGCTCAGCTTTGGTGGCGTCTGCCAGGCCTTGGCCGTAGGTGTCTTTGTCGTGAATGATCGCAACCTTGGTCTTTTTCAGCTTGTCGACGATGTAGTCGCCAGCCACCACGCCTTGCTGGTCGTCACGGCCGCAGATACGGAACTCGCCGGTAAGGCCGCGCTCGGTAACAGTCGGGTTGGTGGAGGCTGGAGTAATGGAGATGATGCCGGCTTCGTCGTAAACCTCGGAAGCGGGGATGGTCGACGAGGAGCAGAAGTGGCCGATGACGGCGACTGCTTTGTCCGAGTCCACCAGACGGTTGGCTACGGCTACGGCCTGTTTCGGCTCGCAGGCGTCGTCGCCTTTAACCAGTTTGATTTGCTCACCGTTGATACCGCCTGCGGCGTTGATATCGGCGGCGGCCTGTTCAGCGCCCTTCCACAGCTGCTCACCAAAGGCAGCATTACCACCGGTCATTGGACCGGCTACGCCGATAACGACATCGGCAAAGGCTACGGAAGTCAGGCTCATAGCACTGGCAACCGCGAACGCCAGAATACCTTTCTTAAAAGTTTTCTTGTGAGGCATGGAGTTTTGCTCCTGAGGGGTTATGTGAAGGCACAGAGCCTTGAGCAAGCCGCGTGCCACACACTTTTGAACTGCCGAAAAAACTTTGAATGGAGTTACAGGCGGTTTCGAAAGGCCCTAAATCGCACAGGTGCAACCCCGCAAAACAGCAAGGTGCAACCTTTCGCGAAAATAAAGAGCAACCTAACGATCAGGCAATAGCAACCAGCCACCCCAATCAGGGCAACTCGTCGTAACTGTACTTGTCACCGAAGTGCACACCGCTGGTGCGCAAATCACCTGCACGCGCACCAATACAGGCTAGTGCAGGGATTGAGGAATGCGCGAAGGGGGTCGCATTTACGACGAAAAAGAGCACATAGCTGTACTGGTTGCATCTAAAGCAAACACAATTCCTGTGGGAGAGGCTTTAGCCTCGATGCTTTTAAAATCAAAAGCATCGCGGCTAAAGCCTCTTCCACATAGAGCTAGAACGGCCGGCGCTAGATAACCACCCGCAAACACTGCCCCGCGTGATAAAGCGAGAACCCCAACTCATACAACCCGCTGCGCAGCCCCGGCGCACTGATGCCGTCCATGGGTTGAAACGGCATCGGCAACGCATCGCGCGAACCAGTCAGCAAATAGTTGGCAAACGCACGCCCCACGGCGGTGCCGGTGGTGACGCCGCGGCCGTTGTAACCGGTAACAGCCACCAACCCAGGCGCCGGCTCGAACAGGCGCATAAGGTGGTCGGGGGTAAAAGCGATAGTGCCGGTCCAGGTGCTTTGCCATTCCACTTTGCCCAATTGCGGGAAGTAGAACTGCTGAATCCGGTCGGCCCAGGCGCGCACGGCCCACAGCGGTTTGTTCGCCGCACTGCCCAGGCTGCCGAGTAACAACCGGCCCTCGGCATCGCGGCGAATACTGCTGAGCACCTGGCGGGTATCCCACGAGCCTTCGCCGCCCGGCAAAATCGCCTCGGCGGCCGCACCACTTAGCGGCACAGAGGCCACCTGGTAATAGCTGCCGGGGAAAAAGTTACGTCGCAACTCGGTCCATTCGCCTTCGGTGTAGGCGTTGGAAGCAAGCACCACCTTTTCGGCGGTGACCACGCCAGTGGGCGTTGCCACCAGCCAATCGGCGCCTTGGCGCTCAAGGCGAGTGACGGGCGAGTGGTGATAAAGCAAACCACCGAGCCCCACCACCGCCTTGGCCAACCCGCTGACATACGCCATCGGGTTGAGCGTGCCGGCGCGGCGGTCGAGCAAGGCGGCATCAATTCGTTGGGTGCCGGTAGCCGCATGGCAGGCAGCGCCGGTGATCATTTCCACCGGCGCACCCCGACGCACCCATTGCGCGCAACGGCTTTCCAGGTCCGACGTGCCGCTGGCGTTGTGGGCCATATGCAGGGTGCCGTGGCGCTTAGCCTGGCAGTCGATTTCGTAGCGGTCGATCAGCGAAAACACCAAGGAGGGTGCGTTGCCCATCTCGGCCACCAGCTTGCTGCCAACGGCTTCGCCGAGCCCGGCTTCGACATCGTCGGGCGCGATCCACATGCCGGCATTCACCAGCCCGACATTACGCCCGGAGCCGCCGTGCCCGGTTTCATAGGCCTCGAGAATGGCCACGCGCTTGCCCTGCTCCAGCAAATGCAGGGCTGTGGATAACCCGGTAAAGCCGGCGCCGATAACACAGACATCAACCTTTAGCTCGCCCGCCAACGCCTCGGCCTTTGGCCGCTGCGGCGTTAGCTCTTCCCACAAACACGATTGCTTCAACGGCATAACCAGACCCCACGCGAAGGAAACCCAAGCAACTGCGCCGCACCCCATTCGCCAGCAAGCTGGCTCCTACAAAAAAGCACGCCCGCCGTAGGAGTCAGTCGAAGGTGATGCCTTGGGCGAGGGGCAGTTCGCGAGAGTAATTGACCGTGTTGGTCTGCCGCCGCATATACGCCCGCCACGCATCCGACCCCGACTCACGGCCGCCGCCGGTTTCCTTCTCGCCGCCAAAGGCGCCGCCAATCTCGGCACCGCTCGGGCCGATGTTCACGTTGGCAATGCCGCAGTCGCTGCCCACCGCCGACATAAACATCTCGGCCTCGCGCACATCGGTGGTGAAGATGCAGGACGACAGGCCCTGGGGCACGTCGTTGTTCAGTTTGATGGCGTCGGCAAATTCGCTGTAGCCGAGTACATAAAGGATGGGGGCGAAGGTTTCGTGGCGGACCACGGCGCTTTGCTCGGGCATTTCGACGATGGCCGGGGCGACGTAGTAGGCGTTGGGGAATTTATCTTCGAGCTGGCGGGTGCCGCCGAAGACCGTACCGCCTTCCTGTTCAGCCTGGCGCAGCGCGGCTTGCATGCCGTCGAAGCCTTGCTTGTCGATCAACGGGCCGACCAGATTGCCTTCCAATGGATGGCCGATACGCACCTTGGCGTAGGCGGTTTTCAGCCGGCTGACGATTTCGTCTTTGACCGATTCGTGGGCAATCAGGCGGCGCAGCGTGGTGCAGCGCTGGCCGGCGGTGCCGATGGCGCTGAACAGAATGCCGCGCACGGCCAGATCGAGGTCGGCGCTGGGGGCGAGGATCATCGCGTTGTTACCGCCCAACTCCAGAATCGAGCGGGCGAAACGGGCGGCCACGACCGGCGCCACCTCACGGCCCATGCGGGTGCTGCCGGTGGCGCTGACCAGCGCGACGCGGCTGTCCTGCACCAGCGCTTCACCGGCCTCGCGGGCGCCGATAATCACCTGGCTCAAGTTGGCCGGCGCATCGCTGAATTGCTTGGCCACGCCGTCGAACAGCGCCTGGCAGGCCAGGGCGGTCAGCGGTGTTTTTTCTGACGGTTTCCACACCACCGAGTTGCCACACACCAGCGCCAGCGTGGTGTTCCACGCCCACACCGCGACCGGGAAGTTAAAGGCGCTGATCACGCCGACCACGCCCAGCGGGTGCCAGGTTTCACGCATATGGTGGCCGGGGCGCTCGGAGGCGATGGTCAGGCCGTAGAGCTGGCGCGACAGGCCGACAGCGAAGTCGCAGATGTCGATCATTTCCTGCACTTCACCCAGGCCTTCCTGGGTGATCTTGCCGGCTTCCCACGACACCAGCTCGCCTAGCTCGGCCTTGTTGGCGCGCAGCGCTTCGCCGAACAGACGAATCAACTCACCGCGACGCGGCGCCGGCACTTGGCGCCAGGCCTGGAAGGCGGTTTCGGCCTGGCCGATCTGCGCCTGCACCGAAGCGGCGTCCTGCAACTGCACCGAGCCAATCTGGCTGCCATCGATGGGAGAAAAAACGCCATGGGCGCCCTGTTGATAACTCGACGGGGCAACGCCCAGTTTGTTCAGCAATGCAGCAACCATGTGTTCGGCACCTTATGGATAACGGGTGAATTCGATGGCAGCAGTAATAGCTGGCTGGCGGCCCCCAACAAACGACCTTTACTCCACACATCATTCCGTTTAGTAATGCCAAATCGTTATCTCGCCGGCCGATGCCCATGCTCAAGCGCCATATGCCCTCGCTCACTGCCCTGCAATGCTTTGAAGCAGTGGCCCGCCACCTGAGTTTTACCCGCGCCAGCGAAGAACTGGCGCTCACCCAAAGTGCCGTAAGCAAGCAGGTGGCGCAGCTCGAAGAAGTGGTGCAGCACCTGCTGTTTCGCCGGGTGCGGCGCAGTTTGCAGCTGACCCCGGCGGGCTCGTTGTACCTGGCCGAGGTGCGCAAAATTCTGACCCAGGTGGAGATGTCCACCCACTACCTGCGCTCCTACGGCGGCGAAACCGAAGTGCTACGAGTAGCCACGCTGCCGACCTTTGGCGCGCGCTGGCTGGTGCCGCGATTAAAGGGTTGGCGGCTGCGCCATCCGAATATCCACCTGGATGTATTCAACGAAGTGGAGCCGGACGAACTGGCCCAGGGCCGCAGCGACGTGGCGTTCTACTTCGGCCAGAGCGCCCGCCCCGGTGCCGAGTGCTTGCGGTTGTTCGGTGAGGAAATGGTGCCGGTGTGCGCGCCGAGCGTACTGCCGACGCAGCCGTTCACCGACCCGACCCAGCTCACCGACCTGGTGCTGCTGCAAAACGCCACCCGCCCCGAGGCCTGGCACGAGTGGTTTCACAGCCAAAACCGGCACACGGAACACAGTTACCACGGGCCGCGTTTCGACAGTTTTTATATGTGCATTCGCGCCGCTCAGGTGGGTTGCGGCGTCGCCCTTCTGCCGCGCTTTCTGGTGGAAGAGGAGCTGGCCGAAGGCAAGCTGGTGATTCCCTGGCAGCACAGCCTGACCAGCAACAGCGCCTATTACCTGGCCTTTGCCGAACACGCCGCCGAGGTGCCCAAGGTCCGCGACTTTGTGCGCTGGATTAACGAGCAGCTCGCCTAGGCCAGCAGCAGGAATTTATGGAATGAACCCGGCAGTTTTTTTCGCTTGTCCGCTGCCGTGGCGACAGGTTTGATAGCGGCTCGCACTCAGCCCAGAGCTTTTCGTCATGTCCCGCGATGCCCATCTCTTCCAGCTAGTTGCCGCCGCCATTGGTGAAGCCGCCGCCGAGTGGGTGTTTGCCCATGTCGCCATTCCCGACGGCCTGAGCCAGTTCGCTAACAACGAACAGCAACTGCACCGCGCCTGGCTGGCCGAAGCGCTGAACCTTTGTCTGTTCCACAAGCTGGTGGATGCGGTGCCCAATGGCCGGCTGTATGTGGAAGAACAACTGCAGGACGGCCGCCAGGTGGTGTTCGACCACGGCGCCATTCGCACCGTCGACTGGCCGGAAAACGGTGAACTACCGCGGGGTCGCCACGCGTTTACTCGCCTGCTGGAGCCGCTGGGTTTTACCGACGTGCGCACCTATCCGCTCACCAAGCTGAAAATGACCGGGTATGCGTATCGGCAAATGGACCTGCCGGCGGATATCGCTCAGTTCTTTGTGTCGGAGCTGCATCCGGGGCGCTTCAGCGAAGCCTTCCAGAAAGCGGTGACCCGCGTGTGTGAAACCAGCCGTGATCCGCTGTCGGCCGTGCACAAGGCAACGCTGCAAACCTTGCGGAAATCCCGCCATTGCACCCTGGCCGACGCGCTGGAACTGATGCCCGCGCTGTACCAGGCCTTCGACTGCCAGCACTCCAGCGCGCAGGAAAGCGACTATCACGCCCTGCTAAGCGAAAGCGCCGAGATGGCCTGGATCGCCACCGAAGGCAACCGCTTCAACCACCTCACCGACCGGGTGAGCGATCTACAAGCGGTGGTCGACCACCAGCGCACCCTGCTGCGACCGATGAAAGACAGCATCGAAATCTCCAGCTCCCGCCGCGTGATGCAAACCGCCTACAAGGCCGTGCAGGTGCAGCGCGACTTTATCGACGCCCACGGGCAGACCGTGCAGCGGACTGTGCCGGGCTCGTTTGTGGAGTTTATTCAGCGGGAAGTGGATGAGGAGACGGGGAGTTGGATCTGCACTTTGATAGCAGCAATGCGCAGGGGATTTTCAAGATGACTGACTCGCGCTAAGGATCACTTACGCGCTAACCCGAACAAAACCACCGTCATTCCCGCGTAGGCGGCGGTCCGACGCTTCGGAATCAGGGAAACTTCGTTCGCCGGCCCATTCTGGGTCCCAGCCTTCGCTGGGACGACGGTGTGCATTGTTTGAGTAAGGCGTAAAAACCTCCGTCATTCCCGCGAATGCGGGAATCCAGAATTTTGAAGGGAAAGGTGTTCGACGACAGATTCTGGGTCCCCGCCTGCGCGGGGACGACGGTGTAAAGACTGAGTCCTCAGTCCACCAAAGTAACCGCGCCTTTCATCATCGAGGAATGGCCCGGGAACGAGCAGAAAAAGGAATAGTCGTCCCCAGCCTTCAGCTTGCTCACATCAAAGCTCACCGAATCCTTCTCGCCGGCACCAATGATTTTGGTGTGGGCGATCACGCGGTCGTCGCCGGCTTTCAGGTAGTTGGCGTCGATGCCAGCGCCCATGCCGTCACCGGTAACGCCGGCCATGTCGGCGGTCTTGGCGATCACCACGTTATGGCCCATGACGTTCTTCGGCAGGCTGCCGCTATGGGTCAGGTTAACGGTGAAGGTTTTGCAGCTTTTGCTGATTTTGATTTCTTTGGTGTCGAAGCTCATCTGGTCGGTGGAGTCGACGTTTACGGAACAGTCGGCGGCGAACACTTGAGCACTGGCGAGGGTAAGCAGGGATGCAACTACGAGCTTGCGAAGCATGGTGAACTCCTTGGCAGGGCGGGTAATCTGCCGAATTTGGCGCTAACGCCGAACGGCAGGTGCGACAACAAAAAAGGGGGCATGCGTTTACAAAGACGCTTGATAGCACAGTCAGGTTCAAGCAAACGCGAGGCAAAAAGCCGCACGACTAAAGTGCTATGACGCCCATGCACACAATCAAACAGCCGCAAGGGCGCCGTGTGCGTAGCTTGGCCTTTCTATTAACGAGGGCCGGACCATGATCTTTAATGACCTGTTACGCAGCTTGCTAGCCGCCTATGCCTGTGGCGCCAGTGGCACCTGTACGGATGAAATGCTCGGCGTCTGATACTTGGTGAGCACGCCGGCAGCCAGTACCCTAGCCGCAGTTTCTGCCTGTGGAGGTCTGTATGTCGTTGCGTTCGCTATGCGTCTTTTGTGGTGCCAGCCCCGGCGCCAACCCGGTGTACCGTGAGGCCGCCATCAACCTGGGGCGCACCCTGGCCGAGCAAGGTATTCGCCTGATTTACGGCGGTGGCGCGGTCGGTTTGATGGGCATCGTCGCCGACGCCGCCCTGGCCGCCGGTGGCGAAGTGATCGGCATCATCCCGCAATCGCTGAAAAGTGCGGAAATCGGCCACAACGGTTTAACCCGTCTGGAAGTCGTGGATGGCATGCATGCGCGCAAGGCGCGGATGGCTGAACTGAGCGACGGCTTTATCGCCCTGCCTGGCGGCCTCGGTACGCTGGAAGAGCTGTTCGAAGTCTGGACCTGGGGCCAGCTCGGCTACCACAGCAAGCCGCTGGGCCTGTTGGAAGTGAACGGCTTCTACACCAAGCTCAATGACTTTCTCGACCATCTGGTGGAAGAGCGCTTCGTGCGCGCGCCGCACCGGGCGATGTTGCAGATCAACGAATCGCCGAGCGAGCTGATTGCGGCGATGGCCGAATGGCAGCCCGCGGTCGCCCCGAAATGGGTGGACCGCGAACCGCAATAAGCCTTACGCCGGCTGCTGCATGATCACCGTCTGCGCCGGCATCGGCGCCGGGAAGCCGCCCTCGCCGAGGGCGTCTTTGATCGTCTTGTTGGTGTCGAAGTACACCTGCCAATAGTCGTTGTTATGGCAATACGGCCGTACTGCCAGCACCGGCCCGAGCAAGTTGAATTCCAGAATCTCCACATCCACCGCCGGCTCCTTGAGCACGTTGGGAATTTCGCTGATGCGCTGTTTCAGCAGGGCGATGGCTGCCTGGTAATCGGCAGCACCGGAGATCTGCGCCTTGAGCTCGACACGGCGAAACAGGTTGTGGGAGAAGTTCTGGATGTTGTCGGAGAAGATCTTGTTGTTGCCCACCAGGGTCAGCACGTTGTCAGGCGTGTTGATGGCAGTGACGAACAGGCCGATCTCCATCACCGTGCCGGTAACCCCGCCGGCGCAGATAAAGTCGCCGACCTTGAACGGCCGCAGCACGATGATAAAACCGCCGGCCGCGAGGTTCGCCAGCAAGCCCGACCAGGCCATGCCGATCGCCAGGCCAACTGCCGCCAGCAGCGCCGCGAAGGTGGTGGTTTCGACCCCGAAGTAGCCAAGGATGCCGATCACCAGAATGATGTTGAGGGTGACGGTGATAAACGAACCCACGTAGCGCAGCACGGTGGGGTCCACCTTCTGCCGACTGAGGGACTTTTGCACCAGGCCGACGACGAAGCCGATCAGCCAGCGACCGATCACCCAAAAGGCGATGGCGGTGAGGATCTTGATGGCGAAAGCGGCGCCGTACTGTTGGGCCAGGGCGGTCAGGGCGTTGAACTTCTCCGTACTGACATTGACGATGTTGGTGTCTTCCATGGTGAATCACCTGCCTGAGTGGAGTGCCCCAAACACGCTAGCACGGCCCCCGCCTTTTGCCCGGTGGCGCCCGAAATACCAGCGTAAAAAGAGTGGGTGCGCTTTAATCAACACAGTGCGCACCGAAATTCAGTAGAGGATCACCATGGCCAAACCCAATTACGCCTTCGCCAAACAGCAGCGCGATTTAGCCAAGGAACAGAAGAAAGAAGAAAAACGCCTGCGCAAGCTGGCGCATGAGCAAGAGCATGGCGTGGCGCCGCCCGATGATGAGGATGACGCGACTGATTCGGTTGAAGGCGAAGAGCGCAGCAGCTGAAGCGCAGCAGCGTCGTAGCTGAGTTACCCGAACCTGGGTCCCCGCCTACGCGGGGACGACGGTGGTTTTAGCCGATATCACCGTCATCCCCGCGAAGGCGGGGATCCAGAATCGCCCGGCAAACCCAATACCGTCAGCAACCCCCATCCAGACTCGCTATCCACCGCGTCAACACGTCCACCCCTTCGTGGTGAACCGCTGAGCGGCCCAGCTCCGGCATCATCACGCTCGGGTCGGTGCTTTCTACGCGGTAGATCAGCACTGATTCATCCGGCTTGCCCGGATGAATATCCACCAAGCGATCCCCCGACCCTTTTCCCGCCGCCACCGGCTGTTTGCACAGCCCGCTGTGAATGCCCGTGGCGGTGGCCAGGTTAAGCATCAGCCCGGACGTGCGCGCCGGTCCCTTGGGGTTATGGCAATGGGCACAGTTGGCATCCAGGTAACTGCGCGCCTGTTTCTCCAGGCTTTCACCCGGCCTTGGATGACCCCACAACGCGTTTTGCGGCACACCGGCCAACTCCGCCGGCAAACCCTTCAGCAAGCCTTTCTGCTGCCAATGCTGCAGCTGATTGGCGGTGCCATCGCTGTACACCAGGTCCTTGTTCAGGTGCCGCGCTTTGGGCCCCAGCGGATTGATTCCCTGGCCGTGACTTTCTTCGTGGCAACCGGCGCATTGGTTGGCGTCGGGTACTTCGTAGTCCACGGCTGTGGTTGCGCCTTGGTCGTCCAGCAAGCTCAGGCTCTGACTGTCGCCGGCCAGTTCCAGATGGGCTTCCTGCTGTTTTTCATCCCACACGTACGGCAGCGCCACCCAACCGGTTTTCTGCTTGAGCAGAATGCGCGTTTCCACCAGGTGCACGCGGTCCAGCGCCAGGCCGGTTTTGGCGTCGCGATCATCCTGGCTGTTGCGCAGCAGGCGGCCTTGTTCGTCCTTGGGGTAGTAGAAGGTTTTGCTCAGCACGGTGCCAACCGGGAAGTCGAAATGCTCTTCGCCGTAATTGGCCACCTCGCCTGCCGGCATCCACACGGTGCGCATCTTGTGCGCGTAGTCGGTGAACAGCGGCGTATTGAGGTCATACGGCGTCACCTCAGCAACGGGCTGCAAATGCCCGCCACCGAGTTTCAACATGCCCCACTCACTGAGGGTTTGCGGGTAGTTCTCGCCCTCTGGCAAGTACAACGGTGCCGACTGCTTGGAGCACGCCGCTAACAGCAGCGCGCCCACCAACACACCCCATCGCTTCATGCACCCTGCCCCGCTTTGGCTGAAGCCAGGTCAATGGCCGGGAGTTTCGGCAGGCTGCATTTATGGGTGGCCATGTCGGTGCTGATGTTCTTGTAGCCATTGGGTGCATCGACGTTGATCAGCCCGGCAGCGCCGTTGTCCACGCAGATCGCCAGGTCAGCCGGTAGCTTGCCGTCCTTGAGCTTGTCGGCGTTGACGTAGCCATCCCAGAGGATATCCGGCAGGTGCCCGCTCAAACCGAATTGGCTGATGCGCAGGGCCTTGAGTTCGAGGTTGTCCGGGCTGTCGCCACCTGGGCCAAAACGGTTGCCGTAGATGTAGATGCTTTCCGGGTACGGGTCGAACCCTTCGGCAGTGGAGAGGTTGGTGTAGCCGGTGCTGAAGTAGCTGCTGACGATAACGTTGGCGGTTTTGTGCTCGCCGATATCGTTGTCGAAGATTTCCACCTGATCGTTGGAGTTGATCACCACGCCCGAACCGGCCGGCACGCTGGCGACCGGGGTGCCTTTGTGGCCGAAGTTACCGAGGTTATTGCCCTGCACCTGGTTGTGGTACACGCGGGTGGCGCGGCCGGCCTGCTGCAGGTTAGGCATGTTGAAGACAAGGATGCCGCCGGTGTTGCCGGTGGCCACGTTGTGGTACACATCGGCGCCAATGGTGTTTTCGATTTCGATGCCGGCGACGTTTTTCTCCGCGCGGCTGTTGCGCACCACCACGTTGCGCGACTGGCCGACGTAGATGCCGGCGTCCGAGGCGCCAATGGCGACCACGCCGTCGAGCAGCACGTTTTCGGTCTGCACCGGGTACACGCCGTAAGCACCGTTTTCGGTGGCCGGGCCGTTAGTCCATTCAGTGCGCACGCGGCGAATGATGATGTTTTTGCCGCCCACCACTTTCAGCGAATCGCCTTTGGTGTCTTCGAACGCCAGGTCTTCGATGGTGAAGTCCGAGGCATCCACCAGCAGGCCTTCGGCGCCGCTTTTCTGGCCCTTGAAGCTGAGCACGGTCTTGTCCATGCCGGCGCCCTTGATGGTCACGCCGCTGGCTTTGAGGCTCAGGCTACGGTCGAGCTGATAGGTGCCGGCGGGGATTTCGATGACATCACCGGCCTTGGCCTTGATCAGCTTGGCTTGCAGTTCTTTCTGGAAATCGACGTGGGTGACCGCCGGTTTCTCCGGCTCGCCGCAAGCGGCAAGCAACACGGATACGGCTAACACGGACAAGGTGGCGATACGCATGGCGGACTCCGCTCGGTTTTTTTTATGAGTTTTTGTTTCCTACAGAGTTGGCACTATAGTTCCACATAAAACAAAAACCAAGCCCTACGTGGTTTTCGGGAAAAGCTTACTTTGGAAATCAAACACCCGTCATTCCCGCGTAGGCGGGAATCCAGGTGCGGTGATAGTGCAGACATCGCCGCTCACTCTTCGCGATTCTGGATTCAGAATCGTCGGACCGCCGCCTGCGCGGGAATGACGGTGTAGTCCGTAGGACAGAGGGAATCAGAGGGGAATAACCGTCACCTGCACATCCGGGTCATGGCTACCGCCACCCAGAATTACGCCGCGCAGCGGCGACACATCGGAGAAGTCCCGCCCACGTGCCAGGCTGATATGTTCCAGCGCGGGGCGCAGGTTATTGGTGGGATCAAAATCCACCCAGCCCAGTTTCGGGCAGTACACCGACACCCACGCATGGGACGCATCGGCGCCGATCAACCGTGGCTGCCCAGGCGGTGGCTGGGTGAGCAGATAGCCGCTGACATAGCGCGCCGCCAACCCGCGCGAACGCAGGCAGGCGAGCATCAGGTGGGCGAAGTCCTGGCAGACGCCGCGGCGGCTTTCCAGCACTTCCACCAGCGGTGTCGCGACCTGGGTGGCCTCGGCGTCGAAGGTGAATTCGCGGAAAATCTTTTCCATCAGCGCCTGCACACCGAGCAGCAGCGGTCGGCTGGGTGGAAAGCAGCTGTCGGCGTAATCGGAGAAGGCTTTTTTCAGCCGCACGTAGGGCGACTCGAAGCAAAAACGGCAGGCATCCAGCACCGGATCGGGCTTGGGCTTGCCGTTGTAGGTGAGCACGCTGCGGGTGTGGTCCCAGGCCGGCGACTGGTGAAAATCCAGCACCGGCTGCTCGCGCAATTCCACCACTAGGCGGGCATTCACTTTCAATTCGTCGTGCGGCCGTTCGAACGCCAGGCGGGTAATCGGGTTGCCGAACACATCCTGCTCATCACGTCGGCTGGTGGGCTCGGGGCTGATCTGCAACTCCTGCTTGAGGCAGATCTGCCAGGGGCTGGGTCGTGGCCACAAATGCGCCAATTGCTGGGCCAGCGATACCGGGCTGTCGTAGCGGTAATGGGTGTCGTGAAGAATCTGATAGCGCACGCTCATTACACCGACACCGTCTGTTTGCTGACATCGTCCACATGGGCGAAATGGCGCAGCGCCAAGCGGTCGGAGGCGTGGCCGGCGGCTTCGGATACCTGCTTGAGCAACACCACCAACCCATCCAATACCGCGCGCAGGCTGGTCACGCCGAACAATTGATTTTCCAGGCTGCCCAGGTCGAACGCGGCCAGGCGCTCGGCCAGAATCGACAGGCCCACTTCCCGTGGCGCAGCAAAGTCCTCGTTCAATCGGCTGAGCGAACGCACCGCCAGGCGCAACTGGAACAGCACGGCATGCGGGTTCTGCTCGTCGAGCAGCAACAGGTCGAGCACCGGAATCAGCTGCGGCACCGCCATATAGCGCGAGCGGTAGGTGATGCTGCTGTTGCCCAGCTCCAGCAACCACTCAAGGCCCACTTGATCAAACACCGCCACGCCATGGAGAAACTCCGCCAGGCTGCTGGCGAGAAACTGCAGCCGCTCGATCTGCCGGCCCACCATCAGAAAGCGCCAGCCTTCGTCGCGGGTCATATCGTCCAGGGCAAAACCGGAGAGCGCCGCCAGCGACATCACCAAGCGGTTGAGAAAATCCAGCAGCTCGCCGAAGTCGGGTTCATCCGTGTCGAGAATCTGTGCGTCGTACTGCAACTGCACCAGCGCCTGCCAGTTCTCCCGCGAGAGTTTGCCGCGCACCTGCGAGGCGGCCCACTGCAAGCGCAGCAAGTTGGCGCGCAAGCTGGCCGGCCACTCTGGGCCCATCAGCGCGTCCAGCAAGCGGTCGTGCAGGTCGCCCTCTTCGGGCAGCAGCTTGAGGCTTTCGGCCAGCTCCACCGCCGCTTGCAGCGCCAGCGGGTCATCGCCCTCGACGTAGCGCGCCAGCATGATGCGCAGCAGCCGCGCGCTGTCGTCGCAGCGCTCGCAATAGCGGCCGAACCAGAACAGGTTTTCCACAATGCGCGACGGCAAGTACGGGTCGCGGCGCACCAGGCCCAGGCCGCCGAGGTTTTTCGGGTTCGGTTTGGTTTCGCCGCCCGGTGCCGGTTCGCCCAGCACCCAGGTGTCTTTGCTGGCGCCGCCGCGTTGCATCGACACCACTTCGGCGTCGGCCTCGGTGGCAACCCGGGTCAGGCCGCCCGGCAGAATGCGATAACCGCCCTCGCCATCGGCCACCGCATACACGCGCATGCCGATGGCGCGCGGTTGCAGCTGACCATTCTCCGCCTGCCACACCGGCGCTTGCGACAGCTGCGCCAGCTCCTGGGCGACATAGGCGTAAGGGCGTTTGCGAATACGTTTGGCCAGCGCCTCGCGCTGCGCTTCGCTGAGGTCGCGGCCGAATACCGGGGTAAAACTCTGCGACGGAAAGGCCGGTTTGATCAGCAACTCCGGCAGCTTTTCCAACGCCTGAGCCAGCACCGGCTCCTCGCCGCACCACCAGGTGGCGATCGAGGGCAGCAGCAGTTCTTCGCCAAACAGGTGCTCGTTGATCTTCGGCAAAAAGCCGAGCAGGCCCGGCGATTCCAGCACGCCGCTGCCCAGGGCATTGGCTACCAGTACGCGGCCCTGGCGAACCGATTCGAGCAGGCCCGGCACGCCGAGCGCGGAGTCGGTACGCAGCTCCAGCGGGTCGCAAAAATCGTCGTCCAGGCGGCGCATGATGGCGTGCACGCGGCGCAGGCCACTGAGGGTTTTCAGGTACACGGTGGCGTCGCGCACGGTGAGGTCGCCACCTTCCACCAGCGGGTAACCCAGCTGACGCGCCAGGTACAAATGCTCGAAATAACTTTCGTTGAAACGCCCCGGTGTCAGCAGCACCACCAGCGGCACTTCGCCGTCGGTGGGCGCCTGGCTTGCCAGGGTTTCTTGCAGCGTGCGGAAGAACGCGTTGAGGTGCTGAATCTGCAAATCGCGGTACAGCTCAGGAAAAGCCCGCGAGACGATCTGCCGATTTTCCAACGCATAGCCGGCACCAGACGGCGCCTGGGTACGGTCGGCAGTCACCCACCAGCGGCCATCCGGGGTGCGCGCCAGGTCCACGGCGTACACATGCAGGTAGGTGTCATCGGGGGTTTTGACGCCCTGGCAGGGCCACAGAAAATTGTTGTGCCCGTAGATCAGCTCGGCCGGCAACAGGCCGCCGGATATCAAGGTTTGCGGCCCGTACAAGTCGACCAGCACGGCGTTGAGCAGCTTGGCGCGCTGGGCAATACCGGCGGCGATCTTCTGCCACTCATCTGCGGCCAGCAGGTTGGGCAACAGGTCCAGCTCCCAGGGACGGTCGGCGCCCTTGGGGTCGGCGTAAACGTTGTAGGTAACGCCGTTTTCCTGAATCTGCCGGGTCAGCAGCGCCTGACGCTGAGCCAATTGCAGCACGCTGCTGCGCTGCAGCTGATTGAACATGCGGCGCCAATGGGCGCGCAGGTTTCCCTCGCCGTCGAGCATCTCGTGGTAGGTCGCCGGCGTGCGCCGGTACAGGTCTAACAGGTCAGGCATGTAACGCTCGGCAGACGACAGAAACAATCACAGAAAACCGCCAAAAACAGCGTAGCGCAGACCACGGATATCACCCGTGAACGCCGCCTGCTTAGGACGGCGTGAGATCTTCACTCAGCTTCGGTGCAGGCGCAGGTCCAAGGTCATCGGCAGCTCGTCATTAATCTGCACCTGCGGTACAGCGAGCTGCCCAGGGTTGTGCCCCAGTCGGAAAAACCGCGCCATCCGCCGGCTTTCCGCTTCGTTGGCATTCACCGGCAGCGTCTCGTAATTGCGCCCGCCGGGATGGGCGACATGATACTGGCAACCGCCGAGCGAACGCTGCATCCAGGTATCGAGCAGGTCGAAAATCAGCGGCGCATGCACGCCGATGGTGGGCTGCAACGCGTTGTACGGCTGCCATGCGCGGAAGCGTACGCCGGCAACAAACTCGCCCACCCGCCCGGTCGGCTGCAACGGCACCGGCACCCCATTGCAAGTGAGCATATAGCGCTGCGGCGGCAAGCCGTTGAGCTTGACCTGCACACGCTCAAGCGAGGAGTCGACATAGCGCACCGTACCGCCGCCACCGCCCTCCTCGCCCAACACATGCCAAGGCTCCAGCGCCTGACGCAACTCCAGCTCGATACCCGCCACGGCGTAGTCGCCAATTTTCGGGAAGCGGAACTCCAGGTGCGCGGCAAACCACTCGGCACGCAGCGGGTAACCGGCGTTGTTTAGCTCGACAATCACATCGGCGAAATCCTGCTGAATAAAGTGCGGCAGCAGGAAGCGGTCATGCAGCTCGGAGCCCCAGCGCGCCAACTTCGGCGGCGCATACGGCTCACGCCAAAAACGCGCCACCAGGGCACGCAGCAGCAGTTGTTGGGTCAGGCTCATGCGCGCATGGGGCGGCATTTCAAAGCCGCGCAACTCCAGCAAACCGAGACGGCCGCTGGCGCTGTCTGGCGAATAGAGTTTGTCGACGCAGAACTCGGCGCGGTGCGTGTTGCCGGTTACGTCGATCAGCAAGTTGCGCAGCAAACGGTCGACGATCCACGGCGGGCATTGCTCGCCCGGTGCTGGCATCTGCGCGAAGGCAATTTCCAGCTCATAGAGCGAGTCATTGCGCGCTTCGTCGATGCGCGGCGCCTGCGAGGTCGGGCCGATAAACAGCCCGGAAAACAGGTACGACAGCGACGGGTGATTGTGCCAATAGCTGATCAGGCTGCGCAGCAGATCGGGGCGGCGCAGAAACGGCGAGTCGGCCGGCGTGGCGCCGCCAAGCACAAAGTGGTTACCGCCACCGGTGCCCGTATGGCGGCCATCGATCATGAACTTCTCGGTGGTCAGGCGGGTTTGCCGCGCCTCCTCATAGAGAAACTCGGTGCGGTCAACCAACTGCTCCCAGCTGGAAGACGGCTGCACGTTTACTTCGATAACACCTGGGTCCGGCGTCACGCGGAAATTGCCCAGGCGCGGATCGCTCGGCGGCTCGTAACCTTCGAGCAATACCGGGCAATGCAACTCCTCGGCGCAGGCCTCGATCACGTTGACCAGCGCCAGGTAATCCTCAAGCTCGGCCAGTGGCGGCATAAACAGATACAGGCGCCCGTCCCGCGCTTCAGCACACAACGCCGTGCGGGTCAGCCAGGAAGCCGACTCATCCAGCTTCGGCTCGCGGTCTTCATTCTTGGCCGGCGCTTCACCGCGCTCCACCGGCAACAGGCGCAAAGCATCGCTGGGCGGCAATTCGGCGAAGTGCTGGTTGGGGTCTTGCGCATGCACAAAGGGAAACTCGGCCGCCTTCACCCACGGCTGCGAGGCCAGTGGCAGTCGGTAACCCATCGCCGAGTCGCCGGGCACCAAGCGGCAATGTTCATCACGCAGGTACCAGCGCCCGCTTTGCCAGGCATCGTTGGCCGCCGTGCGCGCCAAAGGCAGCACCTGACCCACGACCTTATCCAGGCCCTGAGCGAACACCTTGCGCAGTCGGGCGCGCTCCATTTCATCGCTCAAGCGTGAGTCTTCAGCGCTGACGTTTTTCGGCAACGCGCCCTCGCGCCAGAGGTAGTAGAAATTGTCTTCGTAAGCCGGAAAAACGAATTCGCTATTGAGCTGCAAGCGCTCGGCGACGCTGGCCAGGAACAACCCGGCGAGCTTGCCATCGGCTTTGTAGCTTTCGTTTTCATCAGCAATCAGCGCCTGGTTGTGCCAGATCGGCTCGCCGTCATGCCGCCAGAAACAATTCAGCGACCAGCGCGGCAATTGCTCGCCGGGGTACCACTTGCCCTGCCCGAAATGCACCAAGCCCTTGGGCGCATAGCGCTTGCGCATGCGCTGGTACAACTCGGCCGAAAGCTTGCGCTTGTTGTCGCCCAGCGCATCGGTATTCCACTCGGCGCCGTCGGGGTCGTCGATGGACACAAAGGTCGGCTCGCCGCCCATGGTCAGGCGCACGTCTCCGGCAATCAGGTCGCTATCAATCTGCCGGCCGAGGCGTTCGATTTCCAGCCACTGCTCGTCGGTATACGGCTTGGTAACGCGCGGCGCTTCCCAGATGCGCTCCACCGACATTTCGTGGCTGAAGGTGGTTTCGCACGGCTCCACCACGCCGCTGATGGGCGCCGCCGAAGACGGCTCGGGCTGCACGCGAGCGGGATATGACCCTCACCCGCAAATAGCCCCGAGGTAGGGTCGAGCCCCACCCAACCGGCGCCAGGCAGATACACCTCGCACCAGGCATGCAGGTCGGTGAAATCCACGGTCGTGCCGCTGGGGCCGTCGAGGGCTTTGACGTCGGCGGTCAGTTGAATCAGGTAGCCCGACACAAAGCGCGCAGCGAGGCCGAGGTTGCGCAGAATCTGCACCAGCAACCAGGCCGAATCACGGCACGAGCCGGAGGCGTTGACCAGGGTTTGCTCGGGGGTTTGCACGCCCGGTTCCATGCGGATCAGGTAGCTGATGTCCTGGCTCAGGCGCTGGTTCAGGGCCACCAGAAAATCAATGGTCGGCAGCGGCTTGCGCTCGATGCTGGCGACATAGGCGGCGAATTTCTTGGTCGGTTCGAGAGTGGCCAGGTACGGCGTCAGCTCGCGTTTTCATCGGCCGAGTAGGCGAAGGGAATCTTTTCCGCGTAGGGCTCGAGAAAGAAATCGAAAGGGTTGAACACCGCCATTTCGGCGACCAGGTCGACCTCGATGCGCAGCTCGTCGGTCTTCTCGGGAAACACCAGGCGCGCCAGGTAGTTGCCCTGGGGGTCTTGTTGCCAGTTGATGAAATGCTTTTCCGGCAGCACTTTCAGCGCATAAGAGAGCACCCGCGTGCGGCTATGGCTGCGGGGCGCAGACGCACAATCTGCGGGCCGAGATCGACCGCGCGGTCATAGCGGTAGTGCGTTACATGGTGCAATGCGACATGAATCGACACGGCGTGCCTCCTGCGAGCCTTGGCGGGCTATGAGCCGGGCAAGACTTATGCCAGCCGGGGGCAGGCCGGTGGATTGGGCACCGGTTGCCGGGCCCCGGCACCAAAATCGCGCTAATGGCGATGTGTGGGGCAGAGCATCGCACGTAAAGAGGGCGCTTGTGCGCGCTTGGTGTTTGCTTTGGGTTTGGTGGAAGTATTCATTACCGCGTGTGCTGGGATTTTTTGTTTCGCGCCTTACGCGCGAGTCACTTTTTAGCAGTCGCCCTAAAAAGTAACCAAAACGGCTTGCCCCTACCTGGGGTCTCCGCTGCGCTCCGACTTCCCTCACTCCGTCGCTGCTCCAGAGGCCGGGCTGAGGGCCATCCATGGCCCCATCCCTCTCCGCGGCTCCCGGCCGCTACGACCCCTTACGCAACGACTACGCTCGGCCTGGCGCTAAAGGGGCGGGTAGATCACAAGCGGTAGATCAAGATCAAAGGCCCCTCTCCCCCGGCCCCTCTCCCGCACGCGGGCGAGGGGTGACGTTTGGGCGGCGACCTCACTCGATCTGCCCCCTCTCCCGCTTGCGGGAGAGGGCTGGGGTGAGGGGCCGTTGATTGTTTTGATCTTGATCTGCCCGCCCCTTGAGCGCAGGCCGAGTGGAATCGTTGTGTAGGGGGTTGAGCGGCATGGATGCCGCGAGAGGCACGATGGGCCAGGGACGGCCCGTCGTGGCGTGCCCCGGAGCAGCGATGGAACGAGGGTAGTTTTCACGCAGTGAAAACCCAAGGTGGGGGCTAGACCTTTTGGTTACTTTTAGGGCGATGCTAAAAGTGACTCGCGCGTAAGGCGCGAAACAAAACGCCCAGCCCACGCGGTAAAGCAGGAAAACCCGCTACCGAGCGTACCGACTAACCGGCCGTTTCAACCCCAAATTATCCCGCAACGTCTTCCCTTCATACTCAGTGCGAAACAACCCCCGCCTCTGCAATTCAGGCACCACAAAATCCACAAACAACTCCAACCCATCCGGCAAAAACGGCGGCATGATGTTGAACCCATCCGCCCCACCCTGGGTAAACCACTCCTCCAACAAATCCGCAATCTGCACCGGCGTCCCCACCGTCGTGTGATGCCCCCGCGCCCCGGCAATCTTCAAATACAACTGCCGAATCGTCAGGTTCTCCCGCCGCGCCAGATCGATGAACAGATGCTGCCGACTCTGCATCGCATTGCTCACCGGCAACTCCGGCAACGGCCCATCCAGATCGTACTCCGACAGATCAAACCCACCGGCCATCCCCGCCAACAACCCAAGCCCCACACGCGGTTCAACCAGGTTCTGCAGCTCGGCGTATTTGTCCTCCGCCTCGCTCTGCGTGTGGCCGAGCACCGGCGAAATGCCCGGCATGATTTTCAACTCATCCGCCGTGCGCCCGTACTGCGGCAACCGGCCCTTGAGGTCGGCATAAAACGCCTGGGCGTTGGCCAACGTTTGCTGCGCGGTAAACACCACTTCGGCGGTGCGCGCGGCCAGCACTTTGCCGGGCTCGGAGGAGCCGGCCTGAATCAGCACCGGATAGCCTTGCGGCGAACGCGGAATGTTCAGTGGGCCGCGTACCTGATAGCGCGCGCCCTTGTGGTTGAGGGTGTGCAGTTTTTCCGGCTGAAAGTACACACCGGCGGCTTTGTCGCGCACGAAGGCGTCGTCGTCCCAGCTGTCCCAGAGGCCCGTCGCCACGTCGATAAATTCTTCGGCACGCTCATAACGGTCGTCGTGTTCGAAGTGTTTGTCGCGGCCGAAGTTCTGCGCTTCCTGATCAAGCGCCGAGGTCACCAGGTTCCAGCCGGCACGCCCGCCGCTCAGGTGGTCGAGCGAGGCGAATTTGCGGGCCAGCAAATAGGGCTCGTTGTAGCTGGTGGAGACGGTGGACACCAGGCCGATATGCTCGGTCACCGTAGCCAGCCCCGACAGCAGCACCAACGGGTCGAACACATCGCCCAGAGCGGTGTATTTGCCCAGTTCGTTGTCACCGAGCATGGCCAGGTTGTCGGCAAAGAAAATCGCGTCGAACTTGCCGCGCTCGGCGGTCTGCGCCAGGCGTTTGAAGTGGGCGAAGTTCAGCCCGCCATCGGAGTAGGAATTCGGGTGGCGCCAGGCGGCCAGGTGGTGGCCGCTGCCCATCAGGAAGGCACCGAGGGTCAGGTGTTTAGGTTGGCTCATGGGCACCTCAGAAGTCGTAGCGCAGGGTGACGCCGGCGGTGCGCGGCTGGCCCAGGGAAGCGGTGTACAGGCCGTTGCCGGCGGTGCCGACTGCTTGGTAATACTCTTTGTCGAAGGCGTTTTTCACCCACAGCGAGGCGTCCAGCAGGCCGTCGCCGGTTTCGATTCGCACGCCGGTCACGAAGTTGGTCAGCGAGTAGCCGTCAATCGTTGCCAGGTTGGAGTTATCCAACGTGCCTTCGGCTTCGGAGCGGTAGCTGTAGCTACCGGCCACGTAGGGTTCGAAGCGATTGATCTGGGTGAATTTGTATTCGGCGTTGAGGTTGCCGATCCAGCGCGAGGCGCCGGCTACGCGTTCGCCGCTCAAGTCGCAGCTGTTGCCGGGTGCTTCGGCCGGGCATGGGGCGTCTTTGAAGTCGAGATACGTGACGTCGTTGAACGAGCCGTTGGCGTTGATGGTCAGGCCGCGTACCGGCAACACCGACGCTTCGAATTCCACGCCACGCGAGCGCACGGTGCCGGCGTTGGTCAGCAGTTGATAACCGGTGGCCGAGCCTGGCGGCTGGTAGTACGAGGTGGCCTGGTAGCCGTTCACGCCGGTCCAGAAGATGTTGGTGTTGAATTGCACGCGGTCGTTGAACAGCTGCGTCTTGATGCCCAGCTCGGCATCGTTGGCGCGCTCCGGACCGACCAACAAGGAGTCGGCACCGGCAGTCGGCGCCGAGGCGATGGCCAGGTTAACGCCGCCAGATTTCTCGCCGTGGGACAACGAGGCATAACCCAGTACGTCGTCGGTGAAGCGGTAGCTCAGGCTAAGCAGCGCCGAAGGTGCGGCGTTGTGCAGACCGATATCGCCGCTGTCGTAGGCACCCACTTGCGAGGCGCGCACGGCAGCGCCGAATGCGCCAGTCGGGCCGCCACCTACCGGTGCCAAGCGCTCGACGCTGGCGGTTTTTTCTTCGTAGGTGCCACGCAGGCCGGCGGTGAAGTCCAGGCGATTGGTGATGTGCCAGGTGCCCTGGCCGAACAGCGCATAACTTTCGGTATCCACCTTGCCGTGGGTTTCGCTGTAGATGTTGTTCAGGGCGTTGAGGTTGGCACCGATCAGGTTCAAGTCCGCCAACGGGCCGAGGTCGGTGAAGATGCGGTTGCCTAGGTCCTGCTTGAACGCGTAGGCGCCGACCACGTAATCGAAGTTCTCGCCCTTGGGCGAGGCCAGGCGAATTTCCTGAGAGAACTGGCGGTCATGCACTTCGTAGCCGTAGTCCTTGATGACCGACACATCGAGCTGGTCGGCGTCGTTGGCCGGGTTGAAGTGCCAGTAACGGTAGGCGCTGATGGAGGTCAGCGTGTAGCCGCCCGCGAGGTTCCAGTTGGCTTCAACCGAGCTGCCGTTCTGGTGCACGCTGACGTTCTGCCGGCCGTCGATATTGCTGCGGCCAACCGTGGGGTTGGCGCCGACCAATGTGGCGCGGTCCCAGAAGGTTTTGCCGGCGCCGTAGATCACGCTGCTGCCGCTGCTGGAGTTCTCTTCGTTGTACTCGTTGATCCAGCGCAGGCTGAAGTCGTCGTTGGGCTTGAACAGCAACTGGCCGCGCAGGCCTTCGCGCTCGCCGCCAAGCAATTTGCGGTTGTCGTAGTCGTTGTCCAGGTAGCCGTCGTCACGGGTGCGGTAGAACGACAAGCGCCCGGCCAGGGTGTCGTTCAGCGGGCCGGAAATCGAGCCCTTGGTTTGGAAATACCCACGCTCGCCACCGGATACCTCAAGGGTTTTTTCCGGGGTAAAGGTCGGACCACGGGTGGTGATGTTCAGTACGCCGGCCGTGGTGTTTTTGCCGAACAGAGTGCCTTGTGGGCCGCGCAGCAGTTCCAGCTGTTCGACGTCGAGCAGGTCGAACGCGGCCATGCCCGGACGACCGAGGTAGACGTTATCCAGGTACACCCCGGCGCTGCCTTCTAGGCCGTCGCTGGCCGGGTTGTTGCCGATACCGCGCACCGCCAGGCTCGATACCCGTGCGTGCACGTACGCGACGTTTACGCTGGGCAGCGCCTGTTGCAGATCCTGAATGCGGTAGACCTTCTGGGTTTCCAGGTTCGCGCCGGTCAGGGTGGTGATGGGCGTGGGCACTTCCTGCGCGGCTTCTTCACGACGACGGGCGGTGACGACCACGGTCTTGAGTTTGGGGGCGTCCTGTTCGGCGCTTGTTTCAGGCTCTTGAGCAGGTGCGGTTTCGGCTGCCAGCACCACGCCAGGCAGGGCCAGCAACACGGCGAGGGTCAACGGTTTGAGGGCCGACTGCGGCCAGTAGGGTGAACGGTTCATGCCAGCTCCTTGAGAGAACGGCGCGGGTCCCGTCGTGGGCCCGGCATCTCGGTAGTGGCTGGTGATACTAGGGAGGGCGAAGCGGCTGGGGCGGGCTTTGGCGGACAAGTGATGGTCCGAAATGGACAACGCGGAACTTATCGCTGTGGGGGGCTTTTGTGGGAGAGGCTTCAGCCTCGATTGGTCGGGCCTGAAAACGTTGGTGCCAGGCCTGGCCAATCGAGGCAGAAGCCTCTCCTACAGGGACGGCGTTTGTTACACGGCTAGCGCGAACGGCGACATCACCGCCGAGGGTTTCAGCCGCTGCGGCAAAACCGGCGTCACGCTTTGCGTCAACTCCTCACGCCGCCACTGCCCAGGACTGCACCCGGTCCAGCGGCGAAACGCGCGGTTGAAACTGCTCGGCTCGTTGAACCCCAACCGGTAGCAGATTTCGTTGATGGAGCAGTGCGACTGACGCAGGTAGGTGATTGCCAGTTGCCGACGGCTTTCGTCGAGCAGGTCTTTGAAGCTGCTGGCGTGTTTGTGCAGGTGGCGGTGCAGGTTGCGCACGCTCATGCCCAACTCGTCGGCGACCTTGCTTTGCTGCACTTCGCCCAAGGGCAACTGGCGCACGATCACGGTGCGTACGCGCTCGGGCAGGTTGCTGCGGCGCTGGCGTTCGAGGTAGTCGCTGAGCACCAGATCCAGCCCGCGCGCTACTTCGCTGTTGCCGGTGCGCAACGGCGCCTGCAGCCAGGCGTTGTCGTAGTCGATGGCGTTGACCGGCGCGTCGAACATGACCGGACAACCCAAAAGTTGCACCCAGCGTTCCGGGTTGGCCGGCGTGGCTCGCGTGAGGCACACGCGCTTGATCACCGCTGCTTCGCGCCAGGTTTGCAGGGCGAATTGCACGGAACTGGCGATAAAGGCTTCGGTGGCAATGCGCTCCACCTCTACCCCTTCGGCCAGGCCGTAGACCAGGCGGGTAACGCCGGGCAGCCGCTGAATTTGCATGTCGGCCGAAGTGCTGATCACCGAGGAATAGCGGATGGAACGGTCCAGCGCTTCGCTCAGGGTGAAGCTGCTTTGCATGGCGAACGACAGGCCGTGGAAGTCGGTGGGATAACCGCAGCGCGCGACGCGCAAACCGAAACATTCATCGCCACTGACGCGCAGTGCCGCGCGCCACAGCAGGCTCATATTGGTCTGGGCGATGCGTTGGTTGGCGTCGTGCAGCGTGGTCGGGTCGATACCGGCTTCACGCAGCAGCGGCGCGCTGGCAATGCCGTCGGCTTCCAGCGCGCGAACAATCACCTGAGCCCAGGTGGCAATGGTGTCGATACGGCGCATGGCAGCCCTCCTCCCCGGCCTGACGACTTAACGCGAAGCCTGTGCGGCGCTGGCTTCCTGGCCTTGCAGCGCGGCGTCGAGGAAGGCCGGTTGTGCCCAGTGTTTAACGTCGAAGCCCTTGCGAATCAGCTTTTGCTCCAGGGCCACGTTGACGCCGTTTTGCAGGTTGCCGAGGAACTCCGGGTCCAACTGCGGGTTGAAGATTTTCACAAACGACTGGGTGCCGGCATCGGCGTTGAGAATGCTCGCCGGGTAGGTGGACAGGCGGGCCACCAGATCGACATAGGCCTGTTTGTGTTCTTCGTTGCGCAGCCAGGTAACGGCCGGCTGTTGGGCTTTGAGCAGGCGTTTGACGATATCCGGGTGAGCGTCGATAAACGCGCTGGTGCCGACCAGCACCGCTTGCAGGCTGCCAGCGCCATTGAGGTCGGCGGTGCTGATGGCTACATCAGCCAGACCACGGGCTTGCAGGGCGAAGACGCCCGGGCCGGTCCAGGTGGCGTCGATTTGCTTGGCAGCTAACGCTGCGTTAGCGGCGTTGTAGTCGAGGTTGATTACTTTGAAATCACGCTCGGTCAGGCCTTTGCTGGCCAGCGCGGCGTCGAACGACAGCTGCGTGGCGGTGCCACGGAAAATCGCCACGCGCTTGCCTTTAAGGCTTTCCAGCGAGGTGATGCCCGAGCCCGGCAGCACGCCGAGGTACTGTTTTACGTCGCGTGCAGTGGCGCTGAGCAGGCGGGTGTCCAGGCCATTGGCCTTGCCGACGATAGCGGGCAGGTCGCCGAGGTAAGCGAAGTCCACCTGGCCGTTGGCCAAGGCTTCGTTTACCGCCGGGCCGGCGCCTTTGAAGAAGGTCCATTGCACTTCGATGCCGTCGGCGGCGAATTCTTTTTCCAGGTCCTGACGGTCGCGCAGCACGTCCACTACGCCTGCCCCGCTCGGGGTTTTGCCGGCGCTGATATCGGGCACGGCAATGCGGATTTGCTTCAGGTCGCCGGCCAGTACACCGCTGGCCGCCAGGGCCAGCACAACGGTCAGCGACGAGGCCGCAGCGCGGCGAAACAGCGGGGAAAAGCGCATGGGAACACTCCTGCATAAAGACATAGCGGCGAATTGCCGAAAACGTGCAGGCAAAGTAATGGCGAGGATTTTGCGAGGAAAATAATTAAAGCTTGGATTTTTAGCGCTTAAAAGAATAAGCAGATGGGACGGGGGTTCTGTCTGGGCGATAAATTCGAGGCATGAAAAATATGCCGGCAAGGTATGGGGGGGCAGCCTCGTTCCGTAGGAGTAGCTTGCTAGCGAACCCTGCAAACCAAGAGCTTCGCCAGCAAGCTGGCTCCTACGGCTTAGCGAGCGCAGCAACAAAAACGCCAGCTCGAAGGCTGGCGTTTTTGTTTACGGGCAGCGGGTTTAGCGCGGAAAAACCGGCTGACGCGCCGGCTTCTTCCCGCCCTTGCCGCCTTTCCCCTTGTTGCCCTTGGCCGCTTCGTGGCGAGCCTTGGCATCTTCCTGGTTCTTGGCGAACGCGGCGGCCTTGGCTTGCTCGCGTTTGTCCCACGGATTGCCGCCGTCGCTGGCGCGCGGTGGCAGGCCGCTGTGCTGGGTAAGGATTTTGGTGGTGGTTTCCTTGGCGACCTTATGGCTACCGGCTGGCGTCGAGTTCTTGCGACGCGCGCTCTGGTAGCTGTCGGTGGCCGGCTGGTGCAACGGAATCAGCTGGTTTTTGCCCGGCCCGATCAAGTCGCCACGGCCCATGCGCAGCAGCGCTTCACGCAGCATCGGCCAGCCTTTCGGGTCGTGATAGCGCAGGAAGGCTTTGTGCAGACGGCGCTGCTCTTCGCTCTTCACGATGGTCACGCTGTCGCTTTTGTAGGAAACCTTGCGCAGAGGGTTCTTGCCCGAGTGGTACATGGCGGTGGCGGTGGCCATCGGCGACGGGTAGAAGGCCTGCACCTGGTCGGCACGGAAGCCGTTGCCTTTGAGCCACAGGGCCAGGTTCATCATGTCTTCGTCGGTGGTGCCAGGGTGCGCGGCGATAAAGTACGGGATCAGGTACTGCTCTTTGCCCGCCTCTTTCGAGTACTTCTCGAACATGCGCTTGAACTTGTCGTAGGAGCCAATGCCCGGCTTCATCATCTGATTCAGCGGGCCTTCCTCGGTGTGTTCCGGCGCGATCTTCAGATAGCCGCCCACGTGGTGGGTCACCAGCTCCTTTACGTATTCAGGCGATTCCACGGCCAGGTCGTAACGCAGACCGGAGGCGATCAGAATTTTCTTCACGCCTGGCAGCGCGCGGGCACTGCGGTACAGCTGAATCAGGCTGGAGTGGTCGGTGTTCAGGTTCGGGCAGATGCCAGGGAACACGCACGATGGCTTGCGGCACGCGGATTCGATTTCCGGGCTCTTGCAGGCGATACGGTACATGTTGGCGGTCGGCCCGCCGAGGTCGGAAATCACCCCGGTAAAGCCTGGCACCTTGTCGCGGATTTCTTCGATTTCGCGAATGATCGACTCTTCCGAACGGTTCTGGATGATGCGGCCTTCGTGCTCGGTGATGGAGCAGAAGGTGCAGCCGCCAAAGCAGCCACGCATGATGTTTACCGAGAAACGGATCATGTCGTAGGCCGGGATTTTCTCCTTGCCATAGGCCGGGTGCGGAATGCGCTGATAGGGCATGCCGAACACGTAGTCCATCTCGTCGGTGGTCATGGGAATGGGTGGCGGGTTGAACCACACGTCCACTTCGCCATGTTTCTGCACCAGCGCGCGGGCGTTGCCGGGGTTGGTTTCCAGGTGCAGCACGCGGTTGGCGTGGGCGTACAACACCGGGTCGTTACGCACTTTTTCCATCGACGGCAGACGGATGACGGTTTTGTCGCGGGTCATGCGCGGGCTGGCCAGAATCTGCACGACTTTGGCTTCTTCCGGATCTTCAACCGGGCCCTTTTCCTGCTCGATGGCGCAGGCCTGGGTGTCTTGCGTGTTCACGTACGGGTTGATGATCTTGTCGACCTTGCCCGGCCGGTCGATACGGGTGGAGTCCACTTCGTACCAGCCCTGCGGGGTGTCACGACGGATAAACGCGGTGCCGCGCACGTCGGTGATGTCTTCGACTTTGTGGCCGAAGGCCAGACGCTGGGCCACTTCAACGATGGCGCGCTCGGCGTTGCCGTACAGCAGGATGTCGGCGCAGGCGTCGATCAGGATCGAGTTACGCACGCGGTCTTGCCAGTAGTCGTAGTGGGCGATGCGGCGCAGCGAGGCTTCGATGCCGCCGAGCACGATCGGTACGTGCTTGTAGGCTTCCTTGCAGCGCTGGCTGTACACCAGGCTCGCGCGGTCCGGGCGTTTGCCGGCCAGGCCGCCAGGCGTATAGGCGTCGTCGGAGCGGATTTTCTTGTCGGCGGTGTAGCGGTTGATCATCGAATCCATGTTGCCGGCCGCGACGCCGAAGAACAGGTTCGGCTCGCCGAGCTTCATGAAATCGTCTTTGGACTGCCAGTTCGGCTGAGCAATGATGCCGACGCGAAAGCCCTGGGCCTCAAGCAGACGGCCGATGATGGCCATGCCGAACGACGGATGATCCACGTAAGCGTCACCGGTCACGATGATGATGTCGCAGGAATCCCAGCCAAGCAGATCCATCTCTTCCCGGCTCATTGGCAGGAAGGGCGCAGGCCCGAAACACTCGGCCCAGTACTTTGGATAATCGAATAACGGCTTGGCTGCTTGCATGGGGTAACCGTATGGCAGTTGCATGGAAAATCGCGGGCGCGGAATATAGCACAAAAAATGTACAGAATCCGACCATGTCAGTCAGCTACTGCCCGATGTATGACGGGAAAAGTCTCACAATGATGTGTGATCACAATCTAATGGCATGGCTATACTCGACGCAGTTTTCATCGCCCGGCCGCAGCGCTTGGGTACAAGGAGTTTTGCGGTGCGGCTGACCATTCTGCGGATGTGCCTGTATGCCTGGCTGGCTGCGTGTTGCAGCCCGGCATTTGCGGCTGCGCCAATCGTGCTCGACAGCGACAGCAGCGGCGCGTCGCTCAATGGCCAGATCGAGCTGCTGGAAGACGTCGGCGCCAAGCTGAACGTCGCCGACATGGCCGACCCGGCCGTGCAACAGCGCTTCGTGCCGGCCAACGGCAAAGCTAGCGTCGGCCAGAGCCGCAATCCGTGGTGGATCAAAGTCTCCCTGCAACGCCATCGCGACGCGCCGCAAAACTGGTGGCTGGAAGTCGGCTCGGTCACCCAACTGAATATGCAGCTGTACCTGCCCGGCCCGCACACCAGTTGGACGCAGCGCCAGGGCGGCGAAGTGGTGAAGTACGCTGAAGGCCGCGACCACCCGTACCGGCGCATGCTGTTCAAGCTGCCGGAGCTGGGCGAAGAACCCGTGACCTTCTACCTGCGCAGCTACGACCCGGCGGGAAACTCTTTTCCGCTGAAGGTCTGGCAGCTGGATGACCTCAGCCAACTGGCCGCTACCGAGAACATCGGCCTGGGCGTGATCTACGGCATCATCACCGCCCTGCTGCTGTACAACCTGTTTATCTTCTTCAGCCTGCGCGACTCGGCCTACTTCTGGTACGTGCTGGCCACCGCCGGCGCGCTGCTGTTTATCGTCAGCATGACCGGCCACGGCTTCCAGTACCTGTGGCCGAACCACCCGGTGCCGGTGTGGCTGGACCGCATCGTGCTGCCGTCGCTCTGGGGCCTGTTCGCCTCACGCTTTACCCAGACCCTGATGCAAACCCGCCGCTACGTGCGCTGGGCCCATCACCTGCTGAACCTGGCCTGCGTGATGTATATC
The DNA here is from genome assembly GCF_056174845.1 of Pseudomonas sp. CC11G. Classification (NCBI taxonomy): domain Bacteria; kingdom Pseudomonadati; phylum Pseudomonadota; class Gammaproteobacteria; order Pseudomonadales; family Pseudomonadaceae; genus Pseudomonas; species Pseudomonas sp. CC11G. Next base: position 135,282 of record NZ_JBWBZC010000003.1, read on the forward strand.
GTCGCCATCGCCATCGACTTCTTCGGCGACCGCGGCACGGCGGCGTGGATTATCGCCATGCTGTCGTTCACCAGCATTCCGGCGGCTCTGGGCGCGGCGTTTATCCGCTGGCGTCAGCACTACTTTCCGGCGTTTTTGTACCTGTGCGGCTATGGCCTGATTCTGGGCAGCACCGGCCTGCTGCTGATGCGCACCACCGGCGTGATTCAACCGGCGGACTGGAACGCCTACGTATTCCCGCTGGCAGTGGCGGCAGAGTCGATCCTGTTCTCCTTCGCCCTGGCCTACCGCATTCAGACGCTCAAGCAAGACCGCTCCACGGCGATGCAACAGGCCGACCGGGAAAAGACCGCGCGCCTGTCGCAGATTCAGGCCAGCGCCGACGAACTCAAACGCGCCGTAGAATTGCGCACCGCCGAATTGGCCGAAGCCAATCAGCAACTGCGCGAGCGCGAGCACGCGCTGCAACACGCCGCCTTCCACGACCCGCTTACCGATTTGCCGAACCGCCGCTACCTGATCGAGCGCGTGGAAAACGCCCTGGCCGATGCCCATCGCCGCGAGGAGTCAGTGGCCTTGCTGCTGGTGGACCTCGACCATTTCAAACCGATCAACGACCGCCACGGCCACGACGCCGGCGACCTGATGCTGCGCACCATCGGCCAGCGTTTGCGCGAGCATGTGCGCAGCAACGATATGGTGGCGCGGTTGGGTGGCGATGAATTCGCCATCGTGATCAGCGGCCCGGAAGCCGAGCAGCATGCGCAGGAAATTGCCGTGCGCCTACTGACCGAGCTGGCTCGGCCGGTGCTCTACGGCGCCAATAACCTGGCCGTGACCATCAGCATTGGCGCGGCACTCTTTCCGCAGCATGCCAAGCAGTTCGCCGGGTTGTACAAGGCCGCCGATGAAGCGCTGTACCAGGCGAAAAGCCAGGGGCGGTCGGGCTGCATCATGCGCGGGAAGGATGGTGCGTTGAGTCCGGAACAGTGTTTGTTTCTGGATGTGCTGCAGGTGCCGACGGGGTTGGTTTGATTAGATCGTAGGATGGGCGGGGCCGCCCAGGCGAGCGCAGCGAAACCCATCGTTACGCGAATCGATGGGGTTCGCCTACGGCTCTACCCATCCTACGGTTTTACGATTCGACGTAGATTCGCGGCACGCGGCCGGTCACTTTGGTCAGCAACTCATACCCAATACTGCCGCAGCGCTGCGCCAATTCATCCACGGGCAATTGGGCGCCCCACAGCTCCACCGCATCGCCCACTTGCGCACCGGCCACGTCGGTCAGGTCGATGCTGAGCATATCCATCGACACCCTCCCCGCCAGCGGCACCCGCTGCCCACGCACCACCACCTCGGTACCCGGCGGCGCATGGCGCGGATAGCCGTCGGCATAACCGCAACTCACGGTGCCGATCAGCGACGGCCGCTGCGCAACCCAGCTGGCGCCATACCCCACGCTCTCGCCCGCCGGCACTTCGCGCAGGGCAATCACTTGCCCGGTCAGGCTCATCACCGGGCGTAGGCCCAGGTCCTTGGCACTCAACTCGGCAAACGGAGTAGCGCCGTAGAGCATGATGCCGGGGCGCTGCCAGTCCATATGGGCCGCCGGAATGGTGAGCAGCGCGGCGGAGTTGGCCAGGGAACGCTGGTCGAAATCCAGATCCAGCAGGCCAAGAAATTGCTCGACCTGCTGTTCGTTCAAGTCATGCCCGCGCTCATCGGCGCAAGCAAAATGGCCGAGCAGATTCAGCTCGGCCACATTCGCCGCACCCGCCAAACGGCCATGCCATTCGCGCAGCGCAGCCTGGGAAAAACCGAGGCGGTGCATGCCACTATCGAGCTTCAACCAGACGTTCAGCGGGTGCGCCAATGTTGCTGACAACAGCGCCTCGGCCTGCGCCGGGCTGTGCAAGGCCACATCCAGATTGAGCGCCGCAGCCTGCTCGTACTCGCTGGCCTCAAAGCAGCCTTCCAGGAGCAGCAGGCGCGCCTCGGCATTTACCTCGCGCACCGCTTGCGCCTCTTCCAGGCAGCACACGGCAAACCCATCGGCATCATCCAGCGCCGCCACCACATCCAGCAGGCCGTGGCCGTAGGCATTGGCCTTGACCACGGCAAAGGCCTGACGACCCGGCGCACAGCGGTGGGCAACAGCGTAGTTATGGCGCAGGGCAGCCAGATCGATGGTGGCGACTAGAGGGCGCATGGCGAACTCGACAGCATGGAAAAAAAGGAGCGGCAGTTTAGCCCAGCACGGCGCAGAAATATCTGTGCAGGCAATAGTCCTTAAAGCTGAAAAGCATCGAGGCTAAAGCGTCTCCCACATAGGATCGCCTGCCCCTGCGGGAGAGGCTTAGGCCTCGATGAACCCAACATCGAGACCAGCCATGAGACGCGCCGACCGCCTGTTCCAGATCGTGCAATTGCTGCGCAGCAGACTTCATCGCGCCGCACTACAAGGTCTAAAAGGAACCTAATTTCGACTCACCAGATCGGTCGGAGCGCCGTCTAGGCAAGAAGCCCGGAGCGCAGGGACCGCAGTGGGCTCAAGCCCATGAGGATCACGAGCACCGCGCGACGCAGCATAGGCGGCGCTCCGGCCGATCTGGGTCGAAATTATTCGTCGTCATCAAAGTTATAACTGCCTGGCGCCAGGTTCTCGAAACGGGTGTATTTGCCGAGAAACGCCAACCGAACAAAACCGATCGGGCCGTTCCGCTGTTTGCCGAGGATGATTTCCGCCACGCCTTTGTGTTCGGTATCCGGGTGATACACCTCGTCGCGGTACACGAACATGATGACGTCGGCGTCCTGCTCGATGGCGCCCGATTCACGCAAGTCGGAGTTCACCGGGCGCTTGTTGGGGCGCTGTTCCAGGGAGCGGTTGAGCTGCGACAGGGCCACCACCGGGCAGTTGAATTCCTTGGCCAAGGCTTTCAACGAGCGGGAGATTTCAGAAATCTCGTTGGTCCGGTTGTCGCCGCTGGAGCCGGGGATCTGCATCAGTTGCAGGTAATCGATCATGATCAGGCCGACTTCGCCGTGCTCACGTACCAGGCGGCGAGTACGCGCGCGCATTTCCGAAGGGCTGATACCGGCGGTGTCGTCGATAAACAGTTTGCGGTCGTTGAGCAGGTTGACCGCCGAGGTGAGGCGCGGCCAGTCGTCATCGTCGAGCTGACCGGAACGCACCTTGGTCTGGTCGATACGGCCGAGCGAGGACAGCATACGCATCATCAGCGATTCGCCTGGCATCTCCAGCGAGTACACCAGAATCACCTTGTCGCTACGCAGTACGGCGTTCTCCACCAGGTTCATGGCGAAGGTGGTTTTACCCATCGACGGACGACCGGCGACGATGATCAGGTCGGAGGGCTGCAGGCCGCTGGTCTTGTCGTCCAGGTCGGTGAAGCCGGTGGACAGACCGGTAATGCCTTCGCCGGTGTTGAACAGCTCGTCGATACGGTCGATGGCTTTGGTCAGCAGCGCATTAACGCCCACCGGGCCACCGGTTTTCGGCCGCGCTTCGGCGATCTGGAAGATCTGCCGTTCAGCTTCATCGAGAATTTCCGAGGCCTGCCGCCCTTGCGGGTTGAAGGCACTGTCGGCGATTTCGCTGCTGATGCCGATCAGCTGGCGCAGGGTGGCGCGCTCACGCACGATCTGCGCATAGGCCTTGATGTTGGCCACCGACGGGGTGTTTTTTGCCAGCTCGCCGAGATAGGCAAGGCCGCCGGTTTGCGAGGTCTGGCCTTCCTTGTCGAGCTGCTCGGACAACGTCACCACGTCGAACGGCGAGTTGTGGTCGGCGAGCTTGGCGATAGCGCGGAAGATTAGACGGTGGTCATGGCGATAGAAGTCGCCGTCCGACACCTGGTCCAGCACCCGCTCCCAGGCGTTGTTGTCGAGCATCAAACCACCGAGCACGGCCTGTTCGGCCTCGATGGAATGCGGCGGGACTTTAGCGCGGCGGTTTGCAGGTCGAACTGTTCGGGATCGGAAATATCGTTCATGGCCACATGGAGTCAGGAGTGCAAAACAGGGAATACAGAAAGACAAAGGGCACGAACTGCGTACGCAGATCGTGCCCGATGTTAAACCGCTCGCACGCGAGGTGCTAGGCGATTGGTGTTGCTTAAGCAGCTACCACGACAACACGGACGGTAGCTTCAACGTCGGAGTGCAGGTGCACAGCAACGTCGAATTCGCCCACGTGACGGATGGTGCCGTTCGGCAGACGCACTTCAGCTTTAGCTACTTCAACGCCGGAGGCGGTCAGAGCGTCAGCGATGTCGTGAGTACCGATGGAACCGAACAGCTTGCCTTCATCACCAGCGGTGGCAGTGATGGTCACTTCCAGCTCAGCCAGTTGAGCAGCACGAGCTTCAGCCGAAGCTTTCTTCTCGGCAGCCAGTTTTTCCAGCTCTGCGCGACGCTCTTCGAACGCAGCAACGTTCGCAGCGGTAGCGGCAGTGGCTTTGCCTTGCGGCAGCAGGAAGTTACGGCCGTAACCAGCCTTAACGTTCACTTTGTCGCCCAGGTTGCCCAGATTGGCGATTTTTTCCAGCAGGATGACTTCCATTTGGGTCTTACCTCTTAACTTTTAACCTTCACCGTTCGCAGGACCAGCGCCCTTGTGGCGCGCCAGGCGTCCGCGAAAATCAATCAGACTGTCGACCACAGCCAGGATACAAATCAGGTTGCCGATTATCAGCACAGCCATGTACAGCGCCATCACCCAGAAGGTGCTGAGCCGCTTCATTTCAATCAGGCCATGGCCCAAGGCCAAACCTGCGAAAAACAGCGGCACCGTACACAGCGGAGCCAACACCGCGAAGCTGTCGCCCAGTGCCGGTGCGAACAACACACCAACCAACAGAGCCACCGCCACAGCGGGCTTCAAACGTATTGCCCGAAACTCCAGGCCGAAGCCACCAGGGTTGTACAACGCGGCTTGCCAATAACGGGCAAGCACCAGGCAAAGCACACACATCAGCTGCAATGAGGACGCTAAAAACCCGGGCAAGGCCGCAATAAGCGACGCTTGCACATCGGCGAGCTGTTCGGCGGGCATCTTCGCTTCGGCGGCATACTGCGAGAAGACTGCGCGGATAAACTCCGCCATTCCCTTCAGCATGTCTGCCGAGACCACTTCGATCACCTGCACAAACAACGCACCCAACACAACACTGGCCAGCAACACCCAGGTCCAGGAAGCGGTGACGCGTAACACCTGCGCCAACACCAGCGTGCCTGCCACCAGCATGAGGGTCGTCGGCTCGCCGACATACCACCACACCGCAGCGGGCAACAACGCCCAAACCCATACGCTAAATGCGTCGGCTGCACCGCGCCGCAACAAAATCAAAGCTGCCGCGGCAGCGCTCAACCAAATCAACAGCGGCAATGCCGCGCTACCTACCACTACGAGAGTGGCTTGCATGCGACCGCGCATGATGAACTCAGCTATGGCGCGCATGCGATTTATCCCTTACTGCGTATCGACCTTCCGGTCTCAGCGGCCGTGGCTGTCGGTGTAGGCGAGCAGGGCCAGGAAGCGGGCGCGCTTGATAGCGGTAGCCAGCTGACGCTGATAACGAGCCTTGGTACCGGTGATACGGCTTGGAACGATTTTGCCGGTTTCAGAAACATAGGCTTTCAGAGTGTTGAGATCTTTGTAGTCGATCTCCTTCACGTCTTCAGCGGTGAAACGGCAGAATTTACGACGACGGAAGAAACGTGCCATGAGATTGGCTCCTCAATAGATCCGTGGATTACTCGTCAGCGTTATCGCTGTCGCTGTTGTCGCTGTCATCGCTGTCGCCATCGATGGAATCGGCTTCAGGACGGTCACGACGCTCGCGGCGCTCGCTGCGGTTTTCTTCAGCCTTGAGCATCTCGGACTGGCCAGTTACGGCTTCGTCGCGACGGATGACCAGGTTACGGATCACGGCATCGTTGTAACGGAAGTTGTCTTCCAGCTCAGCCAGGGCTTTGCCGGTGCACTCAACGTTCAGCATCACGTAGTGAGCCTTGTGAACATTGTTGATTGCGTAGGCCAGTTGACGACGGCCCAGTCTTCCAGGCGGTGAATTTTGCCGCCGTCTTCTTCGATCAGCTTGGTGTAACGCTCAACCATGCCGCCGACTTGCTCGCTCTGGTCCGGGTGAACCAGAAAGATGATTTCGTAATGACGCATAAATGCTCCTTACGGGTTGTAGCCTGCCGCCAGGGCGGTCAGACAAGGAGTGAATGACACTGTTAGCTCACCGGACATCAGGGCACGAAAGCGCCTGCCGTCACGGCAAGGGGCGCAATTGTAGAGAAGGGGACTGGGGGGCGCAAGGCAATTGGTGATTATTTGAGCAATCGAGGACGGCGCGTTGCGCTCCGCCCTCTTGACTGCTTACCGCGTTTTATTTACCGGCTTTGGCCTTCACGCTGCGCTGGCGCAACGCTTCGAACAGGCACACACCGGTAGCGACCGACACATTGAGGCTGCTGACGCTACCGGCCATGGGCAGACGCACCAGATAGTCGCAGTGCTCACGGGTCAGGCGACGCATGCCTTTGCCTTCGGCGCCCATGATCAGAATGGTCGGGCCGGTCAGGTCTTGCTCGTACAACTCCTGCTCGGCTTCTCCGGCGGTGCCGACCACCCACAGACCGCGCTGCTGGAGTTTTTCCAGGGTGCGGGCCAAGTTGGTCACAGCCACCAGCGGGATCACCTCTGCCGCACCACACGCCACTTTGCGCACGGTGGGGTTGAGGGTCGCGGATTTGTCTTTCGGCACGATCACCGCCAGCGCACCAGCCGCATCGGCAGTGCGCAGGCACGCGCCGAGGTTGTGCGGGTCGGTGACGCCGTCGAGCACCAGCAACAGCGGATGCCCTTCGGAACGGTCGAGCAGCTCGTCGAGCATCGCCTCGCCCCACACCTGGCTCGGGCTGACTTCAGCCACCACGCCCTGGTGCACGCCTTCAACCCAGACGTCCATCTCACGACGCTCAGCCTGGCCAACGGCAATACGCGACTGCGCGGCCAACTCAAGCAACACCTGCACGCGCGGATCGTTACGGCCTTCAGCCAGCCAGATCTGCTTTACCCGCTTAGGGTGATGACGCAACAACGCCTCTACGGCATGTACGCCGTAGATCTTTTCCAACTGACTCATGCTTTACCCTTTGGCTTGCGTGCCCCGCCGCTTTTGCTCGGTGCTGCCGCCGGGCCGGCTTTTGCCGGGCCCTTGCGGTGACTGCTGGGCTTGCCGGTTTTGCTCGCGGTGCTGGCTTTGCCTTTGCTTTTCGCTTCAGCGAGCAGCGCGCTTTTCACTTCGCGGCTGCGTTTGACGTCGGTGCTGCCGGTTGCGGCTGGCGCACGGCCGCCCGCAGCATTGGCTTTCTCGGCACGCTCGCGAGCGCCGCCCTTGGTCGCCGACGTAGGCGCACGGCCTTTACGGCCAATCGGTGCGTCGATAGTGGCTTGCGCCAGTTCGAAGTCGATTTTGCGTTCGTCCAGGTCCACACGCATGACTTTGACGTCGATGCTGTCGCCCAGACGGAAGCTGCGCCCGGTGCGCTCGCCAGCCAGGCGATGGTGAACCGGGTCGAAGTGGTAGTAGTCGCCCGGCAACGCAGTGACGTGCACCAGACCTTCCACGTAGATGTCTTTGAGCTCGACGAACAGACCAAAGCCGGTCACGGCAGTGATCACACCCGGGAAGCTTTCGCCCACGCGGTCTTTCATAAACTCGCACTTGAGCCAGTTCACCACGTCTCGGGTGGCTTCGTCGGCACGGCGCTCGGACATCGAGCACTGCTCGCCCAACTGCTCCAGCGCCGCTTCGTCATACGGGTAGATGCGCGCTTTCGGAATGATCATCGCGCCGGCACGTTTGACGTGCGGGGTGTCGATCTTCGAGCGAATGACGCTGCGAATGGCACGGTGGGTCAGCAGGTCCGGGTAACGACGGATTGGCGAGGTGAAGTGGGTATACGCCTCGTAGTTCAGGCCGAAGTGGCCCTGGTTGTCAGCGCTGTACACCGCCTGGCTCAGGGAGCGCAGCATCACGGTCTGGATCAGGTGGTAATCCGGGCGCTCGCGGATATTTTCCAGCAATGCCTGGTAGTCCTTGGGCGACGGACCGTCTTTGGACTTGGCACGCTGCAGCGACAACCCGAGCTCGCCGAGGAAGGCCTTGAGTTTTTCCAGACGCTCTGGTGGCGGACCATCGTGCACGCGGTACAGCGCAGGAATTTCGTGCTTCTTGAGGAATTCGGCGGTGGCCACGTTGGCGGCCAGCATGCACTCCTCGATCAGCTTGTGCGCATCGTTGCGGGTGGTCGGACGGATCTCGGCAATCTTGCGGCCCGAGCCGAAGATGATGCGGGTTTCCTGGGTTTCAAAGTCGATGGCGCCACGCTCATGACGGGCCGCCAGCAGCACCTGGTACAGCGAATACAGCTGCTTGAGGTGCGGCACCACGTCGGCGTACTCGGTGCGCAGGGCTTTCGCCTCGGTGCTCTTCGGTTGCTCGAGGATGGTGCTGACTTTGTTGTAGGTCAGGCGCGCATGGGAGTGAATGACCGCTTCGTAGAACTGATAGTCGGTCATCTTGCCGGTCTTGGAGATGCTCATCTCGCAGACCATGGCCAGACGGTCCACGTGCGGGTTCAGCGAGCACAGACCGTTGGAAAGTTCTTCCGGCAGCATCGGCACAACGCGCTCGGGGAAGTACACCGAGTTACCGCGCACTTGCGATTCGTCATCCAGGGCCGAACCGATTTTCACGTACGACGAAACGTCGGCGATGGCGACATAGAGCTTCCAGCCGCCGGAGAAAAGGCCCCACTTGCTGGCGTTCTTTTCGCAGAACACCGCGTCGTCAAAGTCGCGGGCGTCTTCGCCGTCGATGGTTACGAAGGGCAGATGGCGCAGGTCGATGCGCTTCTCTTTGTCTTTTTCTTCCACTTCCGGCTTGAGCTTGGCGGCTTCTTTCAGCACGGCCTCGGGCCAGACGTGGGGAATGTCGTAGCTGCGCAGCGCAACGTCGATTTCCATGCCCGGCGCCATGTAGTTGCCGACCACTTCAACCACGTCGCCCTGAGGCTGAAAGCGCGGGGTTGGCCAGTGAGTGATTTTCACCTCGACGAACTGACCTTGCTTGGCGTTGGCGTTGCGGCCCGGGGTCACCAGCACTTCCTGCTGGATTTTCGGGTTATCGGCAACAACAAATCCAATGCCGCTTTCTTCGTAGTAACGGCCGACGATACTTTCGTGGGCGCGGGAAATCACTTCCACTACCGCGCCTTCACGGCGACCACGACGGTCGAGACCGGTAACGCGTGCCAGGGCACGGTCGCCATCGAACACCAGACGCATCTGCGCCGGGCTCAGAAACAGGTCGTCGCTCTTGTCGTCCGGGATGAGGAAGCCGAAGCCATCGCGGTGACCGCTGATGCGACCAAGGATCAGGTCCAGCTTGTCCACCGGCGCGTAGGTGCCACGGCGGGTGTAGATCAACTGGCCATCGCGCTCCATCGCTCTCAGGCGACGACGCAAGGCTTCCAGTTGTTCTTCAGTGGTGAGACCGAACTCTTCCACCAACTGCTCGCGGTTGGCCGGCGAACCGCGATCAGCCAGATGCTGAAGAATCAGCTCACGACTTGGGATGGGGTTTTCGTATTTTTCCGCTTCACGGGCGGCCTCGGGATCGAGGGATTGCCAATCGGCCATTAGAGAGGGTTCGCCTTATCTATATAGAGAAGTAAGTGTCATGCGCCTATTGAAGCGCGAAAACGCTATCTTGGTCTGCTCAAGTGAACGAATAAAGTTTTTTTTCACACCGGGGGTTTACAACCTCCAAGTCGGTCCGTATATTTCGCGCCCACAACGACGGCAAACGTTGTTGTAGTTGAAAGTAGTTGAGCAATCAGCGAACTCAACGCCCAGGTGGCGGAATTGGTAGACGCACTAGGTTCAGGTCCTAGCGATGGCAACATCGTGGAAGTTCGAGTCTTCTCCTGGGCACCAATTTAGACTGAGGTTCTACCAACCTCAGCAACAAAAAGACCGGCTTAGGCCGGTTTTTTTTGTGCCTGCCGTTTTTCGCAAGTCGTTTAAATTCAGGGGTTTACAACCCTTCATGCGGCCCGTATATTTCGCGCCCACAACGACAGTAACGTTGTTGTAGTTGAAAAGTAGTTGAGCGATCAGCGAAATCAACGCCCAGGTGGCGGAATTGGTAGACGCACTAGGTTCAGGTCCTAGCGATGGCAACATCGTGGAAGTTCGAGTCTTCTCCTGGGCACCAATTCAGACTGAGGCACTACCAACCTCAGCAACAAAAAGACCGGCTCAGGCCGGTTTTTTTGTGCCTGCGATTTGTCGCCAACCGCACATATAAAGAAGCCGAGGATGACGTCGGCGTCTTCATGTTTAGCTCAGCTACACGCGAAACTGGCCCAGACTGGATTTCAGCCGTGACGCCAAGCCATCAAGAACCCGCCCACTAGCCGCTGTCGCCGCCCCCGCCTCGGCCGCACGCTGCGCCTCGGCGTGAATCACTTCAACCCGACCGCGCACGGCATCCGCGCCTTCAGCCTGATGCGCTGCCGCCTGCGTGGCCGCCTTGATTGCCGCATGCACATCGTCCACCGCCGCCTGCACCGACAGCTGTAAACGCTCGCTATCACGCAATGCCGCCAACCCTTCGTTCGCTTGCTGCCCAGCACGGCCAATCACCGACACCGCCTCACGCGCGCCCTGCTGCAACGCGGTGATATGCGACTGGATATCGCCGGTGGATTGCTGTGTCTTGCTCGCCAGTGCACGCACCTCATCCGCCACTACGGCAAAACCTCGGCCGGTCTCACCCGCACGCGCGGCCTCAATAGCGGCGTTCAAGGCCAGCAGATTGGTTTGTTCGGCAATGCCGTGGATAACGGTCAACACCATTTCGATCTGTTCGCTTTGCCGCGCTAGGCGCTCGATCACCGCGGAACCCGCATCGACACGCGAGACCAACTCCTCGATCAAACCGCCCACCTTCGTGGCGATCACGGCGTTTTCATTGGCATCCTGACGAATCGACACCACGCGCTGCAACGCCGCCTGCATGGCGCGGCTTTCCGCTTGCGCATCGCCGGCCATCACAGCCAATGCTTCCAGGCTGCCAGCCACTTCGTCACGCTGACGTTCTGCCGCCGCTTCAGCTGCCACGCTGCGGGTAGCGAGACCTTTGATTTCGACCCCAGTGCTCACCGCCACTTCACCCGCCTCGCGAACGATGGGCTGCAGCTTCTCGACAAAGCGGTTTACGGCGATGGCCATGTCGCCAATTTCATCGCGACTGGTAACTTCGATGCGTCGAGTCAAATCACCCTCGCCTGCCGCTAGATCATTCAACGCGGCAATTTGCAGGTGCAGCTTGCTAACCACGCGCCGACCCAGCACCACCGCAAGCGTGAGCAATACGCCCAGACCGACAAGCACCAAACCAAGACCAATACGCCACTTCAGCGTGGCAGCAGACTCCTGCACCGACGCACGAGCGCCATCGGCCATGCCGGCCGTTTCGTTCTGCGCCGACTTCAAGCGCGCCGTCAGCGCAGCAGTGCTATCGGTCGAAGCGCCAGACAGGCTGTCGGCCACCAACTGGTCGCCACTGGCAATCAGCGCGGTAAAGCGCTTGTCCAACGCTTCCAGTTGCTGCTCGACGGAAGCGGTGGAAACACCCATCAGCACCTTGCCGATTTCCACGCCGTTGGGGCTGATGGAGGCTTCGATCATGTACACCGATTTATCGTTACGCGCGGCGTTCAGCACCTTATCCAGCGCGCGCTCGCCCTCGCCTTTGTCCATCAGCGCTTTGATAAGTGGGTTTTCACGATTGAGGTAGCGGGTCAGGTGCTGGCCCTGAGCATCGTCATACACGACAAACAACACGTTAGGGTTGCGCTGGGCACGGCGAGCGAATTCGGACAGCGCTGGGCCATCGTTATCCCACATGGCCCGAGGGGCGACGGCAGCTAGCAGCTGCGCCATATCGTTGGCCGAGTCCTTGAGGTTTTGCTCAAGGGTGGCACGTATCTGTGTTTGCTCGTCCTTCAAGCGTGTCGACAAGCCTGCCGCGAGGCGCTCTCGCGTACGGCTGGACAACGTGCCCAAACCGGAAGAAAGCTCGCGGCTGGCTTCCTGCAACTCGGACTCCAGACGCTGGGTGTCGGCGCCCAGGCGCGCGCCCAGATCTACCTCCAACGCACCGACCGTGCTCCGAGTTAGTGCAACAGCCACCAGAACCTGCACCAGCAGTGCAATTCCGAGAGCAATGAATACCGGGCGCAGCAGGCGGCTACGCAAGAGAGAAACGATGGCTGACACGACAAACCTCCAATACCCGTCACCTGTGTGACGGCAACCGCTGGGATAACTTGAGCACAGCAAGGGCCATGCCGCCACCGCTCAGAAACGACAAAGGGCCGCCAATGGCGACCCTTTGTCGTGTGCAACCGCCTTAACGACGGCGGCATTAGCGCTTAGGCGAACGGGTGACGCAACACGATGGTCTCGTTGCGGTCCGGGCCAGTGGAGATGATATCGATCGGCGCGCCGACCAACTCTTCCACACGCTTGATGTAGGCACGGGCGTTAGCCGGCAACTCGTCCAGGGTTTTGGCACCCAAGGTCGATTCGGTCCAGCCCGGCACTTCTTCGTACACCGGCTCCAGACCGATGTAGCTGTCGGCGTCGGTCGGTGCATCGATAACGGCGCCGTTTTCGTTCTTGTAGCCTACACAGATACGGATGGTTTCCAGACCATCGAGCACGTCCAGCTTGGTCAGGCACAGGCCCGAGATGCTGTTGATTTCGATAGCGCGACGCAGGATAACGGCGTCGAACCATCCGCAACGGCGGGCTCGGCCGGTAGTCGCACCGAACTCGTGGCCACGCTTGGCAAGGAAGGCGCCGACATCGTCGAACAGCTCAGTCGGGAACGGACCCGAGCCAACGCGCGTGGTGTAGGCCTTGGTGATCCCGAGGATGTAATCGAGGTACATCGGACCAAATCCCGAACCGGTGGCGATACCGCCGGCAGTGGTGTTGGAGCTGGTGACGTACGGGTAGGTGCCGTGGTCGATGTCGAGCAGGGAACCCTGCGCGCCTTCGAACATAATGTCTTTGCCGTCGCGACGCAGGTCGTGCAGTACGGAGGTCACGTCAGCCATCATCGGCTTCAGCAGCTCGGCGTATTCCATGCACTCATCCAGGGTTTTCTGGAAGTCGATGGCCGGCTCTTTGTAGTAATTGACCAACACGAAATTGTGATAGTCCAGCAGCTCGCCGAGCTTGGCGGCGAAACGCTCGCGGTGGAACAGGTCACCGATGCGCAGGCCACGACGGGCTACTTTGTCTTCGTAGGCTGGGCCGATACCGCGACCAGTCGTGCCGATCTTGGCTTCGCCACGCGCCCGCTCACGGGCCTGGTCCAGCGCCACGTGGTAGGAGAGGATCAGCGGGCAAGCCGGGCTGATGCGCAGGCGCTCGCGCACCGGTACGCCTTTCTCTTCCAGCTTGATGATTTCGCGCATCAAGGCGTCTGGCGCGACCACCACACCGTTACCGATCAGGCACTGCACGCCTTCGCGCAGCACGCCGGACGGAATCAGGTGCAGGACGGTTTTCTCGCCGTCGATCACCAGGGTATGACCTGCGTTGTGACCGCCCTGGTAGCGAACTACCGCGGCAGCGTGTTCAGTCAGCAGATCAACGATCTTGCCTTTGCCCTCATCACCCCATTGGGTGCCCAGGACTACGACATTCTTACCCATAACACTTGTCCTCTTCGAAGCTTGATGCCGGCAGGTGCCAGCGGAAATCTTTAAACAGCCAACGGCACAACCTGCCAGCGCCCGTCATTGAGCACCAACTGGCGATCACAGCCCGCTTCATGCGCGGCAGAAACATCCTGGCCCGGCAGCGCCTGCACGACGCGCGTGTTTTGCCCGCGCAACTGGCGAACTGCCTTCCACAGGTACAAATCGTGATTGTCCGGCGCCCAGACCCCGGCCTCAGGTTCATCGAGCTGCATCGCGCCCAACGTCACCAGGGTTTTCAGGTCGGTGGAGAAACCGGTGGCCGGGCGCGCCCGACCAAAGTCAGCACCAATATCATCATAGCGGCCGCCCTGGGCGATGGACTGACCAACGCCCGGCACGAATGCCGCGAACACCACACCGGTGTGATAGTGGTAACCGCGCAGCTCGCCCAGGTCGAAGTACAACGGCACTTCAGGGTAGCGGCGCTCCAGGGTGTCAGCGATGGCGATCAGCTCGTCGAGCGCCAGGTGCACATCTTCCGGCGCTTCGACCAGACAGGCTTGCGCCAGGTCCAGCACTTCACGTTCGCCGCAAAGTTCAGCCAAGGCACGAAGCATTTTCTGCAGATCGGCCGGAACGCTTTCGGTCAGCGCCGCGACTTCATCGACCGCCTTGCGTTGCAGGGCGTCGAACAGCTGCTGCTCCACTTCACCGGAAAGACCCGCAGCACGGGCCAGCCCGCGGTAGATGCCGACATGGCCGAGATCGATATGCACGTCTGGCACGGCGGCCAGCTCCAGCATTTCGAGCAGCAGGCTGATGACTTCAACATCGCTGGCCGGGCTCGCGTCGCCGTACAACTCGGCGCCCAACTGGATCGGGCTGCGCGAAGTAGTCAGGGCGCGAGGCTGAGCGTGCAGGACGCTGCCGGCATAGCAAAGACGGTTCGGCCCTTCGCGACGCAGGGTATGCGCATCAATGCGCGCCACTTGCGGCGTGATGTCGGCACGAAAGCCCATCTGCCGGCCGGTTTGCGGGTCGATTACTTTGAAGGTGCGCAGATCCAGATCCTGGCCCGCGCCGGTGAGCAGCGATTCCAGGTATTCAATGTGTGGAGTGACGACGAACTCATAGCCCCAGCGCTGGAACAGATCCAGCACCTGACGGCGCGCCGCCTCGATGCGCGCCGCTTCCGGCGGCAGTACTTCCTCGATGCCATCTGGCAGCAGCCAGCGGTCTACCGTTGCCATTTCGCCATTCCCCTCGTTGCGGGCGGCAGCCATTAATGAAGCCAGTAAAGGAGGACTGTTCCCAGCAGCATGCTGGCAAGCCCGATTAGGCGTAAGCGTCCATCAGACAGCTGTAGAAGCTGCATGAATGTCTCACGCCAACCTCGTGGATATAGGAACGGCAGGATGCCTTCCAGCACCAGCACTAAACACAACGCGATGCCAAGTTCCTGCCACATGGTTCCCACAGACGCAAAAAAGCCGGGAATTTCCCGGCTGACGCATCATAACAACCTTTGCCTGATCGGTCACCCCGACGGACGACCAGCGTCCGTCGGAAGCGACTTCTATCAAGGCTTGGACTTTTCCAGGTAGCGGAAGAAGTCGCTGCTGGGGTCCAGCACCAACACGTCACGCTTGTCGGCAAAGCTTTCGCGGTAAGCACGCAGGCTGCGGTAGAAACCGTAGAACTCCTGGTCCTCGCCATAGGCCTTTGCGTAGATGGCCGACGCTTTCGCATCGCCATCACCACGGGCTTCTTCAGCTTCGCGATAGGCTTCAGCCAGGATCACACGCTTCTGCCGGTCGGCGTCTGCGCGAATACCTTCGGCCAGCTCTTTACCTTTGGCGCGGTGCTCACGAGCCTCACGCTCACGCTCGGAGCTCATGCGGTCGAACACGCTGCGGTTCACTTCCTTCGGCAGGTCGATGGCCTTGACGCGAACATCGACCACTTCGATACCGAGTTCTTTCTGAGCCGCTTTGTTCAACGACGCCGTTACATCCGCCATCAACGCATCACGCTCGCCGGAAACCGACTCGTGCAGGGTGCGTTTACCGAACTGGTCACGCAGCGATGCTTCGAGACGACGCGACAGACGCTCATCAGCAATCTGCTTCATGCCCGAAGTAGCAGTGTAGTAACGCTCGGCATCCAGCACTCGCCACTTGGCATAGGCATCAACCATCAATGCTTTCTTTTCCAGAGTGAGGAAGCGGGAAGTGGAGGAGTCGAGCGTCATCAAGCGCGCGTCGAACTTGCGCACCTGGTTAACGTACGGAACCTTCACATGCAGGCCAGGCGCGACATCGGTTTGCACGATGCGACCGAAGCGCAGCATCACCGCGCGCTCGGTTTGCGAAACGATATAGAAGCAGTTCCAGCCAACCAGCAACACGACGATGCCGACAATAAGAGCAGCCAGTGATTTATTGCTCATCAGCGAGTCTCCCTTGTCCGCAGATCACGCTGTTGCAAATCAGCATTCACCCGTGCGCCCAGATCGGCAGGCGCAACGTTGCTCGATGCACTTGGCGCCGGCGAGGCACCACGGCTATCGATCATTTTGTCGAGCGGCAGGTAAAGCAGGTTGTTCTGCCCTTTCTCGCCGGTGACCAGCACCTTGCTGGTGTTGCTCATCAGCTCTTGCATGGTGTCGAGATACAGACGCTCGCGAGTAACTTCAGGCGCCTTGCGATACTCAGCCACGAGCTTGGTGAAACGGTCTGCTTCACCGGTTGCACGGGAAACCACTTCATCGCGGTAACCACTGGCATCTTCGATCAGACGCTGCGCTTGACCACGGGCTTCCGGCACCACGCCGTTGGCATAGGATTCAGCCAGGTTCTTCTCGCGCTGCTCATCTTCACGGGCACGGATCACGTCATCGAAGGCTTCCTGAACTTCACGCGGCGCCGCGGCGCTCTGCAAGTTCACCTGGGTAACGGTGATACCGGTTTTGTAGTTGTCCATAAAACGCTGCAGGCGCTCTTTGACTTCGCTGGCCATCAACTCACGGCCTTCGGTCAGCACCTGGTCCATGGCGGTAGAACCCACCACATGGCGCACCGAGCTGTCGGTGGCCTGCTGCAGGCTCACTTCCGGCTGATCTACGTTAAGAACGAAATCCTGCAGATTGCTGATCTTGTATTGAACAGTCAGCGGTACTTCGATGATGTTCTCGTCCTCGGTGAGCATCTGCCCTTGCTTGCTGTACGCACGCTCGCGGGTGACGTTCTCCTGGAACTTGCGATCCATCGGAGGGAAATAGATGTTGAGGCCTGGGCCGACAGTTTCGTAGTACTTGCCGAAGCGCAGCACGACGGCTTGCTCCTGCTCGTCCACTACGTAGATGGCGCTGTACAGCCAGATAGCTGCCAGCACGGCAACGACGATAGCAATCAGGCCGAAACCACCGCCACTGCCGCTGTTCGAGCCACCATCACTGTCACGTTTTTTACTGCCGCCGAACAACCCGTTAAGGCTCTCTTGCAGCTTGCGGAAGGCTTCGTCGAGATCTGGCGGACCTTTGCGGTCACCGCCGCCCTTGCGTCCACCCCAAGGGTCTTGATTATTCGAGTTGCCACCCGGCTCATTCCAAGCCATAGCGCTCTCCATACTGATAAAGCAAAGACGCGCCCACGGCGCGCCCGCCAATGCTACAGATGCCACCCAGCAGCAGCAAAGCCACAGTCGCAGGCTTTATTGCAAAGTGTGTTGCTCTAGAAACTCAGACGGCTGCCAGCCTTCGCGACTGATCAACCGGTTCAATTCCACACGCGGAACCCGCACAGCCAACAGGCTGGCGCCTTGCTCATCATGCGCTTCGGTTTGCACCACACCCAAGGCAAAAAACTGTGCACGCAGGCGCCCCAACTTCTGCGGCAGACACAACGTACCCACAAACAGATCGTTGCCCAACAACTCGGCAACCGCCTGCGACAACAACTCCAGGCCGCGCCCATCACGCGCAGATAGCCAAACTCGTTGTGGTTTTCCGGATTCATCCCGCTGAATTTGCGGCTCGACGCCTTCCAGCAGATCCAGTTTGTTGTACACCTCGAGAATCGGCAGCTCATCAGCGCCGATTTCAGTCAGTACCGCCAACACCTGCTCAATCTGCTGCTGACGATCCGGCTCGTGCGCGTCGATCACATGCAGCAGCAAGTCGGAATTGCTCGACTCCTCCAGCGTAGCGCGAAAGGCCTCGACCAGCTTGTGCGGCAAATGGCGGATAAACCCCACGGTATCGGCCAGCACGATGGGACCGAGATCATCCAGTTCCAGGCGGCGAAGGGTGGGGTCGAGGGTGGCAAAAAGTTGGTCCGCCGCGTACACCTCTGAATGGGTAACAGCGTTGAACAGGGTGGATTTACCGGCGTTGGTGTAGCCCACCAGGGAAACGGACGGAATATCTGCACGCTTACGACCACGACGAGCCTGCTCACGCTGGCTACGTACACGTTCGAGTTTCTGCTTGATCTGGCCGATGCGCACCCGCAGCAAGCGGCGGTCGGTTTCCAGCTGGGTTTCACCCGGACCGCGCAGACCAATACCGCCTTTCTGCCGTTCCAAGTGAGTCCAGCCGCGGACCAGGCGCGTGCTCAGGTGATCAAGCTGCGCGAGCTCAACCTGCAACTTACCCTCGTGGGTTCGGGCGCGCTGAGCAAAGATATCCAGAATCAACCCGGTACGGTCGAGCACGCGACACTCGAACACACGTTCAAGGTTGCGTTCCTGACTCGGGGTAAGGATGTGGTTGAAGATAACCAGATCGGCCTGCTCGGCCTTGACCAGGTCGCGTAACTCCTCGACCTTGCCACTGCCAATCAGAAATTTTGCGGTCGGCCGATGACGTGGCACGTTAATGAACGCCACCGTGTCCGCACCCGCCGAGTGGGCGAGCTCTTGGAACTCCTGCGGGTCTTCGCGCGCCTCTGGGTCTTGGCCTTCCAGATGAACCAGAATGGCCCGTTCACCGCCTTCATGACGCTCGAAGAACAAAGCAGACTCCTATCAGGCGTTACCTGGTTCTGCTTCGACTTGCTCGCCTTCTGTCGCGCTAGGCAGACGAACCGGACGGCTCGGTACCACAGTGGAGATAGCGTGCTTGTAGACCATTTGGCTGACAGTGTTCTTCAGCAAAATAACAAACTGGTCGAAGGATTCGATCTGGCCTTGCAGCTTGATGCCGTTAACCAAATAAATTGAAACCGGTACGCGTTCCTTACGCAGGGTATTGAGGTAAGGGTCTTGTAGCGAATGCCCTTTTGACATGTGCCGCACTCCTTTGGAGATCGATAGTTATAGTATGGAAAGTGGTGGACTTAGCCGCCCTACCCCCAAGAGTAGACGGCAATAAGCAAGGTCTCAGTCCAATATGGAGACCGACTTCAAGTATTTCAAGGCACGTGGCAGATTGTCGCAAGCCAGACTGTCTAGCCAGTGCAGATTGGACCAACTGCGCAACCAGGTGAACTGTCTTTTGGCTAATTGACGAGTGGCAATAATGCCTTTCTCGACCATTTGCTCTCGAGTCAGGCTGCCGTCGAGGTAATCCCAGACCTGGCGATAACCCACTGCCCGAATAGACGGCAACCCCACGTGCAGGTCACCTCTATTTCGCAGGGTTTCGACCTCTTCGACAAAGCCCTGTTCCATCATGGCCATAAATCTTTCGGCAATCCGCGCGTGCAATACCTGGCGCTGCGCGGGCGCAATCGCCAAGTTCGCGACAGTATAGGGGAATTGCGCCACCCCGGCTGTGCTAGAAGCGCCGTTTTGAGCGGTCTGGCGCTCTCTATGCGACGTCATCGTCTGGCCGCTGACCAGAAATACTTCCAGAGCACGGGTAAGACGTTGCGGATCGTTAGGATGAATTCGCGCCGCAGACTGCGGATCAACCGCCGCCAACTCGCGATGCAATACATCCCAACCCTCGCTCGCCGCGCGCAATTCCAGCTGCGCGCGTATCTCGGCATCGGCCGCCGGCATATCCGCCAAGCCTTCCTGCAGCGCCTTGTAATAGAGCATGGTGCCGCCCACCAGCAGCGGAATACGGCCCCTGGCGGTGATATCGGCCATGGCCGCCAGCGCATCGGCGCAGAATTCAGCGGCCGAGTAGCGTTCGGACGGGTCGCGAATGTCGATCAGACGATGCGGATACTGAGCCAGGAGTTCTTTCGACGGCTTGGCCGTACCGATATCCATCCCGCGATAGACCAGCGACGAATCGACGCTGATCAGCTCGCATGGCAAATGCTGGGTCAGTTCGATTGCCAGGTCCGTCTTGCCGGCGGCAGTCGGCCCCATCAGGAAAATCGCCGGAGGCAGGCGACTGGACATATAAAGGAAGTCCTTAGCGGCCGCGCATAAAGAGTTTGTCGAGGTCGTCCATGCCCAGCTGCGTCCAGGTCGGCCGACCGTGGTTGCATTGACCGCTGCGCTCGGTGCTTTCCATATCGCGCAGCAAACCGTTCATTTCCGGAATTGTCAGACGACGATTGGCGCGCACTGCGCCGTGACAGGCCATGGTGCCAAGCAATTCATTGAGATGCGCCTGAATGCGGTCACTGGTGCCGTACTCCATCAAGTCGGCGACCACGTCGTGCACCAGCCGATTGGCTTCGGCCTGCTTGAGCAACGCGGGAATCTGCCGGATAGCCAGGGTTTCGGGGCCCAGACGCTGCAACTCGAAGCCCAGTCGCTGGAACCAGCCCGCGTGTTCTTCAGCGCAATCAGCTTCGCGCTGACTCACCGCAATAGATTCCGGCACCAGCAAGGGCTGACCGCTCAACCCTTCGCTGGCCATCGCAATCTTCAAGCGCTCATACGTGATGCGCTCGTGGGCGGCATGCATATCCACCAGCACCATACCAACGGCGTTCTCGGCCAGGATGTACACGCCTTTAAGCTGCGCGAGGGCGTAGCCCAGCGGCGGAATATCGCCTTGATGTTCAGGCAGCGCGGCCGGCGTAGCGCCGTTAGTCAGCGGTGCGAAATAGTCACGGTAAGCGCCCTGAGTTTCAGCCAACGGTAGCCCCGGGTTCGGTCGAGGTGCGGAATAGCCCCCCTGGTAACCGCTACCCGGCGCACGCCAGACGTTTTCAGCCGGACGCTCAAGCAGGTTGGCCGACAGGCTCATTTCATTCTGCGGACCAAACTCACCGGCCGCCTGCCCTGTTGGGCGCAGCATACCGGCCACGGCCGCCGGGGCCGCCAGCTGATCTTCCGGACGCACTTCGCCCAGTGCGCGGTGCAAGGTGCCGTAAAGAAAGTCATGCACCATGCGCCCATCACGAAAGCGCACTTCGTGTTTGGTTGGGTGCACGTTGACGTCGACCACCGAAGGATCGATTTCCAGAAACAACACAAACGTCGGATGCCGGCCATTGAACAGCACATCGCGATAAGCCTGACGCACCGCGTGGGCCACCAGCTTGTCGCGCACCGCTCGGCCGTTGACGAAGAAATACTGCAAGTCCGCCTGACTGCGGGAGAACGTCGGCAAGCCAACCCAGCCCCACATCCGCAGGCCGTTGCGTTCGATCTCGATCGGCAGCGCCTGTTCAAGAAACGATGGACCGCAGACCGCAGCCACACGGCGGGCGCGCGCGGCTTCGTCATTGGCCTCGTGCAGCGCCAGCACACTCTTGCCGTTATGGCGCAGGTGGAAGGCCACGTCGAAACGCGCCAAGGCCAGGCGCTTGACCACTTCTTGCAGGTGATCGAACTCGGTCTTTTCGGCCTTGAGGAATTTACGTCGTGCAGGGGTGTTGAAAAACAGGTCACGCACTTCCACCGACGTACCCACCGGGTGCGCCGCCGGCTGCACGCGCGGCGCCATATCGCGGCCTTCGGTTTCCACTTGCCAGGCCTGGTCGGCGTCGGCGGTGCGTGAGGTCAGGGTCAAACGGGCCACGGAGCTGATGGACGCCAGCGCCTCGCCACGAAAGCCCATGCTCATCACGCTTTCGAGGTCTTCCAACTCGCGAATCTTGCTGGTGGCGTGGCGCGCCAAGGCCAGCGGCAGGTCGTCGGCAGCAATACCGCTGCCGTCATCGCGCACCCGCAGCAGCTTGGTGCCGCCCAGTTCGACGTCAACATCAATGCGCGCCGCGCCTGAGTCCAGACTGTTTTCCAGCAGTTCTTTAGCCACCGAAGCCGGGCGCTCTACCACCTCGCCCGCGGCAATCTGGTTGGCCAGGCGCGGGCTTAGCAGTTCGATACGGGCCTGGCTCAACACCGGCGCAGTCATGGCTGCGCGGCCAGAGCAGTCGGTGGAATCTGCAGGTGCTGGCCGACTTTCAACGAGTCGGTTTTCAGGCTGTTGGCGGAGCGAATCGACGCCTGGCTCACCTGATAACGCTGAGCAATCATCGCCAGACTTTCGCCGGGCGACACCAGGTGGTCACGCGGGCCGGGAGCGATCTTGCCGGAATCACGCATCCACGCAATGTAGGTGCCTGGCGGCGGGTTTTGCTGGAAGAACTGGCGGATGCCGCTGGAAATCGAGCGCGCCAGCGACTGCTGGTGGCTGCCGGACGCCAGCTTCACCGATTCATTGGGGTTCGAGATAAACCCGGTTTCCACCAGAATCGACGGGATATCCGGCGACTTCAGCACCATAAACCCGGCCTGTTCCACGCGACGTTTGTGCAGCGAGGTCACGCTGCCCAAGTTACTCAGCACTTTCTGGCCAACGTTAAGGCTCGACGACAACGAAGCGGTCATCGACAGATCGAGCAGCACGCCGGCCAGCATCGGGTCTTTGTCGTCGAGGCTCACGTTGCCAGCGCCGCCGATCAAGTCGGAGCGGTTTTCACTGTCGGCCAGCCAGCGCGCGGTTTCCGACGTAGCGCCGCGGTCAGACAAGGCGAACACCGAAGCACCGAATGCCGAAGAGCTAGGCGCGGCGTCGGCGTGAATGGAAACGAACAGGTCGGCGCCCTTCTTGCGGGCGATCTCGGTGCGTTTGCGCAGCGGAATAAAGTAGTCGCCGGTACGCACCAACTCGGCGCGGTAGCCCTTGGTGGCGTTTACCTGGCGTTGCAGTTCTTTGGCGATGCCCAGCACCACGTCTTTCTCGCGGGCGCCGCGCGGGCCGAGGGCACCGGGATCTTCACCGCCGTGACCGGCATCGATGGCGACGACGATATCGCGCTTGCCGCTCGGGTCCGGCGGGGTCAGCTTGGGCAACGGTTGGGTCGGCGATACCGGCACTTCTGGCGCCGAAGCCGTGGTCGTCGAAGGCAGGCTTGGCGAGCTGTCGGCGCCCTGGTCGAACAGGTCTACCACCAGACGGTCGCCATATTGCTGGTTCGGCGCCAGGCTGAAGCTCTTCGGCGTTACCGGCGAGGACAGATCGATCACGATGCGCAGGTCGGTCGGCGAACGTTGCGCCGAGCGCACGCTGGTGATCGGGGTATTGGCGATGGACAGCTGCTCGAGCTTGGTCGCCAGGGTCGCGCCGTTCACGTCGATAACGATGCGGTTTGGTGAGGTGAGGGTAAAGACGCTGTGGGTCACCGGCCCCGAGAGGTCAAACACCAGGCGGGTGTTATCCGGCGCGCGCCACAGCCGTACGCTTTTGATATCGGCCGCAGCCACAATGTCGGCAGCCAATACAGCAAGCAGCACAGCAACCCCGGTAACCAGCGCGCGCATGCGCATACCCAACCCCACTCTCTTATTCATGCTTTCTCGTATTTGGCTAAGGCGGCACACCAGGCCTCGCCCAATCCGTTGTGCGGCGTAAATCGCAGCAGGCGCCCGCTCTTATGGGGGCTAATGGTAATGTCCATGTCCGCCTTTGGCAAAACGCCTGCACCGCGCTGCGGCCATTCGATCAGGCACAGGGCGTCGCCTTCGAAATAATCGCGAATGCCCAGAAATTCCAGCTCTTCCGGGTCTGCCAGGCGGTACAGGTCGAAGTGGTAGGCGCGCACCTCGCCCAGCTCGTAGGGCTCGACCAGGGTAAACGTTGGACTTTTCACCGCACCGCTATGGCCAAGACCGCGAATAATCCCGCGCGACAAGGTGGTTTTGCCGGCGCCCAGGTCGCCGTGCAGGTAGATGATGCCGCGACCACCGGTCACCTCGGCAATGCGGGCGCCGAGTTCCAGCATCGCCGCTTCGTCCGCTTTATAGATATCCACATTCAACTCAGACATGGCGACTGTTCCTGCAATAACCCACGAATCACTCCAATCAAATCACTCGCCGCCAAACCGCGGCCCTGCTCGCCCAACTGCTCCCCGGCGCAGGCATGCAACCAGACGCCCAGGCTGGCAGCATCGAAAGCTGACATCCCTTGGGCCAGTAACGCGCCGATCACGCCTGCCAACACATCTCCCAGACCGGCGCCCGCCATCGCTGGATGGCCGTGATCGCACAGGTTAAGACGGCCGTCTGGCGCCGCAATCAGGCTGCCGGCCCCTTTCAGCACGGCCACTACGGCATATTTCTGCGCCAAGGCATGGGCGGCGGCAGGACGGTCGCCCTGTACCTGCGCCGTGGAAATTCCCAGCAGCCGCGCCGCTTCGCCGGGATGCGGGGTAATCACGCTATTGGCTGGGAGCAAGGCCGGCGCTGCTGCCAGCAAATTCAGCGCATCGGCATCCCAAACCTGAGGGAGTTCTGCACTACGGGTGACCGAAAACAGACTGCGCCCCCAGGCGTCTTGCCCCAGGCCCGGGCCGACCACCAACACCTTGGCCCGCTTGACCAGGGCCAGCAGCTGATTCGCCGAGTTGACGCCCGCACTCATTATTTCCGGGCGACGCACCAGGGCGGCGGCCACATGTTCCGGACGCGTGGCCAGCGACACCATGCCAGCGCCGCACCGCAATGCACTTTCTGCCGTCAGCAGGGCTGCGCCGCCAAAGCCACGGTCGCCGCCCACCACCAGCACCTGACCGAACTGGCCTTTGTGCGCCGTCGGCGAGCGTGGCGCCAACCGAGGCAAGGTCGAACGGGCCAGACGGTGCGCCGCGACGGCGGTTTGCGCCACCACTTCAACGTCGGCATGCAAATCATCGAACACCAGTTCGCCGACCAACGCCGGTGCTTCGCCGGTAAACAGGCCAATCTTCAATCCGATAAAGGTCACCGTAAGGTCGGCGCGCACGGCCGTGCCCAGCGCCATGCCGGTGTCCGCGCACAAACCCGACGGCACATCCAGCGCCAGCACCGGCAGGCCAGCGGCGTTGATGTGGTCGATAACGTCAGCGTAGGGAGCGCGCACCTCGCCTTGCAGGCCGGTGCCAAGCAAGCCATCCACCACCACGCCGCTCAAGGCGGCACCGATCTGCCAGGGCAACGTCGCTACGCCGGCCTGCACGGCGGCAGCGTGGGCCGAGGCTGCATCGCCCTGCAGCTTCGCAGGGTCTCCCACGGCATATAGCTGAACCTGCCAACCGGCACGCTGTGCCAAAGCCGCCAGCAAATAGGCATCCCCTGCGTTATTACCGTGCCCGGCCAATACCGTTACGGCCTGCTCTTGCGGCCAGCGGCGGCGCAGCGCGCGCCAGGCCGCATGGGCTGCGCGCTCCATCAATTCAAAGCCGGGAGTGCCCGCCGCAATCAGGCGGGCGTCGAGATCAAGTACCTGGGCGGCACTGTGCAAGGCGGTGGGAAGTAGCTCGTTGGAATGCGGCATGCGTCAGTCAGCTCGGATGTCTGGCAGAATTATACGCACGTCCGCCCCGGTTGCCTGTTGCCATGTCCGCCCCGTCCCTCGATCTCGTTGCCCTTTCCCAGTCGATCAAAGACTGGGGCCGCGAGCTTGGCTTTCAGCAAGTCGGCATCGCCGGCCTGGAGTTGGGCGAGCACGAGGCGCACCTGGAGCGCTGGCTGGCAGCCGGTTACCACGGCGAGATGGACTACATGGGCGCCCACGGCAGCAAGCGCTCGCACCCGGACCAACTGGTGCCCGGCACCTTGCGCGTGGTGTCGCTGCGTATGGACTACCTGCCCGGCGACACGCTGATGGCCCAGCGCCTCGGCGAGCGGGAAACCGCTTATGTGTCGCGCTACGCCCTGGGCCGCGATTACCACAAGCTGATCCGCAAGCGCCTGCAACAACTGGCCGAGCGCATCCAGCAGGCCATCGGCCCGTTTGGCTATCGCGCCTTTGTCGACAGCGCCCCGGTGCTGGAAAAGGCCATTGCCGAACAGGCCGGCCTGGGCTGGATCGGCAAGAACACCTTGGTGCTGAACCGCAAAGCCGGCAGCTATTTCTTTCTCGGCGAGCTGTTCGTCGACTTGCCGCTGCCGGTCGATGAACCGACCACCACCGAGCACTGCGGCCGCTGCACGGCGTGCCTGGATATCTGCCCGACCAACGCCTTTGTCGGCCCGTATGTGCTGGATGCGCGACGCTGCATTTCCTACCTGACCATCGAATTGAAGGGGCCAATCCCCGCCGAGCTGCGGCCCCTGATCGGCAACCGGGTATTCGGTTGCGACGATTGTCAGATCACTTGTCCGTGGAATCGCTTTGCCCGGCCGACCGAGCAGAGCGATTTCCAGCCGCGCCATAGCCTGGACAACGCTCAGTTGGCCGAGCTGTTCCGCTGGACCGAAGACGAGTTTCTCAGCCGCACCGAAGGCTCACCGTTGCGTCGAGCCGGTTACGAGCGGTGGTTGCGCAATTTGGCGGTGGGGTTGGGGAATGCGCCGTCCAGCATTCCAGTGTTGGAAGCGTTGGAGACCCGGCGTGACGATGCGTCAGAGATGGTGCGTGAGCACGTGCAGTGGGCGTTGGCGCAGCACGGGCGTTAACCACAAACGATCCGCCACCACCGTCATCCCCGCGAAGGCGGGGATCCAGATTGGGCCAGGTAACGTTGCTCGTCACAAAATTCTGGGTCCCCGCCTTCGCGGGGACGACGGTGTGTGATGAATTACGTACTCAAAACTTCTTGATGAAATGCTCGCGGTAGTACTTCAGCTCGGCGATCGAGTCGTAGATATCGTCCAGCGCCAGGTGGCTGCCCTTCTTGCTGAAACCATCGCGAATCTGCGGCGCCCAACGGGTCACCAGCTCTTTCAGGGTCGAGACGTCGAGGTAGCGGTAGTGGAAGTAGGCTTCCAGGTTCGGCATGTAGCGGTACAGGAAGCGACGGTCCTGGCCAATGCTGTTGCCGCAGATCGGCGACTTGCCTTTAGGCACCCACTGTTCGAGGAAGGCGATGGTCTGCGCTTCGGCTTCCTGAGCGCTGATCTTGCTGTCGCGCACGCGCTGGGTCAGGCCGCTCTCGCCGTGGGTGCGGGTGCACCACTCGTCCATCGCCGCCAGCACTTCATCACTCTGGTGCACCGCAATCACCGGGCCTTCGGCCAGCACATTGAGTTGGCTGTCGGTGACGATGGTGGCCATTTCGATGATCACGTCGGTTTCCGGCTCCAGGCCGGTCATTTCCAGATCGATCCAAATCAAATTCTGCGGGTTTTGCATGATGGGGCTCCTCGAACGTAGCTGAGCAGTTTAGCTCAGCCACGGCGCTCGGCGGCGAACTTGAGCGGCGTGCTAAACTCGCCGGCCACCTGCGCTAACGCAGGCTATGCATTTAACCGGAAGCCCCATGGCCAAACGCCAGCTCAACCGTCGCCAAAACTGGCGTATCGACAAGATTCAAGGCGAGCGCGCCGCGCGCGCCGCAAAGCGCGAGTCGCAGTCGCTCGACGCACTGGAAGGCGGCGACCTGGGCCCCGAGCAATTCGGCCTGGTGATCGCCCACTTCGGCGTGCAAGTGGAAGTGGAAGCGCAAGAGGGCGAACTGGCCGGCCAGGTATTTCGCTGCCACCTGCGCGCCAACCTGCCCGCGCTGGTCACCGGCGACCAAGTGGTATGGCGAGCCGGCAACCAGGGCATCGGCATAATCGTTGCGCAACTGCCGCGTAAAACCGAGCTATGCCGGCCCGATAGCCGCGGCCAGCTCAAGCCCGTAGCGTCCAACGTCGACCTGATTGTCATCGTCTTCGCGCCACTGCCCGAACCCCACGCCAACCTGATCGACCGCTACCTGGTGGCCGCCGAACACGCCGGCATCCGCCCGCTGTTGTTGCTCAACAAAGCCGACCTGATCGACGACAAGAACGCCGTCGCGCTGAACGCTTTGCTGGGCGTGTATCGCCAACTTGGCTATCCGCTGCTGGAAGTGTCGGCCCACCACGGCAATGGCATGCAGTTGCTGCAGGCCGAGCTGGATGGGCATGTGAGCGTGTTTGTCGGCCAGTCCGGCGTCGGCAAATCCTCGCTGGTGAACAGCCTGCTGCCGGAAGTGGATACCCGCGTCGGGCCGCTGTCCGAGCTGACCGGCAAGGGCACCCACACGACGACCACCGCACGCCTGTTCCACTTTCCCAATGGCGGCGAGCTGATCGACTCCCCCGGCATCCGTGAATTCGGCCTGGTGCACGTCAGTCGCGACGACGTGGAAGCCGGCTTTATCGAGTTTCACGACTTGCTGGGCCGCTGCCGTTTCCGCGACTGCAAGCACGACCGCGAACCGGGCTGTGCACTGCTCAAGGCGTTGGAAGAGGGGCGGATTCAGCCGCAACGGATGGCCAGCTACCGGCACATCATTTCCACCCTGCCCGAGCAGGATTACTGAAAACAAAAAGGCCGCGTCGATACGCGGCCTTTTTGATTGTGTGACGGTTTACTTCTCTCGTGCCTGATCCAGCTTCAGCGCGCCGTTATCAAACACGTTGAGCTTTTCCTTGAGCTGCTCTGGCGTGGTCTGCGCACCGGCTGGCGCACCGGGCACCGCTTTGGCTGGCGCCGCTCCGGGCGCGGCCGGCGCGCCATCGGCTGCCGGCGCTTCATCGCCGCCCTCTCCCGCGCCCTGACCGCCTTCGATGTCACGCTGGGCCTTTTTGGTCAGCACGATAATGTCGATACGTCGGTTGACCGGATTCATCGGGTCGTCACGGTCAAACAATGCCGATGAGGCATATCCCACCACACGGGCGATCTGATCGTCCGGGTAGCTGCCCGCTACCAAGGTACGGCGCGCGGCGTTGGCGCGCTCGGCCGACAGCTCCCAGTTACCGTAATCACCACGCCCCACGAAGGGTTTGGCATCGGTATGGCCGCTGATGCTGATTTTGTTCGGCACCGCTTTGATGGTGTCGGACATGGCGATCAGGATGTCTTCAAAATACGGCTGCAAGCGCGCGCTGCCGCTGTCGAACATCGGCCGGTTGGCGGCGTCCATGATCTGGATGCGCAAACCGTCCTGGGTAATTTCGAACAGGATCTGGTCCTTGAAGCGCTGCAGCTGCGGGTTCTCGTTCACCTTGTTCTGCAGCTCTTGGAGAAGCAATTCCAGGCGCTCTTTCTCGAGCTTTTCCGCGATGTTTTCGGCCTGGGTTTCGCTTGGCGCGATATCACTGTCGGTGTCGGAAGTGGTGTCGGTAGCGGCCTTGGCGTCTTTTACTTCCGGGTTCAGGGTTTTGTCTGGCGCCGGCGTGGGCGTACCGCCGAGGTCGATGACATAGGGGCTGGCGCTTTCGCTGAAACCGACCGGGTCCTGGAAGTAACCGGAGATGGCTTTCTTCTGCTCGGGCGTGGCGGAGGACATCAGCCACAGCACCAGGAAGAACGCCATCATTGCTACGGCGAAGTCGGCGAAAGCGATTTTCCAGGCGCCACCGTGGTGGCCAGCGGCAAACTTCTTGACCCGTTTGACGATGATGGGTTGGTTGTTATCCATCTATCAGCGGCCGCGAATCGCTTGTTCCAGCTCGCTGAAACTTGGCCGGTGCGCGGGGAACAACACTTTGCGGCCAAATTCCACCGCCAGAGAAGGCGGCATGCCGGATGCCGAAGCCACCAGGGAAGCCTTGATGGCTTCGTAGACGTTCAGCTCTTCCTTGGCATCGTGCTCAAGGCAGGTGGCCAGCGGACCGAAGAAACCATACGCCGCGAGAATACCGAGGAAAGTACCTACCAGCGCCGCACCTACGTGCTGGCCGAGGGCCGACTGTTCAACCTGGCCGAGCAGGGCCATGGTGACCACGATACCCAGTACCGCGGCCACGATACCGAAGCCCGGCAGACCGTCAGCGATGCGGGTTACCGCGTGGGAGTTGTGTTCGAGTTCTTCCTTGAGGCTGCCCAGCTCCATGTCGAACAGGCCTTCGAGTTCGTGCGGCGCCATGTTGCCGGAGGACATGATGCGCAAGTAGTCGCACACGAACGCAGTCATGCCGGCGTCTTTGAGCAGGCCCGGGTATTTGCTGAAGATGGCGCTGGCGGCGGGGTCTTCCACGTCGGCCTCGATGGCCATCATGCCCTCGCGGCGGCTCTTGTTGAGGATCTCGTAGAGCATGCTCAACACTTCTAGATAGAAGGCGTGGGTAAAACGGTTGCCGAACATCTTCAGGGCTTTTTTGAACACCGACATAAAGGTGCTGCCGGGGTTGGCCTGAAGGAATGCGCCCAGTGCAGCGCCGCCGATGATCATCACCTCGAAAGGCTGAATCAGTGCCGCGATCTTGCCGTGGGACAAAATGTACCCGCCCAACACCGAGGCGAACACAACAATGATGCCAATGATTTTTGCCATAGAAGGTTACTTAAAAGCCAGGAAGACGCAGCCAAGGGAAGGGTTATAAAAATCAGCCCTTCTAATTATCGGAACTTATACGCCAGACTATAGCCAGTTAAGGTTAAAAGCCAATGGGCTACAAACACATGCCAACCTTGCCACCGCTACCCTCCAGCCTTAAAACCTGGGTCAAACACCTCGATAAAGTGCGTCTGCCCATCCTGGCGACGACCCACGAGCGAGTGCGGCGCTCCCTCGTCAGCAGCAGCACCTCGCTGCGTGAAGTGGCTGAACGAATTGAAGCAAGTCCCTCCTTGGCATTGTTGGTCATGCGCGAAGCCAACGGCAGCAACAACAGCCTTAGCGAGCCCGCGGAAAGCCTTGAGGTTGCGATCTCGCGGCTTGGCCTCAAGCGCACCGAAGACCTGCTCGGCAGGCTTCCTGTAGTCGCCGAAGAGAACATCCCCAAAGCCCTGCGCCAAATCCAGCTCATCAGCCTGCATGCCTCGCAACAGGCCAGCGGGTTGTTTGCCAACCGCATGGCGCGGCTGTGGCAGGAAATCCACTGGAGCAGCGTGCTGTTTTTGTCGCCGCTGTGGCCATTGGCTGCTGCCCACCCCGACCTCATTGATAAGTGGGAGCAGCGGGTACTGGTTCACGGCGAACCCACACAAAAAGTCGAACGCGACCTGTTCGGCGTCTCCCTGCCGGCTTTGTGTCTGGCCATCGCCGAACACTGGCGGTTGCCGGAATGGATCATCCAGACTTACCGCCTGCTGGCGACCGAGCGCCGCTTGCTGGCCAAGGCGCTGCATATCGCGCGCAACAATGAAGAGCCGCTGCACCAGCAACAATTGCTGGATGCCGACCCGGTGCTGTCGCGCTGGCTGACCCATCCCGGCAACACCATCATGCTTGCCAACGCCCTGGCCCTGAGCTCGCACCAGGCGTGGCAAAGCCCGCACAGCCTGCGCTGGCAGCGCATTACCGCCTTGTACCTGCAAGTGCCATTGGCCGAACTGCAGCAACTGACCCACCAGCAGGCCGTGATCAGCGCTCGCCAATACGCGGGCACCGACCTCTGGCACCCGGCCCATGCGCTGCTATGGCCGTGGGACGCGCGCCATCTGCAGGCCATTGCGCCGCCACCGCCGGTGGCCAAAGACACCTCGCCGGCCTGGCAACAACATTGCCGCGAACTGCTGCGCGAGCCGAGCGCCTTCGCCAACCTGCTGCAACTGACCACCTGCATCCGCGACGCACTGGACGCCTGCGGCATGAGCCGCGCCCTGGTGTTGCTCGCCGATAAAACCCAGACCCGCCTGGTCACCCAGCAAACCGTGGGCATGCCCAAGGAAGCCCAGGCGCTGACCCTCGACCCGTCCAACAGCCAGGTGCTCAAACGCCTGTTGGCCCAGCCAGGGCAATTGCGCCTGAGCCCGGAGAACATCGCCCAGTTTTCGGCGCTGATGCCCGGCACGTTGAAAGCCCTGTTCCCCGGCGAACATATGCTCATCCGCTCGCTGGCCAACAACGGCAAGGTGGTGATGGTGCTGGTGGTCGACCAGCAAGGTGCGCCGCTCAGCGACCCTTGCGTGCAGGCATTCGGCAAGATTTCGCAATGCATCGAGCGCGCGCTGGCCAGCTTTGCCAAACGCGGGCGCTAACCTTTCCGCTACAATCTGGCCCCTTATCATTTGGCCTGGAGGCCATGCATGTCTGCCTTCTCTGGTTTGCCCCTGGTCATCGAACCCGCCGACCTCGCCTCGCGCCTGAATGCGCCGGAGCTGATTCTGGTCGACCTCACCAGCGCTGCCCGTTACGCCGAAGGCCATATTCCGGGCGCGCGCTTTGTCGACCCCAAGCGCACCCAACTGGGCCAACCGCCCGCGCCGGGCTTGCTGCCCACGCTGGATAACCTGCAAACCCTGTTCGCTGAACTGGGCCACAACCCTAACGCCGTGTACGTGGTGTATGACGACGAAGGCGGCGGCTGGGCCGGGCGTTTTATCTGGCTGCTGGATGTGATCGGCCATAGCCAATACCACTACGTGGATGGCGGCTTGCTGGCCTGGCAGGCCGAGCATCGTGAGCTGAGCACCAACGTTCCGGCCGCCAGCACGCAAGCACCGGTCACCCTGCACATCAACGAGGCCCCGACCGCCACCCGCGAGTACCTGCAAAGCCGCCTGGGCAGCAGCGACCTGGCCATCTGGGATGCCCGTGGCCCGCTCGAATACAGCGGCCAGAAAATGGTGGCGGCCCGTGGCGGGCATATCCCCGGCGCGGTGAATTTCGAATGGACCGCCGGCATGGACCAGGCCCGCGCCCTGCGCATTCGCCAGGACATGCCCGCCATTCTGGAAAGTCTTGGCATCAGCAAAGACAAAGAAATCATCACCCACTGCCAAACCCATCACCGCTCCGGCTTCACCTACCTGGTGGCCAAGGCGCTGGGCTATCCCCGGGTCAAGGCGTACGCCGGCTCGTGGGGCGAGTGGGGCAACCTGCCGGACACGCCAATCGAAGCCTGAGCTATCGACAACGGCCACTTATTTACCATTCAAGGACACCCATGAAAGATCGTCTGTTTATCCTCAGCCAATACCTGCTGCCTCATCACCTGCTGTCGCGCCTGATTGGCTGCGTCGCCGAATGCCGCGCAAGCTGGCTGAAAAATCCGCTGATCACGTGGTTCGTTAAGCAATACCAGGTGGACATGAGCGAAGCACAGGTCGAAGACCCGACCGCTTATGAAAACTTCAACGCCTTCTTTACCCGCGCCCTGAAAGACGGCGCCCGCCCGCTGGACGAAACCCCCGGCGCCATTCTGTGCCCGGCCGACGGTGCCGTCAGCCAACTGGGCGCCATCGAGCACGGCCGCCTGTTCCAGGCCAAAGGCCACAGCTTCAGCGCCGTGGAATTGCTGGGTGGCGACAGCGAGCGTGCAGCGCCGTTTATGGGCGGTGAGTTCGCCACCATCTACCTGTCGCCCAAGGACTACCACCGCGTGCACATGCCGCTGGCCGGCACCTTGAAAGAGATGGTGTACGTGCCGGGCCGTCTGTTCTCGGTCAACCAGACCACCGCTGAAAACGTGCCGGAATTGTTCGCGCGCAACGAGCGCCTGGTGTGCCTGTTCGACACCGAGCGCGGCCCGATGGCCGTGGTGTTGGTGGGCGCCATGATCGTCGCCGCCATCGAAACCGTATGGGCCGGCCAGGTCGCGCCGCCTGCGCGCTTGCTGAAAACCACCCGCTACGACGCCGCCGCCCGTGGCCCGATCGAGCTGGCCAAAGGCGCCGAGCTGGGCCGCTTCAAATTGGGCTCCACCGCCATCGTGCTGTTTGGCCCGAACCAGGTGAAGTGGGCTGAACATATGGTGGCCGGCAGCGCCACACGCATGGGTGAGCGACTGGCCGACGCACGCTGAACGGCGTTCGCTAAACGCTGCGCTGTGGCGGGGTGATTTGCAGCGCTGTTGAACGTCTGTGTCGGCGCCAGGGTCTCAAGGAGGAGAAACCTCAGCCGACAAAGGCAAATTGCCATCTTTGCCATACCCTCGATTGGCTGCGGGTATGGCAAGATGCTGCTAGAGTTCGGAAAACCCGACATTCAGATCGACTCGCCACGCCCCCGAGCGCAGGAGTGTCCAGCCAGATGGATTACGAGTTACATG
Organism: Pseudomonas sp. CC11G; assembly: GCF_056174845.1. Classification (NCBI taxonomy): domain Bacteria; kingdom Pseudomonadati; phylum Pseudomonadota; class Gammaproteobacteria; order Pseudomonadales; family Pseudomonadaceae; genus Pseudomonas; species Pseudomonas sp. CC11G. The sequence continues at coordinate 169,353 of NZ_JBWBZC010000003.1, forward strand.
GATAAACAGAATCCCCACCTGCTGCTACGTGTACCCACGCCAAACCAGCAGAAACTTTCGTTCTGTGACTCCAGCCCTCGCGACCTGAAACGGTGGATCGCCGGTCTGCCGAAGGCCAATCTGGGCGAAACAGCCCGTCAGCTCTACCAATGCCTGGTCGAGCTCAACCAACTGATTACCCCTGCCGAAAACCGTTTGCAGCTGCTTGAACTGCTGCGTGCGGAAGTCTATTTCGTCAGCAAGCACCTCGAGCGGCACTTCCTCAATCAAGCCATCGTGCTCGATGAGCGTCCGCGCAAAGTGGCCAACCTGTGCCAGGCGCTGGAAAACCATCTGGCCGCCGGTTACAAACTGATCGTCTCCCAGGAAGCGCCACGCAACAGCCGTGAGCGCAGCCAGATGCAGCTGCTCACCATCGCCATTCAACGTGCCTGCCATTGCCTGTGCGGGCCACTGATTCGTGCGAGCCAGTTGTATTGCCCGGTGCCCGAAGGCCTGTGGCTCGAACTGCACAAGCTTTATCAAATCGCTCAGAACAGCGCGCTGCAAACCATCGTCGTACGCGACGACATGGCCCTGCACACCAAGGGCCTGAGCGTTGAGCAAACTTATCTGATCGCCTTGCTGCTCGGATGCGCGCGTACCAACCAGATGCGCCAGAGCGGCATCGCCCGGTTGTCCGAAGTGCTGGCCGCGTGGAGCTCGCTGGTGCACCTGCAAGCGGCCGACGAGCCCGGCAGCCTGTTCGCCATTCCGTCGCAAGTCGATGGCCCGCCGCGCTACAAATCGCTGTTTCAGGACAACGAGCTGAGCAGCTTGCTGGGTATCGACCCGCAGCCGCTGGTAGATGCCATCAAAGAACACTTGATGCTCGACCCGGAAAACCGCAGCACCTCGCGCCTGCTGATTCCCGAAGGCATGAGCCTCGACCTGCTGCAGCACTTGAGCTCCGCCTGGGGCGACATCGCCGAGCGCACCTTTCAGCGCAACGCCGGCCACGGCAGCCTGACGCTGTGCCTGGGCATGAGCGCCCTGCACTTCTTCCTCGCGGGCGGCAAACCGTTCAACGAGGTGCTCAAGCGCCCTGAAGAACGCCAGACCGCCACCTTCAAAGCGATGAACGCCGATGCCAAAGACGTCTGGCGTAACGCCTTCGACGCCCAGGCCACGATGGACTGGAACGGCAACCTGCCGCACGAAGAAATTCAATACCAGCGCCCGGTCGGCGACGCCGATGCCAACGCTGGCGCGGCGGAAAGCAGCTACCCCACCTTCGAGCTCGCCATCGTCAACCACAGCCCAGGCGGTTATTGCCTGAGCTGGCCGAAGGAAGTGCCAAGCACCCTGCAAGCCGGCGAATTGCTCGGCGTGCAAGATTCTCCCGAGCAAAGCTGGAGCGTGGCCCTGGTGCGCTGGATTCGCCAGGTACGCGGTGGCGGCACGCAAATGGGCATCGAACTGATTGCCCCGCACGCCCAACCGTGCGGCCTGCAACTGCTGCGCAAGGCCGAGCAGGGCAGCCAATACCTACGCGCCCTGCTGCTGCCGGAAATCAGTGCCATTTCCCGTCCGGCCACGTTGATTACCGCGCGCCTGCCTTTCCAGGAAGGCAACAAAGTACAGATCAATCTGAACGGCGAAGAACGTCGCGCCGTACTCAGTCGCAAGCAAACCAGCACCGGCAGTTTCAACCAGTTCGAGTACCGCGTTGTAGAGCAGGCAGCCACCGAACAAGGGAAACCGGTCACACCCCAGAAAGCCCAGAGCGCGAGCGGCGAGGAAGACTTTGACTCACTCTGGAAGTCACTGTAAGTTGCCCCGCATACCCCCTTTTGTCGCCTTTTCGCGCCCGTTCGGCGCAGTCTAAGCACACGCCATGGCCATTGAGAAAAAAACCATCCGGCTGCTGATTCTCGAGGACTCGCAGAACGAGGCCGAGCGTCTCGTCAGCCTGTTCCGCAACGCCGGCCGCGCCACGCGCGTACATCGGCTGACCTCCAGCGACGACCTGGCCAATGCCCTGCAGCAAAGCTGGGATTTGCTGATTGCCGCGCCGAGCAGTGAAAACCTCGACCCCAGCGAAGCGATCAATGCGATTCGCCGCCAGGCCAAAGATATTCCGCTGATTCAGCTGACCGCCGACAACGACCCCGACGCCATCACCGAAGCCCTTGCGCTCGGTGCCCAGGACGCCTTGCCGCAAGGCGAAGACGAGCGCCTGATTCTGGTCGCCAACCGCGAGCTGGCCAACCTCGAAGAACGCCGCGGCCGGCGTACTGCCGAAATTGCCCTGCGTGAAGCGGAAAAGCGCTGTCAGTTGCTGCTCGACAGCTCGGTCGATGCCATCACCTACGTGCACGACGGCATGCATATCTATGCCAACCGCGCGTACCTCAAGCTGTTTGATTACGAAGACGGCGACGAGCTCGAAGGCATGCCGATGATTGACCTGATCGCCGGGTGCGATCACGCCAACTTCAAAGACTTCCTGAAGAACTACCAGAGTGCCGAAGGCAGCGCCGAGCTGACCTGCAGCGGCATCAAGGCCAACGGTCAGACGTTCCCGGCGCGCATGAGTTTCTCGCCCGCCACCTACGACAGCGAACCCTGCATTCAGGTGGTGATTCGCGCGGAAACCGGCAACGCCGAGCTGGAAGAAAAGCTGCGGGAAATCAGCAGCCAGGACTTGGTCACCGGCCTGTTCAACCGCAGCCACTTCCTGGAATTGATGGACGGCGCCGCCGACCGCGCGGTAAACGCCGGGCAGCCCGCCACCCTTAGCTATATCCGCCTCGACCGCTACAGTAACTTGCTGGCCGAAACCGGTCTGGCGGGCATCGACCTGCTGCTTACCGACCTGGCCAACCTGCTGCGTCAGCACTTCGGTGACGACGCGCAGCTGGCACGTTTTGGTGACGACGTATTCGCCGCGCTGCAACCGGGCAAAACGCCGGAGCAAGCCGAGGGCGAGCTCAAGGCTCTGTTGAAGAAAGTCGAAGGCCATATGTTCGACGTCAGCGGCCGCACCGTGCAGACCAGCCTGTCCATTGGCGTGGCCGGGCTCAATGAAAAAACTCCCAACGCTCAGGAAGTGGTCGACCGCGCGCACCGTTGCGCAGACGAACTGGGCGATGGCAATGGCATCAAGCTGTACAACCCGGCACAAGAACTGGCCGCCGCCGCCAACCGCGGCAGCATCGTCGCCATGGTTCAGCAGGCCTTGGAGAACAACAGCTTCCGCCTGCTGTTCCAGCCGATCATCAGCCTGCGCGGCGACAGCAGCGAGCACTACGAAGTGCTGCTACGCCTGCTGAGCCCGCAAGGTGTGGAAGTGCCGCCGGGTGAGTTCCTCGAAGCCGCGCGCGAAGCCGGGATGGCCGAGAAGATCGATCGCTGGGTAATCCTAAACTCGATCAAACTGCTCGCCGACCACCGCTCCAAAGGCCACAACACCGTTTTGTTCGTGCACCTGTCGCAAGCCAGTGTGCAAGACCAGACGCTGCTGCCGTGGTTGAGCGTGGCCCTCAAAGCCGCGCGCCTGCCTTCCGATGCGCTGGCCTTCCAGCTCAGCGAGCCGGATGCCACCACTTACCTGAAACAGGCCAAAGCGCTGACCCAGGGCCTGGCGGAGTTGCACTGCAAAGTGGCCCTGAGCCAGTTCGGCTGTGCGCTGAACCCGTTCAACACGCTCAAACACCTGAGCGTCGACTTCGTAAAGGTCGATGGGTCGTTCTCCCAGGACCTCAGCACCGCCGACGCCCAGGAAGCGCTGAAAACCCTGCTCAGCAGCCTGCACGCGCAAGCCAAGTTGACCATCGTGCCCTTCGTGGAAAGCGCCAGCGTACTTGCCACCTTGTGGCAGGCCGGGGTGAACTACATTCAGGGTTACTACCTGCAGGGGCCGAGCCAGTCGATGGACTACGACTTCGCGGCGGGCGACGAATAAGCCCACCGGTTACCCACAAAAAAGGCGCCCCGCGGGGCGCCTTTTTTGTTTGCCGCAACACTTAGTGCTGAGCAGCACCCGCGCCTTCGGACTGGATACGCGCCAGCTCCTGAGCGTACAGCGCATCGAAGTTCACCGGAGCCAGCATCAATGCCGGGAACGAGCCACGCACAACCAGGCTGTCCAAGGTTTCGCGGGCATACGGGAACAGAATGTTCGGGCAGAACGCGCCGAGGGTGTGGCTCATGGACGCCGCGTCCAGGCCCTTGATCAGGAAGATACCGGCTTGCTGAACTTCAGCGATAAAGGCGGTTTCTTCGCCGGTTTTAACGGTAACCGACAGGGTCAGAACCACTTCATGGAAGTCGCCTTCCAGGGCTTTCTGACGGGTATTGAGGTCCATGGCAACGCTTGGCGCCCATTCCTGACGGAAGATTTCCGGGCTTTTCGGTGCTTCGAACGACAGGTCGCGCACGTAGATACGTTGCAGGGAGAATTGTGGGTTTTCAGCGCCTTGAGCAGCGCCTTCGTTGGTCACTTGATCAGTCATGTGCAAAACCTTCTTATCGATAAATGCTTACAAGCTAGTAAGGGTTAAAAACCTAGGCCTTGAGCAGCGCGTCCAACTTGCCGGCGCGCTCCAGGGCATACAGGTCATCGCAGCCGCCCACGTGGGTAGTGCCGATCCAGATTTGCGGCACCGACGTAGCACGAGCTTTGCGGGTCATTTCAGCGCGGACATCGGGCTTGCCGTCGACGCTGATTTCCTCGAACGCCACACCTTTGTTGGTGAGCAATTGTTTGGCGCGAATGCAGTACGGGCACCAGGCGCTGGAATAAACGACTACGGCAGGCATATCACTTCACCACTGGCAGGTTTTCGCCGCGCCAGCTGGAAATCCCACCAGACAGCTTGGCGGCGTTAAAGCCGAGTTTCTTCAGTTCGCGGCTGATGCTACCGGCATGCTGGCCCAGGGCGTCGACCACGATGATGGTTTTGGCCTTGAATTTTTCCAGCTCGGCAACGCGCTCGATCACCTTGTCGTGGGGAATGTTCAGCGCACCGACGATATGCCCGGTGGCGAAGTCTTTGTGCGAGCGCACGTCGAGCACGATGCCCTCGTCGCGGTTGACCAGAGCCACCAGCTCGCGGGTGCTGAGGCTGGCGCCACCTTTGCTCAACTCGGTGAAGATCAGCGCTGCCAGCAGCACTGCGAAAATACCGCTGAGCACATAGTGGTTAGTAGCAAATTCAATCAGGTGAGCGAGCATCAATAAGTTCCAGAACGGCAAAATGTCGGCCAGTATACACAGCCCCCAAGGGCGGCCAAACCCCGTCCAGCGGTGACGCAGACCTAACTTCGCTTTAAAATGCCGAACCTTTTATGCCTGTAGGAAAACTAATACGCGGGTGAACATTCCTTCGCCGCGTTTTCTGCAGGTAAAACCTCGATCTCCCATTGCCAAAAGCGAGCCGGATAATGACTGCCACGCCAAAACCACTGGTGCTAATCATCCTCGATGGCTTCGGTCACAGTGACAGCCCCGAATCCAACGCCATCTTTGCCGCCAACACCCCTGTCTACGACCACCTGCGCGCCACTCAGCCCAACGGGCTGATCTCCGGCAGCGGCATGGACGTGGGCCTGCCCGACGGGCAGATGGGCAACTCCGAAGTCGGCCACATGAACCTCGGCGCCGGCCGCGTGGTGTATCAGGACTTCACCCGGGTGACCAAAGCCATCCGCGACGGCGAGTTCTTCAGCAATCCGGCCATCGTGACTGCCGTCGATAAAGCCGTAAGCGCCGGCAAGGCCGTGCACACCCTCGGCCTGCTGTCCGACGGCGGCGTGCACAGCCACCAGGACCACCTGGTCGCCATGGCCGAACTGGCCGCGCAACGGGGCGCCGAAAACATCTACTTGCACGCCTTCCTCGACGGCCGCGACACCCCGCCGAAAAGCGCCCAGCCATCCTTGCAACTGCTGGACGACACCTTCGCCAAACTCGGCAAAGGCCGCACGGCGACCATCATCGGCCGCTACTTCGCCATGGACCGCGACAACCGCTGGGACCGCGTTGAGCAGGCCTACAGCCTGATCGTCGACAGCAAAGCCGAGTTCGCAGCCGACACCGCCCAGGCCGCCCTCGAAGCCGCCTACGCCCGTGGCGAGAGCGACGAATTCGTCAAAGCCACCCGCATTGGCGCCCCCGCCAAGGTCGAAGACGGCGACGCCGTTATTTTCATGAACTTCCGCGCCGACCGCGCCCGTGAACTGACCCGTGCCTTCGTCGAACCCGACTTCGCCGACTTCGCCCGCGCTCGTGCCCCCAAGCTCGCCGACTTCGTGATGCTCACCCAGTACGCTGCCAGCATCAAAGCGCCCATCGCCTTCGCCGCCAGCAGCTTGAACAACGTGCTCGGCGAATACCTGGCGAAAAACGGCAAAACCCAGCTGCGCATTGCCGAAACCGAGAAATACGCCCACGTCACCTTCTTCTTCTCGGGCGGCCGTGAAGATCCGTTCGAAGGCGAAGAACGCATTCTGATTCCGTCGCCGAAAGTCGCCACGTACGACCTGCAGCCGGAAATGAACGCGCCGATCGTCACCGACCGTATCGTCGAAGCCATCGAGCAACAGCGCTACGACGTCATCGTCGTCAATTACGCCAACGGCGATATGGTCGGCCACACCGGCGTGTTCTCGGCCGCGGTAAAAGCCGTTGAATGCCTGGACGAATGCGTGGGCCGTATCGTCGCCGCGCTGGACAAGGTCGGCGGCGAAGCGCTGATCACCGCCGACCACGGCAACGTGGAACAAATGGAAGACGAAAGTACCGGCCAAGCCCACACCGCGCACACCTGCGAGCCCGTGCCGTTTATCTACGTCGGCAAACGCGCACTGAAGATTCGTGACGGCGGCGTGTTGGCCGATGTGGCACCGACCATGCTGGCGTTGATGGGGTTGCCTAAGCCGGAAGAAATGACGGGCGAGAGCATCGTTATTCTGGATTGATCGGGCCAATGTTGGGCTTCGCCTTCGGCTCAACCCAACCTACCGGTCTGGACTGATCAAACCGTGCATAAAAAAACCGGGCCATGCGCCCGGTTTTTTTATGCCTCAAGCATCAATCAATGCTTGGTCTCTTCCCCAGCCTTCTTCGCCAGGTAATGCGCAAACAACTGGTTGGCGTTACCCAACGAGGTCAGGTGCGCGTAGATCCAGCCGAGGAAGCCCGAGCGGTGCAGGTCCAGCACGTGCTCGTCGGCCAGGGCGAGGAATTTCTCTTCGTCGATGGCCAAAAAGTCGCTCAGCACAAACGATTCGCCGCTGGTGTGGGTCAGTTTCAGGCTGCGGGGTGCCAGCAGTTCCAGCTCGTTGAGTTTGGCGACGAAGCGGCGGGTGCGTTCCATTTCGGCGGTGAAGTTCTGCAGGAACTGAATCATCTCTTCGAGAAATTCGCTGTTCTGGCCTTCTTCGGTGAACAGTTCACGGCCTTCGGTTTCGTTCCAGCCTGCGTAGGCGGAGTCGAAGCACACGGTGAAGTTTTCCGCGCCGTCTTGTGCCAGCACAAACGGGTAGCGACGCACGAAGGCAGGAATGTAGGTGTTCTCGGCCCATTGCTGGTTAGCGCCGACGTAGCCGTTGTGGCCTTCTTTCAGGCCCAGCAAGGCGATCGGCATGGCGCTTTCGCCTTCGCCGATAAACACGATCGGGTAGTGACGGGCTGCCTGGAAAAATTCCAGACCGGCCAGGGGCACCAGGTGGGTGCTGGCCGCGAATTCGCTGTTGTTGAGGCCGGCGAGCTTGAGGGTTTTGTGCTCGTCGCGGTTCAGCGCTTTGATTTCTTTGTAAAGCAACAAGGTGGTCATGTAGAAACTCCTGAAAATTCGGCTTAACGAATAACGATCTGGGCCATAACTTGGCCGCTGTCCTGGTCTGCCACCACATCCTTGAGGGTATTGGCTGCGATCAGGCTGATACTCAAATGCTTGCCCCAGTTAAAGTTGAGCCCGGCGCCGACGCTTTGCAGGTCGACGTCAGCGGTGCCCAGTTCCATAGCGCGGCCATAGTCAAAAAACACAAATGGCTGCCAACGTTCGCTGAGGTTCCAGTAACTCTCCAGGTTGAGCGTCATGCCTTGCGGCGAGGCGATCACCCCCGGTTCGTAACCGCGCACACTGCTGATACCACCAAACTGGTATAGCAAAGTGGACGGCAGGGTCTCAGTATCACTGGCGTACTGCCAACCGAAGCGGCCCACTATCAGAAATTCCTGACCCACATTGCGGCTTACGTAGGCGCTGCCGTTCAACAACTGGTAGCTGCCGCTATCGCCGGTGGTCTGGTTGTCGGTATTGGCTTGGCGCAGGCGCTGTTCGTAGCGCACGTACCAAGGCGAATCGCGGTATTCCACCTGGGCTTTGAGCAGCATTTCGTCAGCGCTGGTTTCGCTGAGCGTCAGCCCTTCGATGGTGGTTTCCGATTCCTGGTGGTTGTAGCCCACGCCACCGAGCCACTGCCAATGCTCGTCCACCCAGTAAGGGTGGTCGTAGCCCACGCCGTAGGTTTGCGAGTCGCCTTCGATATCCAGCGCGGCCAGCGGGCCGGTCTGGATTTGCAGGGTGTTGGCCCCCGCCTCCACATACACCACGCCGTTGTAGCGGTTCACCGGCCGGCTGTAGCGCAAGCTGCCGTACTGCGAGCCGTCGGTAGCCACCACCACGGCGCTCAAGGCATCGGCCACGCCGGTCGGCGAGAACCAGTTGAGCGTGCCGCCGTACTGCTCGCGACCGGTGCTTTCGGTGCCGTAGTTGTTGACGAACAACGACCACTGCCACGGGTCCGGCTCGAATGCTTGCAGGTCCACCCTCGTGGTGCCGAAGGTTTGCCCCGGCGCTAACGCGGCGCTCACTTGCGGGCCCGGCGTGGTGGCATTGAAGCGTTGAATCGAGGTCATCAGCGCGGTGCTGTCGAGGGTTTCGCCTTTGCTGACGCTCAGACGGTCCTGATAAAAATCTTCGTCGACATTTTTGCGGTCCTGCCACTTCACCTCGTCGACCTTGGCTTCCACCAGCACCACTTTCAGCACGCCGTTTTCCAGGTCCTGCGGCGGGATGATGGCCCGTGCGGTGAGCTGGCCCTGGCTTTCGTACAGGGCGTTCACCTCGCGCAGCAGGGCATTGAGGTCGGCAAAGCTGACCGGCTTGCCGACGTACTGGCGGGCGATTTCTTCCAGCTTGTCCTTGGGCAAAAACATCGAGACGTTGAAGCTGATGCCGCTGAGCTGGAATTGCTCACCTTGTTCGGGCAGCACCTGGTTATCCGGCATCTCACCGCGCAGCGCCGGCACCTGGGTGCGGTTGGCGCGCTCTTCGTCGGTGCGCTGCTGCTGAATACGCTCGATCTGCTGACGCTGCAGGGTCGGGTCGATCTGCCCGGGAATCCCGGCCGGCACGCCGCTGGGCAAGGTGGCCGCCTGGACCACCGCTGCACTTACCATTAACGCCACTGCCAAACCGCTGTTGCTGAACCGCTTGTTTACAGATCCCACTTGGCCGCTCCGTCCATATCGTCTTGGCCGGGCACGACGCTGTATTGCGGTTGCTGGCTGTCATTCATGTTCATGCGCGTGTCCATACGCATCTGGCTCCAGTTCGGCTTCCAGGCGGTTTCCGGCGCTTTGCCGGCCTGGAAGTTATTCAGAATCGACGCCAGGCGTTGCAGCGCCAAACCACGGGACATCTGCCCTTCACTGAAGCTGGCCGCGGTGGTGCGCTGGGTGACCACACCGGTTTCTGCCGGCGTGGCGGCGTGGGTCTCGCTGAAGTTGGTCAACAGCACCAGGTGCGTGTACTTGCGGTGCAGCACGTAGGCGTCGGTGGTCGTGGTGTTGGCCACTTGTTTCAACTGGAAGGCTTTATCCAGCTCATACAGCTGCACGTCGGCGTCCGGTTGGTACAGCGGCGTCAGGTTGTCCATCAGCACGGCGGCGGCCGAGGTGTAGAGCTTGAGGAAGTCCACGCCCGAGGCATCGCGCAAATCGACTTTGTCGCCACTGGTGGTGATGGTGCTGTCCACCGCATGCAGGTGCTGCGACACGATATCGGCCGCGGTCAGCTTGGTGACAAAACGGTTGGCGTTGGTCGCCCCCGAACCTTCTACCCACAGATTGAGTTGCCCTGCGCCGGTGTGGCGACCGTACAGCTCGATATCGGCACCGTGCAGATCCACGCTGTTGCCGATGTTGGCATCGGCTACGCGAATTAAATCGCCGGAGAATAGGCTCAGGTTTGGCGCAGTGGCCTTGGTCAGCAGAATGCTGGCCGTGGTTGCCACGCCATTGCGCCAGCCGGCGTTGATACGGGCGTCTCCGTCCGAAGCCAGTTCGCGGCCCTGGGTATTGGTCAGGCTGTCGAGCAGCACTTGGCCGCCGGCTACCAGGCGGTCGAAGAAGATGCTGTCATCGGTCGAGCGCCAGGTCTGGTTGCCGACGCTGCTGCTGGTGCCTTTCACTTCGATCAGGCCACGGGCCAGCAGGTCGATAAAGCTGCTGGAGGCCAGGTCGTTGACGCGCATCTCGTTGCCCGCCACCGCACTGATATGGCCTTTGCCGGCCGCAATCAACGGTGTGGTGATATTGCCCGAGGCGTTCAGCACGACATTGCCGGTCAACACTTCGGTGCCGAATGGCAGGCCGGTGGACACGATGCCCTGGCCAACCGTGATATCGCCATGTGCAGCGGACATGTTGATCGCACCGCCCGCCGTGACGCTGTTGCTGATGTTGATACCTTGGCCCGAGGTGATGCTGATATGCCGCCCTGCGGTAACGCTGTTGAGGTCCACCGAGCCGCCGATGATAAAGCTCAGATCACGCCCGGCTTTCGCATCGCCTTTGAGGTTAAGGTTACCGCCAACGCCTACCGTCAGATCGCGACCGGCCTCCAGCGAGTACCGGCCACCGAACTTCACCTCCGGCATCGACAAATCACCACTGGCGATGATGCCGACATCGTTCTTCGCTTCCACCTTCAAGCCGGTGATGTTGCCTTGGCCCGCATTCATATCGCCGGTGCTTTGCAGGAACACATCTTCATCCAGGCTCTGCACGCGGCCGAAGAACAGATTGCGACCTTTGATCACCAGTTGCTTGTTGGCTTCGGCGTTGCCGCCAAACACATCGCCATCGGTTTCAACGTAGAGGTTCTCGGCCGTTTTCAGGTGCCAGTTATTGGCATCGAGCACGGTCGGATCGAGCGGGTCAGCCAACACGCCAAAGCGGATAGTGCCCAGCGAGCCCGGCTTGGTGGTGAGCTTCATATCACCATTGCTGTAGCCCTTGGCGATCGTCAGGTCGCCATTGGTCAAGCTGGTCAGGGTGGTAAAGGCATTGACCACACCGAGGTCGGCCGAACCGGCCTGCAGGTCGATAAGGCTGGCATCGCTGTCCAGCGCATCGGCGGCAAACAGGCCCACGGCTTTTAGCGACAGCTTGCCGGTGGTGCTGGTCAACGCATGCAGATCGGCACTGCCCACCTCGTACGTGACATCGCCAACGGCGGTAGCGTTGTGACCGGTCCAGTTACCCAAACCGTTGACATCGAGGGTGCCGCCCACATCCAGATCGCCATAACGCAGCGCCGTGCCGGCCAAGCCACGGTGATGCAGCACGGTTTTACCGGTGCTGGTCGCCGAGTCCAGATCAAGTACGCCGTCCACGTTCAGGTTGAGGTCGCCAGTCACGTGCAGCGCACCGATATCCGAACCGCTGCCAATGAACAGCGTGGCGTTATTACCGCTGGTCAACGACGCCAGTTTCAGGTCGTCGTGCACGTTCAGGTCGGCGGTATCGGTGATGTTCGCGGTGTCGATAGTGGCGTTTACCGCCTTGAGGTTCCAAGCCGCCTGACCTTCAAGCAGGTCGAGCTTTTGCAGATCACCGCGCAGGGTGGTGTCCACCTGGCCTTTGATAATGGCGTTGCCAATGCTGGCGTTGACCGCGTTGAGGGTCCAGGTGCCATTGCTGGTAAGGCTGTCCAGGGACAGGTCGCCGGTCAGCGTCATGCCCACGTTATGGCCCACACCGGTGGTGCCCACCGTCGCCGCACCGATGTCGGCGCTGGCTGCTTTCAGGCTCCACAGGCCGTCGACGGCGCTGACCGTGTCGGCGCTGAATGCCCCGCCGATATCCATCAGCAGATTGCCGTGGTCGCTGCCGACAGTGGTGGTTGCCAGGCTAAAGCCGCTGCCGTTGACGTCGATGTTGTTGTAGGCCAACAGCTCACCAATCTTCAGCACGCCAAGGCCACGCAATTGCACGGCGCCGGTTTGGCTTTGCACCTTGGCCAGGGTCAGATCGCCGAGGCTTTGCAGGGTGAGGTTGCCATGGCTGACCAGGCTTCCGCTGGTAACGCCGGCCGCCAGTTCGAGGAACAGTTGGCCGCTGGCGCTGACAGTGACGTCTTTGCCCTGCACCCGCAGGTAACGACTGGCCGCGCCGATATCGCCGCTGGCGGTGGGTGTGCCGTTGCTGGTCAGGCTTACCGCGTTGGCCTGCCACAGCACGCCGTCGGCGTTGCTTTGCAGGGTTTTGCCGGTGAGGCCAAGGTTGCCGCTCGCAGCGGTGACGGTCAGCGCGCCGAGGTTGGCATTACCGCCCAGGCTGGCTTGCAGACTGGAAACCGCAGTCACGCTATTGCCAGTGCCCATGGTCCAGCTGTTGCCCAGGTCCATCAGCAAGGAGCCGAGGGTCCAGTTGCCGCTCTGCACCACGTTATTGGCCTGGCCGATATCCAGCAGGCCATCGACGCTGGCGGTGCGGATATTCAGGCCGCCCGGCTGCGGGTTGGCGCCTTGCAGGCCGCCGACATAGGCGTTGCCATCCACGTCCAGATCGATCTTGTCGGTCTGGCTGTTGAGCTGGATGCGCTGGCTGGCTGAACCGGCATTGCCGCCAACCTTCAGATTGATATCGCCACCGGCCAGCAGGTGCTCGCCAGACAGACCGGCGCCCGTCAGATTGCCGCCGACATTCAGGGTCAGTGCGCCGGTGCCGGTGGTCAGGCGCTGGATGCTCAGGTTGCCGGCTTGGGTCAGGTTGATGGCCTTGGCCGCACGGGCGGTCAGGTCGCCGCTGACATTGATATTCAGGCTGCCCTTGCCGCCGATATTGCCGCCCGAGGATTCCAGTACCACGTCGCTACCGGTGATTACCACAGCGCTGCCACGGGCGCTTTCGATGTTGCCATCGGTCTTGATGCGGACGGTGTCGCCCTGCACGTTGTAGATATTGAAGTCCTGAGTACCGCCCAGGTACACGTCGTGCGCGGCGGTGACGCTTATGGTGCCGCTGGCACTGACGTTGATGTCGTCGCGCTGCACGATGCGCAGCTTGTTCGGCTGGCTGGGGTCATCGACATACACATCGTCGAGTTCCGCACCGCCCAGAGCCGCCAGTTGCGCCTGGCTCAGGTTGGCGACGCCAACGTTGAGGTCCACCAGCACATCGTTGGCCAATACCTTGCCGACCCGGTTGGCTTCGAGGGTGACGTTGGCGCCCTGGATGTTGAATTTCTCCACCTTCACCTGGGTGTCGGTGCCACGGTTGACCAGGGCCGAAGACAGCGAATAACGCAGCTGGTCTTCGCTCCACTTGGCGGTCTTGTCCAAGGCTGCGGTTTCGGTGGCGGACAAGCTGTAGTGGAAGTTGCTGTCGTAGACCGCGCCGCCAAACTGGTCGTGCAGCGCCAGGTAGTCCGCGTTCACCCGCGTCTGCTCGGCGGCGATCTGCGTGGCGTTCAAGCCCAGGCCTTGCATCTGCGCCACCTGGTCGCTGCTGAACGCCACCTGGTCGAGGTCGAACACCTGGCCGTTGCGCAGGTTCCAGTAGCGCTCGTAGCTGGCTTGGCCGGCTTTGATCAGTTGCGTTTTCTGCGCCACCAGAGCGGCATCCGCTTCGGCACCGGTCAGGCCCATGTCGGCCCACAGCGCGCGCAGCTTGGTCAGATCACGCTCGTCATAGGACAGCGACGTGTTGCCGTCGAGGATGTCGCCGTTGGCCACCTTGAGGTGCACATCGCCGCCGGTAATCACCTGGTCCACCAGCAGATCGCCGCTGGTTTCATTGACGAACACACCGCCTACCGAACTGGCGTTGAAGCTCGCCGGCGAGCCGGTGATGGCGCCGTTGTCGGTATTGGTATCGATATTTACCAGCGCGCCACTGCTGCCCACCGAACCGTGGGTGGAAATCAGGGTCACGCCATGGCCGCGCAATACCGCGCCGCCCGAGGTGGTGATATCGCCCTGGGCCTTGATGCTCAGGTTGCCAGCGAGGGCGTCCATGCGGCTGATGTTCAAGCCGCCGTTACGGCCGCTGAACACCACGTCGCCTTTCACCGACTTGGCCGACAACAAACCACTCACCTGCACCACCACGGCCTGGGCCGCGCTACCGATGCCGGTGTTGGCGTCGATGGTCAGGTTCTTGGCCTGCACCACAGCGCCGGCGGCGCTTTGAATCAGCGCGCCGTTGGTTTGGATGGTGGTGTTGCCGTTCTGGTTGAACAGCGAACCCAGCAGCACGACGTTGCCTTGCGAATTGACGTTGATCAGGCCGGTGTCGGAACCGGTGAACTGGATATTGATCGGGTTATCGGCGGCCACGGTAAAGCGGTTGATGATGGTCTTGCCTTGGGCGACCGTGGTCTCCATCCAACTGCGTTTGACCTGGCACCAGATGAATTTCTTCTCGCACGTGGTCCAGCTGTTGGTAGAGGTACGCGGGTCCGAACCGTCGTCGAATTTCTCGGTGGTTTTTTTCACTTCGCCAGAGGCCACCGAACCATCGCTGCCCATGTACTCGGCGCCATCAATCGGGCGCTCGGCCGAGGTTTTCACGATCGGTGGGCCATACAGCGTGCCCTCGCCTACCTTGAAGGCGCCCCAGAAGCTGTCCTTGTAATACTTGCTGATCGTGGTCTCGGTACTGTCCTGGCCGGTCAGCCAGGTGTAGGTGCGATCGTTGACCGGGGTGTAGGTGGTGGTGCGGCCATCGGTGATGCGCACGTTGGCCTTGGTCAGCACTTCGGTGCTCAAGCCCTGGCGCAGCATGATGTTGTACAGGCCGCTGGCGGCGTTGAGGTCGCGGGTGTAGATCGACGACCAGACGTACTGGTTGCCGCTGCTGTCGCGGCGCACGTCGTTGAGGCGCAAGGTGCCTTCGGTGCCAGCGCCGAGGTCGATCTGGCTGAGGCCGATCTGATAGCCGGTGTTGTTCTTGATCTGCACCTGGCTGTAGCCGTCGAGCACGTTCAACTGGCCGTTGCCGGTGCTCATGATGTAGCCGGTGAGCTCCATGTAACCGCCAGCCACTTCCACCGAGTCGAGCACGATGCTCTTGGTGCTGAAGTCGTAGCCGTAACCCAACTCGCCGGTGCGCACGTTGCGGCTTTTCAGCACCACGAACGACGGGCCTGTCTTGGCGTCATAGGCCGCCTGCCCCGCCGTGATGGTGTTGGTCAGCGCGGTGCTGTTATCGATGGTCACGGTCCACACCGGCACGCCGCTCTGGATCAGGCCATTGATGTTCAGGTACTGCGCGGTGATCACCACGTTGTTACCGACCACGGTGCCCGAGCCCACCGCTGGCGCGGTTAGGGTCATCTTGCCGTCGGCAGCGGTGACGTAGTTGGTGGCCGGGTCGCCACCCACGTGGAAGAACGGGTTCGCCGAGTTCAGCACGAAGTCGCGGCCGGCAGTGATTGCCAGGGTTTTGCCGCGGATATCGTAGTTGGCGTAGATGCTGCCGTACTTGGCTTCGACGCTGACCAGACCGCGCTGGTTGAAGATGCGCCCATCGACATAGATATCGGGCGCCGGTGCGCGCAGGCCGTCCGCACCGGTCACACCGGTGGACGGGTTGTAGTTGTTGACCACCGAAATCACCGGGTCCGGCGAGGTCGCCGACACCGTCACCTTGGAGAAGCCCGCCTGGTTCTTGTAGGCGCTGGAGTTGGCCGTGTTGATCGCCGAGACCGTGCTCATCGACGCATCGTTGAACAGCAACTGGCCGCCTTCGCGGAACGGCACTTCGAGGCCGAGAATGCGCAGGAATGCCGAGCTGTTGTTGGTCACGGTGATCTGCGCATCGCCTGGGGCGTTGAGCGTGCCGTTACCAATCAGGGCATCGCCGGTCACCAGCACATTGCCCGGTTTTGCCAGGATCGGGTCGAGGACAAAGATATTGATGTCCTGGTCCTTGGCGACCGTGGCGCCGGTGCTGGTGTCACCGCCCATCTCGGTATACAGCGCATCTAGGGCCTTGCGCAGAATGGTCTGCTCGGCCGTCATGGCGGTGCGTTCCACAGGCGACAAACCGTAGTCCGCCAACTGTTTGGCCAACTGATCCAGGCGTACGGTGATGTACTGCGAGTAGGTGCCGGTCTCCATGTGGTAGGTGATATTGGTGTCGCTGGTGGTGACCTTCGGCGTGATGGTGATCGAGTCACTGTCACTCAGGGTCATCGCGGCCAGTTGGGCCAGGGTTTTGCTAACACCATTGAGCTTGTAGTCCAGGCCTTCGATCACCACCGAACGCTTGTTGTAGTAACCGGAGTTCAACGCGCCATCCACACGCACCACACCCAGCGAGGTGTTGGTGGCGCTGCCCGATTCGATCTCTACCGACAAGCCGAGCGCGCTCAGCGCCTCGGTGTAGAGGTCTTTGGCCACGCCTTTGCCGAGCAGATTGCCCCAGCCTTTGTCGGCATACGCAAACACATCGCCAACGCTGTTGACCTGGCTGCCGGTCGCCACGTTGATGTTGCTGTTACGGGTGTAGGTGGCATCGGCATTCGGTTTGGTGGAAACCGGGAAGGCGGTGTTGTTCCACAGGTCGGTGCGGGCGGTCAGGGTGGCCTGGTTGGCCGAGCCGCTGACGGTTTGCCCGGCGTACAGGCGAATGTCGCCGTAGCCCAACAGGGTGGAATTGCTGCCCAGCACCACATCGTAATTGGCGTTGACCCGCGCCAGGCTGTTGCCCTGCGCCGCACCGGCCAGGCCCCAGGTCTTGGCGGTGACGGCGGTGTCGATCAGGTAGTCGCCGCTGCCGCTCAACACGATATCGCCGATGCTCATCATGTCGGCATTGGCGCCGACGCTGACCTTGGCGTTGGCCTTGGTCACATCGACCTGCGACTTGGCCAGGGCAATGGCGATGGCGCCGCCGCTGTCCAGGCGCACTTTGTCGTAAGCGGTGACCTTGTTGTAGGCGCTGATCAGCATATTCACCGGCACCCGGAAATCGCCGATCAGGTGCAGGTAAGACGCCGCGCCGATCAGGCTCTGGGTATCCAGGGCGATGGTGGAAATGCTCTGACCAGCGGCGGCATCGACCACGCCACCGGAACCGGATTTGACGTTGTAGTCGCTGCTTTGCGCTTTGGTCACCAGCGCCTTGGCGCTTTGCTCATAGGCATAGGCATTGATACGCGAACCACCCACCAACTCGGTGCTGGTGGTCAGGTTCAGGCTGTTGCCGGCATGGGCACCGCTGGCGCCAACCAGCGACGCATTGATGCTGTCGACGAAGGCGTTGAAGTTGCTCTGGTGCAGGGCACTGAGGAGCACTTTCTGGAACAGCGAATCGCGGTTGGCGACCGTGTCGTCTTTACCGCGGGCATACAGGCTGGCTTTGGTGGTGCTGCTGTCGCTGGTGGTGGCCACCGCGGCGGCGCCACTGATCAAGCCACCCTGGCCAGAGACGGCGGTAGCGAGGTTATCCACCACCCCGGTAGCGCTGACCGTCAGGGTGCCCATATTGCCGCTGAAACGACCATTCACCAGTGCTTGGGTAGAACCGCTGGCGCTGGCATTGGCTACCGTGGCGCCGACCGCGTAGTAGCCGGCGGCATAGCCTTCGGCAGCAGCACGCTGGCTGACGTCGCGGCCGGCGCTGAAGGTCCAGTTGCCGCCGCTCAAACCGATGAACTGGCTGCTGGCATCGCTCTGAACCAGGCTGGTGCTTTCGTTGCGGGCGGTGGCAACCACCGCGTTGGCGGAGACGCCCAAGCCACCGCTAACGCCCAGGCCGTGCACATTGACGGTGTGGTTGCTGCCGTTCTGGGTGATCTGACTGCTGAGGGTGGCGCTTTTCCCTTGCAGCTGAGTGCCGCTGGCCAACACCACTTTGCTGCTGGCTTTGGCCAGTGCATCGATCACCGAAGCCCCTGCCGACACCACACCGCCGAGGGCCACGCTAAGGGTTTCGGCGTTCAATTGTGGCGTGGCTTCGGCCGTCAGGCTGAGGTTGTTGGTAGCCGTCAGTTTGGCGTTGCTGCCCACGTTGACGGTGGCGCTGCTGATATCCGAGGCCTTGACCACGGCAGCGTTGACGCCCACCAACAAACCGCCAGCGGCGCCCTGAGCCTTGAGGGTGACCGGCGCTTGCGAGCTGCTGGAAAGCGACACATCGCTGCCGCTCAGGGTCGAGCTGGCGGCCACATCGGTGGTCACCGTGCTGTTGTGCGCGGCTACACCGAGCACCAAGCCAGCGCCGCCCAGGCCGCCGGCAGCGACGCCGAGGGCTTGTACGTCAAGACCCTGCTTGTCGCTGGCCGAGGCCTTCAACTCGCGGGTGCTGGCGATGGTGCCGGCGAGGTTGGCGTTGACCAGGTTATTCACTACCGCCACGCCGACCGCCGCACCCAGGCCAATGCCCAGGCCACCGGCGCCGGTCACGGCCTTGACGTTGACCGCTGGCGAGCTGTTCAGGCTCTGCGCCAAGGCGCTGAGGGTCAGGCTGCCGGTGGTGAGGCTGCCGCCCACTACTTCAGCGATCACCCGCGCGTTGGATAGGGTGTAGGCGATACCGGCACCGAACGCCGCGCTACCGCCGGCCACTACGCTGCCGGCCAGGTTGCTGGAGTAGAGTTTGTCGCTGGCGGTGACTTTGCTGTCGCCCTGGGCGACCACCGTGCTGGCGCTGATGCGCGCCACGGTTTCCTGTTTGTAATTGGTGTTCTGCAGGCGCGACTTCACTGCCACGTTGGTGGTGGCCGTGGTCAAGCGTGCGGTGTCGCTGCTGTTGCTGGTGGTGACCAGGGTGGCGCGGCTGCCATCGACCGGCAGATTCACCGCCTGGTAATCGAGGTTGGCGTTGCCGCGCGAGCTCAGCTTGTCGCTCTGGCTCAGGGTGCCGTTGCCGCCGTTATCCAGCTCGTCCAGCGGGTTGCTGCCTTCCTGGGTCAACACGCCGGAACCGAGCAACAGCAAGCCGATGCTGCCGCCCAACGACGTGCCGGCCGACAGGCTGCCGGTCACGGTGGTCAGGCGCGCATCCACTTCGCGCTGGGCGTCGATGGTCAGCGCATTGGCGAGATAAGCAGTGCTGTTGAGCATCTGCGCACGGGTGGCGCTGTTGGCCACCAACACGCTGGCGGCAGCGCCGGCGGAGGAACCGCCAATGGCAACCGAGCCGCCAGTGAGCAAAGCGTCGAGGCGGTCTTTGGCGGTAATGCTCAGGCCACCGGCATAGGTGCTGCTGGTGCCGATATCGGCATAGCCCACGCCTGCTTCAGTGGTGTTTTCCAGCATGACCACTGTGGTGGAACCGGCCACCGCGACGCCGGCACCCGAGCCACTGATGGCGTTGGCGCGCACGCCGGTGTTGGTGCTGGCATCCACATCGATCTGGCCGCTGCTGGCGATCTTGGTGCGGGTGGTCGGCGTGGCTTGGTCGCCGATCCAGGCGCGCACCAGGCTCTGGTTGCTGGCGTAACCGACGCTAGCGCCGACGCCCACGGCGCCGCCGGACAACGTGCCGGCATTCGGCGACAGGCGATTGAGCGCAGTCGAATTAAGTTTCAGCGAACCGACGTTGAGTGTGCTGCCGGCGTTTACCAGCGCCTGGGTGCTGCCCTTGAGAATCAGCACACCGCCGCTGCCGGCCACACCGACAATGCCGCCGCCAAGGGTGGTGACGATATCGCTGGCCGCTTGCGTGGAGTTGGCGCGCACCATGGTTTGGCCACGGCTGTTGACCGTGGCACCGCTCAGACGCGCGGTGGTGCTGCGGTCCATGATCACGGTGTCGATGGCGGCGGCGACTGCTGCCGCACCCAGCGACACGGCGCCACTGAATACGCCGCCAAAGGTAAAGCTATGGCTGGAAGCAGCCACGCTGACTTGCTGCGCGGCGTTGGCGCTGCTGGCGTTGTCGCTGGCTTGGTTGATCTTGGCGCCGTCGATATAGGCGCTGGTCGAACCGCTGACCAGGCTGGTGTTGCTCAGCCCGGAAACGGCGGCGCTGGCAATCGGCACCAGGGATACGGCGGTGCTCAGGCTCAGCTGGCCGAGCTGCTGCAACGAGCCGGCGCGTACGGCCAGGCCATGCACAGTTTCCAGGCCGGTTTTCAGGTCCAGTACCGGGTTGAATTGCTGCGCGTCGGACCAGCTGTTTACGTCCGGGGCATTGGTCAGAATGCCGTTATCCACCGACAGCCCATTGGTGCCGCCGCCCAACGCATCGACCTGAGTCGCTGTGCCGGAAATGCCAGCTTCGGTGGTGCTTTCCATCTGGTTGACGGTGACCAGGCCCGCTACGGCGGCGTTGCCGCTGCCCGCTACCACCATCGCGCCGGAGCGGATGATGTCGCGGTTGTTGGCCAGTACGCCCACGTCTTCCTGGGCTTTAACCAAGGCGCCGTCTTTGATCAGCGCTTTGGTCGAGGTTTTGATCAGGTTGCTCGCCACACCGGCCGACACGGCAGCGGTGCCGGAGAAACCGGCGGAGATCGACGCGGCGTTAATGCTCGCCTCGGAACCGGCCGTCACCAGCAGTTGTTTGACGGTCCAGGCGCTCAGGTCTTTGTTGCCCGAGAGGCGCGCTTCAATCTGGTTGGTGATGCGGTTGACCGCTGCGGCCACACCGACAGCCACCGAGCCCGCGCCTACAGCGCCCCCGGCCAGGGAGTTGATGGTGGAGGTGTCTTTGGCGCTGATCAAAATATTATCAGCGTTGCCGGTACTGGTATCGATGGCTGCCGTGGTGACTGCGCCAATGATATTGGTGGTGTTGGAGAACACCGCCGCGCCGGTGCCTGCGCCCGCGCCGCTCAAGGCCAAGGTGTCGATTTGCGCGCTGGTCAGCGCCGACACTTTGATGTTCTTGAAGGAGGCGTTGGTATCCAGGGCCAGGCTGCTGTTTTCGATCAGCGCTTGGCGTTGCTGGGTGATTTGCGTAACGGCCACAGCACCTGCGCCCGCGCCGCTGCCCGCGCCCTGCACGTTACCGGCGAGGGTTTTGACGGTGGCAGTGCCCTCTTCCACCAGCACGTTGACGGTGTCGGCACCGGTCAACGTAACGCCGGTGAGGGTGGCCAGGTCTTTGCCGTCCAACACGTTGACGGCTACCGACGCGCCGACCGCCGCATTGGCTGCGCCGCCCACACCGACCGCCGCCGAACGCACGGCCATGGAGCCCTTGGCTTGCACGTTCAACACATCGGCCAGGTTCAGGGTGCTGGTGCCGATACGCGCTTCGCGGGTGACGGTGATCAGGCTGTTGGCATCGGCTGCGCCCACCGACAAACCACCGCTACCGGTGACCGTGGCTGCCAGGGCATTGATGGTGCGGTCGCCTTCGACGGTGACGTCGAGCGAGTTGGCGCCAATGGTGCTGCCGACGATGGTGGCCCGCTCGGTGCCTTTGAGCACGCTGGTGGTCACCGCGCCGTTGACGGCGACATCGCCGCCGCCACCGGCTGTTACGGCAATGGTGTTGATTTCCTGATCGGCCGCAGTACGCACCGTGGCCTGGTCGAAACCGGTGACGGTGGAGTCGGTGATCTGCGCGGTGCGGTCGGCATTGATGATGTTGACCGCCGAGGCGGCGCCAAAGGAGCCGGTGCCGCCGTAGGTCACCGCGCCGGCCAGCGAGCCGATGGTCAGGCCATCGGTGGTGCTGGCCTGCACGTTAAGGTCGGCACCGCCGGTTTGGGTGACGGTGCTGTTTTCGATGGCCACGTAATCCTTACCCTGGATCACGTTGTTCACCGAGGAGATATTCACCCCCAGGCTGCTGGCCCCGGCGCCACCGACGGCGATGCCGTAGATTTCGCCGTCCAGGCCGCTCTGCACGTTGAGGTCACCGGTCAGGTTCACGGTGCTGTCTTTCAACGTCGCGCTGCGTGTGCCGGTCAGCAGGTTGGTGGCAAAGGCAGCGCCAACAGCTGCGCCGCTATCGGACAGCGACACATTGCCCGCCGCCGCCCAGATGCTGTTGCTCAGGCCTGGCTGGGTGGAATACAGATTGAGGGCCTTGCCGGTGAAATTGCTCTGACTGAGCAACGCCTGGGTGGCGCCGGCAATGCGGTTGTAGCTCACCGAACCGGTGATCGCGGTGCCGCCGGAACCGGCCGCGCCAGCCACGGCCACGCTGCGAATCTGGCTTTGCTGCGCGCCAATGATGTTGGCGGTGCCGTCCAGGGTGGCGGTCACATAGGCCAGCTGCGCCAACACGGTTTGTTCGATATCGGTGATGGCGACTGCACCGCCAATCGCACCTTTACCGCCAAAGGCGATGGCGCCGGCTAGGGAGTAGTAACCACCGGCTTTTTGCGCCGACAGATCAAGGGTCTTGGCTTTGATGGTCAGCGGGGCGCCGGCGGTGCCGAGGATCTGCGCGGTTACGGTGCCACGATCAATTACGGCAGTGCCGGAACCCAGCGAGCTCTCTTTGCCGGAACCAGCAAAACCCACCGCAGCGGCCACCACTTCGGTGGCGTTGAAGGCTTCAACTTTCAGTGCGCCGGACAGGTCAGTGGTGACGTTGCCCATGCTCGCCAGGTAATCGCTACCGGCGTAGATCATGCCGAACGCCGCGCCGCCGGCACTTTTGCTGCCAATCGCCACGGAGCCGGCGATGCCCAATACCGCTTCGCCCGACACATGGCCGTCGAACAGCGACGTGGTGGCGCCATCGTACTTGCCGTCGTTATCGGCATCTTTGCCGTCGGTGGTGGTGGCGCTGGCATCAATGCTCGACAGGCTGTCTTCGTAGCCCAGGTCGGCGCCGGCCAGGGTGCCGGCGGCGTTGCTGTCGAACTTGCTGTCCAGGTCTGTGAGGTCAGACACGCTGCGTGCCTGCACATTCACCGCGCCGCCGGTGAGGCTGGATTTTTTCAGGCTGCCGCCGCTTGGCGTGTAGCCATCGACGCGCGCGGTGACCTGGTTGTCCAGGTAACCGGCAAAAATCGATGCCGCGCCCGCTTCGCCCGAAGTGCCGGCAACGCCCAGCGCCGCCAGCAGCGTTTGTGTGGCGCTGTAGGCGCCGACATCAAGGGTGGCGAACTTGCTGGCGCTGCTGCCCAGCCATTCAGCGCTAATGGTGTTGGCCAGCAACGCGATGGTCACCGAGGCACCATAGGCGCTGCCGCCGGCACCCTTGGCCCCGGCAAATGCGCCGCCGCCAATCAGCGAGCGGGAACGGTCATAGGCCAACACTTGAATGGTGCTTGGCGCGCTGGTGCGGCCGGTGATGGTGCTGTTCACCACTTGCGCGTGGGTGGTGTTTTTAAACTGCGCGTACGAGCCGGAAATCGCTTTCGAATCGTTGGACACCGAACCCGAGGTGGCCACGGCCAGGCCCAGGCCCATGGCGATCAGGTCGCCATCGGTGGCGGCATACACCTTGAGCAGGTCGTTGTTATTCAGGGTGGCGTTGGCCACCTCTGCAGTGGTGACGTTGGCGAGCATGTTGGCGGCAATCGCGCCAGACAACGCGGAGCTGGTCTGCGACTGATTGCCGTTTTTGGCCAGGGTCAGCGCACCGGCACCTGAGCCAGCGAACTGATGGGTCTGGTTCAAGGCCAGCACGTTGACCTTGGTGCCTTTTGCCGTCGGGTCGCGTGGGTCGAGGACGATATCGGCGAGGCGCGCCTTGGTGTTCTGCCGCGACACGTTAACGCTGGCCGAACCGGCGGCGGCCAGGGCCGATTCCGGAATATCACCGGTGCGCGTCGGATCATCGTCGAGGATGTTTTTTACCGAATTCCATTTGGCCTTGGCCTCGGCCCACACATTGAGCACGCCGACCTTGAGATTGCCCAACAGAGTCTCGGCCTTGCTGGTGGCACCGCCCGCGGCATCCTGATTGGCGGTGGCGGAGTCCTGCTTTTCCTTGTCGGTGCGGGCCACGCCGCCGGCCAGCGAGAACGCGCCACTCTGGCCACCGGACAGCGCTTGCATATCCAGCTCATCGACGGTCCAGGTCGACTTCACGCCCAACGCACCGGCCCCGGTCAGGGCACGCCACTGGCGGTTGTCGCCGATCAGCGCCTGTATATCGGTGTCCACCTGATTGACCGCGATGCCAATGCCTACACCGGTGTCTTCCGAGAAGCCCAAGGCACCCGAGGCACTCCACAGCCCCAGGCTGTGCTTGGCATCCACATCCACCCGATCGGCTTTAACGGTGGCGCCATTGTTGATCGAGGCGTTGACGGTTTCATCCAGCAGCGCCAGCACCAGCGAGCCATTGCCCGCAGCACTTGGGCCCTTGCCGGCGGACGGACTGATGCCAATGATCAGGTCCTTTTCCTTGGCCGCTACCGATAGCGCCTGGGTAGTGACCTGGGTGCCCGCGCCGATACCGGCAACGGCCGAACTGTCGTGCAGCATGATGTTCAGGCCGGCGCCCACCGCCGTGCCTTTCTCCGACTTGGAACCGAACAGGGCGATGCCGAAGTTGCCGGCAACCGCCAGGCGCTCCACGCGGTTTTCCGCCAACAGGCTGACCGGCGCGGCCCAGTTGTTGGTGCCGCTGGCCAACGCACGGTTGCTCCAGTTATCGGTTTGCAGCGTCCAGGTTTTCAACAGCGTGCCGTCGCTGGCCAGGTCGCGCCACAGCTCGCTGGTCCAGGCGCCGGTACCGCTGGTGGTCAGGCTGCTGTTGTCGCCGACCCAGGCGGCGGCATTGATGTCGTTCTTCATCACCGACACGGCGCCGGCCAGGCTCAGCTTGTCGGCCTCACCGGTGGAGTTGGCGTACTGGCTGGGCAAGTCGCCAGGGCTGGCCAATGTCAGCACCAGGTCTTTGAGGCCGCTGTACACGTCGCCCAAGGAGCTCCACTCGTCAAAGCCGGTGAAGGCCAACCCGGCCTTGTCGTTGATCGGCAGTTCGTTCTTGGCGCCAACGCCGATATGGCTGGCCTTGACCGTGACGTTGTCGCCGATCAGGGCGCGGGTGTTCTGGTTTAGCTCGCTGTACACCAGCGCCACGCTGACCGACTTTTCGGTGGTGTCTTTTTCTTTGACGTTGGAGTTGATCGTGCTGGAGGCGCTGTTACGCAGGCTGGCTTGGTATTGCAGGGCCTGCACCGACACATCGCCGCTCACGTCGATGCTCAGGGCAGTGCCGCCGCTGGCACCCAACAAGGCTTCAGCCGTGTGGTTGGCTTGGGTCAGGGTGACCGCCGAGCCAAAGCGCAGTTTGTTGACTTTGTTGGGCTGCGCATCGTCCAGGGCAATGCCCAGCAGGTCGGTAATTTTCGGCGTGATAAAGCTGATGGACGGGTCGCTGAACTTGGAGAACAGGAAGTTCAGCGAGCCCTTGCCAACCTTGACCTCGGATTTATTCGACTGCTCGTAGATAAGGTCCAGCGCACTGACGTTAAGGTTGCCGCCCTTGGTCAGCGCCGCATTGAACTGAGTCTTGGTGCTGCTGTTGTAATCGGCCAGGGCGATAGCCGGGCCGCCGCTGGCGCCCAGGCCGATGGCCTCGAACGACACGTTGTTGATCAGGGTTTGTTCGGCCACCGAACGGGCGGTGATATCGCCGGTGACATTGACCACCGCGCCGCGGTTAACGGTTACGTGGGTGTCGATATCGCTGTGGGCCATGCCAAAGGCAAAGCCCATGGTGGTCAGCGGACTACCGCCGGCGTCGTGGCTGTTGACGGCTTTGGTGTCCAGGTCCAGCACGTTGTCGCTGGTGGCTTCGAGCAGCAGGTTTTTGCCGGCGGTGAGTTTTGCGCCGCTGGCCACTTCCACCGAAGTGGTGCCACTGAGGCTGCCGTAGGTGGCGCCCAAGCCAAACGGAATCAGGCTGTTGATGCCTTCAATTTTGCCGTTGATGTTGCTGTCGATGTGCCGAGTGCTGCTGGCGGTGAGGCTGAGGTTATTGCTGGCTTTCAAATCGGCGGTGGCGCCGATGGTGACCTTGGCGTCGGAGCTGACCACTTGCAGGCCGATGAAATCCTGCAGCGCCAACAGCTCACTGAAATTGCCCGGATCGTCGGCCAGCATCGACTTGAAGTCGTCGCGGTTGTAGGCGTTCAGCGAGTCGTACAGCGTGCCGAAGGCGGTCAGGTTATCCAGGCTTAGCAGGCTGCTGGCCCACAGCGGTTTGATGATGGCCTTGCTCTGCGCATCGATGACGATATCGCGGCCTTTGATCAAGCCATCGATGGTGATGCTGGCATTCGCGCTGGTCCAGCCGGCCAGCTGCTGGTCGGTGGCCAGGGCCTGCACGGTAACGGCGCCGGCCTTGGTGCCATCGGTGGCGTGGCTGGCATCCAGGGTGGAGCCGTTGGCAAGGGCGATGGTGGCGCTACCCGCGCTGCCGGCGAAAATCGCCTTGGGCGTGGTGGGCAGGTCATCCAGATCGGCGGCGGTGGTGTTGTCATCACCGCAGAAGGTGCAGCTGATATCGCTCAGGGCTTGCAGGGTAATGTTCCCTGCCTTGCCGGCGCCGCTGGCCGTGGTGCTGATTTTGCTGCCGCTGGCCATGTTGATATGCGGCGCTTCGACGATCACGTTGCCGGCGTTATTGCCGGCCGTGCCGCTGGTGTTGACCAGGGCCTTGTCGTTGAAATTGACATGGTCGGCGCTGGCGATCTGCACGCTGCCGCCGCTGTTGTCGGCCATCAGCGCGGCCAGCTCGCCGCTCACCTCCACGCCGTTTTTACCGAGGATTTTGACCGAGCCGTTGACACGACTGACGTCGGTGCCGATCGACAAATGGCTCAGGTTTACCGTGCTGGCGAACACCATATCCGCCGCCGACACGCCGCCCTTCAGTGTGGCGCCAGAGGCAACTACCGCCGAGGCTGCAAACAGGTTGATCGAGCCGATGGTGTTGACCTGCCCCTGGATTTTCACCTCGCCGGTGCCACCGTTGAACGCACCGGCCATCAAGCTGGCGGCCGTGGCGTCGCCGTCGGTAGCGGAACCATTCTTGGCGGTATTGAGCAGGGTCTGCATTTGCGCCGTGCTCGGGGTGGAGACGGTCAGGCTCCCGACGTTGACCACACCGCTGGCGCCCACGACCAGGCCGTGGGGGTCGGCGAAGATCACGTTGCCGCCCAGCTTGCCGTCCATCACGCTATTGAGCGTGCCATTGATTTCGGCCCGGGCATCGTGCACCAGGTTAACCAGGTTGCTCGCCCCGGTTGGCAGCACCAAATTGACCGTGTTGTCCTTGCCCACCACGAACTGGCCAAACGAGTTGAACCCGGTATTGCCGTGTTGGGTCGCGGTGGTGATGTTGGTCACGGTACCGCCGGCCGCCGTGATGCTGGTCAGCGTGTCTGGCGACCCACCGCTCTGGTGCACGGTGATGGTGTTGGCGTCGGCCACGGCCCAGGAAGGCAAAACCCCAAGGCTGGCGAGCAGCGCTGCCGTGATGCGGTTGGGTTGGAAGCGCAATCCCGCTGTGGCGGCTACTGAATGAGCTGCAGGGAGCTGGGGGGAATTACGCTTAACCATGACGACCTCGCTGTCGGGAACTTTCCACAACAGGCATTGTCGGTCGGCACGTCAATTGTGAACTACTCGTGGTCGTTCATGGTTGTGAACAACCGTTGACAGCTGTCAGACGGCAGGCGCCATCAGTTTGACATCTCTGTTTCGGACGCCAGCTTGTAACCCCGCCCGTAGACGGTCTGAATCAGTTGCGGGCGGTTGGAATTGAGCTCCAGTTTTCGCCGCAAGCGGGCCACCAGGGTGTCGACCGTGCGCAGGTCGCCGGAGTCTTCGGTGTCCAGGCCATGGCGCAGACAGGCGAGCAGATCATGCCGATTGACCGGCTTGCCACGACGCTCGATCAGGCCGATCAGCAGCGCAAATTCGCCGGCAGTAAGGGCCACATCGGAACCCTCTTCATCGCTGATACGGCGACGCAGCAAATCCACTTTGTAAGGCCCCAGCAGCAACTCCTGACTCGGCTTGTCGCCCTGGCGGCGGCGCAGCAGGCTGCGGATTTGAGCGAGCAGAACGCGCAGGTTGACCGGCTTGGTGATGTAGCAATCGGCGCCGGTTTCCAGGCCCGCCACGCGGTCGAAATCGTCGTCGCGCACGGTCACCAGAATGATGCCGATCTGCGGGCTTTTGCTGCGCAGCTGGGCGGCGACGGTAAGGCCGTCGATATCCGGCAGGCCAATATCGAGGATCACGGCGGCGGGCTGGTGGCGCTCGAACAGGCGCATGCATTCCAGACCCGACGGGGTGCTGAGCACCTCATAGCCGGCGTTGACCAGATACAGCGAGACCATCTCGCGGATTTCTGGTGCATCTTCGACGACTAGAAGTTTTTCCATTGCTGAGTGGTCTCTGCTTGTAGTTATGGTTTTTTTATGGCGCCGGATTGTGGCCTTTGTGGCGTAGAGAACGCTAGGGGCTCTTATCGGGGCGGCGTTTAAATCGTGGGTATCCTTCGTTGACGCATGTGCAGCGATCTTCTGGCGTACCGAGATTTTTTCATTACCGCGCGTGCTGAGCGTTCTTGTTTCGCGCCTTACGCGCGAGTCACTTTTTAGCAGTCGCCCTAAAAAGTAACCAAAAACGGCTTGCCCCCACCTTGGGTCTCCGCTGCGCTCCGACTTCCCTCGCTCCGTCGCTGCTCCAGGGGCCGGGCTGAGGGCCATCCATGGCCCCATCCCTCTCCGCGGCTCCCGGCCGCTACGACCCCTTACGCAACGACTCCACTCGGCCTGGCGCTAAGGGGGCGGGTAAATCAAAAGCGGTAGATCGAAGGCCCCTCACCCCCTGCCCCTCTCCCGCAAGCGGGCGAGGGGTGACGTTTGGTTTTGCTTTTCGTAGGAGCCAGCTTGCTGGCGAACCTTGCAAACACAATTCGCGAACACCTTTTCCAGGGTTCGCGACCAAGGTCGCTCCTACGAAAAACGGCCCCCTCTCCCGCTTGCGGGAGAGGGTTGGGGTGAGGGGCACTTGATCTGGTTTTTGATCTGGTTTTTGATCTTGATCTGGCCGCCCCTTGAGCGCAGGCCGAGCGGAGTCGTCGTGGAAGGGGTTGAGCGGCAGGAGCCGCGAAAGGCAAAGACGGGCCATGGATGGCCGCGTTTTGCCGACCCCTGGAACGGCGACGGAGGGAGGGAACCTGGAGCGAAGCGCAAGGCCAAGGTGGGGGCGAGACTTTTTGGTTTCTTTTGTGTCGACTGACAAAAGAAACTCGCGCATAAGGCGCGAAATAAAACGCCCAGCACACGCGGTAACGAACACCAACTAATCCTCCCTCGTCAACTCCAACCTCAACACCCGCAAATGCTCATCCAGCACCTCGCGCAGCGTCTCCAACTGAATCTCCCCCCGCTGCGCCGCCAGGCTCTGACTAGCCAGACTATGCAACCCAAAGTTCGCCGCACTGCCCTGCAACCGATGCAACAACGCCCCACGCCGGCTGTTGCCCGGATCACTGTCCGGCGCCAGCAATAACTCCTGCACGCCCTCGCGCACTTCCTCCAGCGAGGCCAAAAACGACGGCAACAACCGATCAAACAAATCAGCCCCCAGCCACTGGCGCAGTTGCTCGAAGCGCGGCGCTGCCATGGCCCGACCATCACCTGCAGCCAACTCGGCAGACGACGGCGCAAACATATCCTCGCCACTCAACAACGCCTGCAAATGCCGACGCTGCAGCGGCTTGGCCAACACGCCATCGAGCCCGGCCTGCAAACACGCCTGGCGGTCCAGATCGGTGGCGTTGGCAGTAAGCGCCACCATTAACGGGCCGACGTCCCCCTGCTGTTCGCGGATGCTGCGGCTGGCGTCCAGCCCGTCCATATCCGGCAGGCGCATGTCCATCAGCACCAGGTCGTAGTCGTGTTCCTGGCAACTGGCGATAGCGCCCTCGCCGTCCACCGCGGTGTCCACCAGGCAGCCCCAACTGAGCAGCAGCTCGCGGGTTACTTCGCGGCTGACCGGCACGTCTTCCACCAGCAGCACATAGAGACCGTCCAGCGGCACTTCCAGATTCAGCTCCGGCTGGTGGCGCAACAACGGCGGCCACGGCAACGCGAGGCGGAAGCACGAGCCCACACCGACGCTGCTTTGCAAACTGATTTCACCGCCCAGCAGTTGCACCAGCCGCCGCACGATATACAGCCCCAGACCCACGCCGGGCTGGTGGCTGTGCTGGTCCAAACGGGTGAAGGCGGTAAATACCTGGGACTGCAAATCGTCCGGAATGCCCATGCCGGTGTCGGTGACAACCAGAATAAAACCCTCGCCCTGGGCATCGGCCTGCACCCGCACATTGATGCCGCCGCTGTTGGTGAACTTGATGGCGTTACCCAGCAGGTTGTAAAGCACCTGCCGCACACCGACCGGGCTGCCTTCCACCCAACAGCGTTCGCCCAGGTCCATATGCAGGCTGAGGTCCAGCTGTTTGGCGCCCGCTTGCAGGCGCATGACCTCCACGCATTCGCGCACCAGCGCGGCGAGGTCGAAGGGCACACGCAGCGGCAGCTTGGCGGTTTCGCTGCGGGCCAGGGCCAGCAAACCGTCGAGTACATCGGTGAGGCTGCGCGAGGCGTTTTGTACCGTGTCGAGCCGTCGGCGCATGGCCAGTTGCAGTTCGTGCTGGTCGAGCAGCAGCGCGATATGGCCCTGAATCGCCACCAGCGGTGTGCGCAGTTCATGGCTGAGGGTGGCCAGCAGTTCTTCGTTTTGCCGGGCATCACGCACGGCCTGGTCGCGGGCTTGCTCGAGCGCAAGCTGGGCGCAGACTTCGCGGTCGATATCTTCGATCACGCCCAGCCAATACAACGGCCGCTGCTCACGGTCGAGAATGCAGCGCCCACGCAGCGACACCCACAGCCAATCACCGCTGCCATGCAGCAGACGCAGGGTGCATTGCAGTTCGCCATTGCCACGCCGGGCGCGGAGCAATTCGGCGAACAGACGGCGGGTTTCCTGCGGGTGGCTGAGGCTGAGAAAACTCGGCGTGCCGATCTCTTCGCTGTGGTAACCGAGCATGCTCCAGCAGCGCTCGGAACCTTCGAGCTGACGCTTGCGCACGTCGAATTTCCAGTGCCCGATATCACCGCCCTGCACGCCCAGTTCGGCCAGGCGCTGGCTGGTGACATCCTCGAACGTCGACACCCAGCCGCCGTCTGCCAACGAGCGCCGACGCACGTCGATGATCAGCCGATTGGCCAGCGGCAGGTCTTCACGGGCGCGCAGCTCCTGGCCGATGGCGGGGAGCAGCACGGCGCACTCGCAGGGGTCCAGGGCCAGCTCGGCCTGCTGCAAACGGGCCATCAATTGCCCACGGGTAACGGCTTCGCCCGAGACGCCAAACAGCCGGCGAAACCGCTGGTTGATCGCCAGAATATTGCCCTGACCGTCCACCGACAGCAGGGCGGCGTCCATATGTTCGAGGGTGCGATCGAGCAAGTCGCGGTTCTGCCGCAGCACGGCGGTACGCTGTTCCACCCGCTGCTCCAGCGATGTGTTCAGGCGTTGCAGGTGATCGGACAATTCCACGTTATGCCGCAACGCCGCCAACATGCGCTGGCCCAGCACCACGCCGTGGGACAGCAGCAAACCCAGCACGCCCAGCGGAAACACACTGACCGTGACCATGCCTTCGGTGTAGAGCAGCACGTCGTTGCAGACCGCCGCCGTGACCAACAACATGCCCAGCAGAATGCTCTGCGCGCCATCGCGGTGGCGCAGCACGGCGTGGATGATATTGCTGAGAAAGTAGACGCACGAGCCCACCACCAGAATGGCCGCTGGCTCGCGGGTGGCGGTGAATAACGCAGGTGGCGTGAGCAGTACCAGCGCGGTTACCGCCAGCCCCACGACCAACAGCACACGGGCCACCAGCAGGCTGGATTCCTCCGGGAACAGCCGCCTGAGCAGCAAGGCATAAATGGGCGGGTAGAGAATCTGGCAGATGTACTTGATGTGATAAATCAGACTGGTGGGCAGCTCCAGGTTATCCATCAACCCGCTGTTGGCTGCCGCGCTGAGTGAGGCCAGGGCCAGCATCAAACTGAAGGGCCCGCTGAGCATCTGCTGGCTGTTCCAGCTGCCCAGCAGTAACAGATAAAACGCCATCAGAATGCAGCCGCCGAGGGTGAACAGCTGCACGCCCTGGGAGATGGCGGCGCGGTGCTCGAGGTAATTGCGCGCGCCCACCAGGATCGGCATATCGATGCCGCCCTCGCGGTGGAAATGGTTCGACACTTCGATGCGCACCAGCACGCTGTCCGCGCCAATCGGCAAGGGAATGAGCAACGGGCGGATGCGCGGCTCTTCGACATCGGCTTCGCCAACGCGGCCGACGGTGGCGACCAGTTCGCCGTCTACCCACACTCGGCCGGCCGACTTCAGTGCATCGATATACAAGGCCAGCGGTTCGTTGCTCACCGGTAGCAACAGCTGGGTGCTGAACTCCACCCGCCCGAACCCCACCTCGCCCCACCACTTGGGTGTGCCCTCGTGCCAGGTGAACGGCAAGGTCACCCGTTGCGGCGCGCGTGCGCCATCGCGCCAGGTGAGCAGCCACTGGCCGTGGGTGATGCGCATGGGTTCGGCGTCGGGTGACCAGTCACGCAAATCCACCGACCCTGGATAGCCCGCCCAGGCGTGGGCGGAGCACGCCAGTAACAGCGATAACAGCAGTAGGCGCAGGGCTGTCACGGAGGGGGCTCGCAGCGAGGGGGATGGGAGGGGTGCACGCTACGCAAAAGTTTGGGGGGATTCAAACCACTTGAACGAATCGACTACCCGAAACAGGGCCGAAAGCGCACGCATGTTGCCGCAGTACGATTGCATGATTTTAAGAGGCCATTGACGCAATGGCCTGCTCCCATAATCTGCCATCTTCGTTGCGGTTAGGCAGTAGGCGGAATGAAGTGGCAGGACCTGGATATCAACGGCACCTCGAAGTGCATGGCGCACCTCCAGCCGTTCGAAATGGACTTCGATGTGGCCGGCCAGATCGTCACCGTTCACTTTGAGTTCGGTTTTCACTGCTTCACCGATGACAAGGGCCACGGGCAACTGCTTTGGCACAGAGGTGAAAAACGATACTTCTGCCCCGACCGCTATGAGTGCAGCAAACAGCTGGAGCCCTACATTAGAAAGCGCTTCTACGACGGCAAGGTCGCAGCGTTCTACTCGGATAACAACCAGCGTTTCTTCTGCCTTGACGTGCACGACTACGCCATCTTCTTCTCGATCAGTAAGCCCAGCCAAACAACCAACCGGCTCAAGCTTCGCGTTGTATCAGCCTACGACGTAGCCACATGGGGCCGAAGTTCTTTACCGCGAGGTAGGGTTTACAACGTCCGCTACGTCCTTGAGCGCCGCAACGCTGGCGAAACGGTTTAGCCATAAAACAAAAAACCCCGGTGCTTTCGCACCAGGGTCTCTGTTGAATCTCTATATCGGCCTGTTCTTTAGCGTTTTACCGCTTATCCCGCACACTGGCTGGGAGAGGTTAAAACCTCCGAAATCGACACTCCCTTGCGGGTTCCGGTCCGTGTCGACGGGCCAAATCTATCGGACCATGGTGGGATGGTCAACCAGAGGGTCGCTTCGGCAGATGTCCGGCAACGCCGAAAGTGGCTCGCGTAAGGCGCGAAACAAAACGCCCAGCACACGCGATAAAGAAGACCACCACTACCAGCCCACAACTCGGATACCCGCCCTACAAAACCCTATCCTGCAACCACCCCAGAAACCTCGTCTCACTCAACGGCGGACTAAAATAAAACCCCTGCCCCAACGCACAATCCAACCCCCGCAAACTGTCGTACTGCGCCGGCGTCTCGATGCCCTCAGCCACGCACTCCAACCCCAGATTGCGGGCAATCATCAGAATGGTCTCCACCAGCATCATGCCGCTGGCATCCTCCGGCAGGTCATTGACGAAGCTGCGATCCACCTTCAACCGATCCAAGGGCAAGCGCTTCAGATACGTCAGCGACGAATACCCCGTACCAAAATCATCAATGGCAAACCGCACTCCCAACGCCTTCAGTGCCTGCATCGCAGCAATGCACTGATCAACATCTTCGAGCAGCACACCCTCGGTGATTTCCAGTTCCAGCACACTGGCCGGCAGGTTGTAACGGTTAAGACAATCGGCCACCCGTTGCACCACATCAAACTGGCGCAGTTCATGCGGGCTGAGGTTGACCGCCAGCACCAGCTCCGGCCAACGCCAGTGCCAACGGGCCAGGGCGGCGCAGGCTTCGTCGAGCACCCAGGCGCCGATATCGAGGATCAGCCCGGTCTCTTCGGCCAGCGGAATAAATTGCGCCGGTGGAATTTCGCCACGTTCGGGGTGGGTCCAGCGCAGCAGCACTTCGGCGCCAACTACCTGGCCGGTGAGCAAGTCCAGCTGCGGCTGGAAGGCCAGGTGCAGTTGATTGCGGGCAATGGCCTGACGCAGTTCGCCTTGTAGTTGCAGGCGTTGGTCGATGGCCGCCTGCATCGCCGGGGCAAAGAAGTGCAGCGCATTGCGGCCGCCGCGTTTGGCGCGGTACATGGCGGTGTCGGCCTGCTTGAGCACATCGGCGGCGCCCTGCTCGCCCACCGGGTGCAGGGCGATGCCGATACTGGCGCTGATGGACAGTTCATGACCGTCGATGTGGTAGCTGCCGAGCAGGCTTTGCAGCAGTTTTTCGCCGACATCGGCGGCATGTTCGCCGGCCACTTCCGGGTTGTCGCCGATGCTTTCCAGCAGCACCACGAACTCGTCGCCACCCAGACGCGCCAGGGTGTCTTCGGCGCGCAGGCAGCCGGCCAGGCGGGTGGTCACTTCGCGAAGCAAGGCGTCACCCACCGGGTGGCCGAGGCTGTCGTTAACGGTTTTGAAATGGTCGAGGTCGATAAACAGCAAGGCGCCGAATGAGCTGTCGCGCACTTCGCGGGTCATGGCGTGTTGCAGGCGATCGAGCAGCAGCCGGCGGTTGGGGAGCCCGGTGAGTTCGTCGCTGTAGGCCAGGCGTTCGATTTCCCGCTGGTAACGCTGGCGCTCGGAAATGTCGGTGACGCTGGCGCGTATCAGCTTTTGCTCGCCGGGCATTCGCACCAGGCGCACTTCGCACGGCAGCTGGCGGCCGGCGCTGTCGCGGTGCAGCCATTCGAACACCGGCGTAGCGCCTTCCATCGCGCCGCTGGTGTAGGCCCCGCCGGCCTGTGCCGAGGTGCGGCCGTCGGCTTGGCGCGTGGGGCTGAGGTCTACCGGGCGGCGGCCGATCAGTTCTTCACGGCTGAGTTTGAACAGGCGCTCGGCGTTTTCGT
The DNA here is from genome assembly GCF_056174845.1 of Pseudomonas sp. CC11G. Classification (NCBI taxonomy): domain Bacteria; kingdom Pseudomonadati; phylum Pseudomonadota; class Gammaproteobacteria; order Pseudomonadales; family Pseudomonadaceae; genus Pseudomonas; species Pseudomonas sp. CC11G. The sequence continues at coordinate 204,864 of NZ_JBWBZC010000003.1, forward strand.
TGACGTCTACCAGGCCGCCGTCTGCGGTGAACAGCAGGATGGCTTCCGGGGCATGTTCGACCAGGGTGCGGTAGCGCGCTTCGGCTTCGTAGCGGGCGGTGATGTCTTCGATCAGCGCCAGGCAGGCTTCCAGGCGCCCTTGCGGATCACGCACGGCGCGCAGGCTCAGGCGGGTGTAGATCACGCTGCCGTCTTCGCGCAGAAAGCGTTTGTCCAGCTCGTAGTCTTCGCGCTCGCCCAGGGCCACGCTTTCGAAAAGCGGCTGCTCGGTGAGCAGGTCGTCGGCGTGGGTGATATGCGCCCAGCCGGTGTTGCGCAGGTAGTCGCGGCCGCGCCCAAGGATTTGACAGAGCTTGCTGTTGACCTCCATCCACATGCCTTGCGGACTGATCATGGCCATGCCAATCAGCGGCGCTTCGAAGAACAGCCGCAGCCATTCATCACGGTCGCGCAGTTGCTGTTCGGCCAGCTTGCGCGCGGAAATATCCTGGATGGCGCCGTAGACCCGAATGACGCGCCCGTCGTCCATTTCGGCAAGGCCCAGTACCCGCAAAAAGCGCGAGTTGCCCCGCGCGGTCAGCAAGCGTACTTCCACATCGAAGGGGCGGCCGTCGCTCATGGTTTCGGTGAGCGTGCGCCGCGCGGTGGCCTGGCCTTCCTTGTCGAGGTAGCTGACAGCCTGGTCGAAGTCCGGCGTGGCGCCGGTGGGGTCCAGTTCATAGAGGCGAAAGCAGCCTTCGCTCCAGAACATATCCAGGCCGGGCACTTCCAGCACCCAGCCGCCGATATCGGCAATGGCTTCGGTTTGCGACAACAGGTGGGTCTGGCGCAGTAGCTCTTCGCGGCGCGCCGCGACTTCCGAGGCCAGTTGCTCGCGGGAGGTGACGTCGTTTTGCAGGGCGATGAAGTGGCTGATGCCGTGGTCATCGCGCAGGGGCGACAGGGTGATCTCGTTCCAGAACGGCGTGCCGTTCTTGCGGTAGTTACGCACGACGACCTGCGCGGCCTCGCCGCGCTGCAGGGCGGCGCGCAGACGGTGCATATCGGCTTGGTTGTGGTCGTCGCGCTGCAGAAACAGCGCATGGCGGCCCAGCGCTTCGCTGCGTTCATAGCCACTCAGGCGTTCGAACATCGGGTTGCAGTAAATCATCGGCAACTCGGCCTGCCGCGCATCCGCGATGGTGATGCCCAGAGGGCTGGCCTCCAGGGCCAGGTTGGCCAGCGCCAGTTGTTGCTGCATATGCGCGCTGCGGCCCAGGGCCAGGCGCAGGTCGCTGAGGCTGCGGCCGATCAGCAGGGTGGAGACCATCAACAACAGCACGCTGAGGTGCAGCTCGGTCAGCGGCGCACCGCGTGGCAGGTTGGCGCTCGGGCTACTGCCCAGCAGCGGCAATAGGAGAATCACCAGGCTGCTGAGCACCGCGCCGCACAAGGCGCCGGGGTAGCCCCAGAGCATGGCCAGGCTGAGCATCACCACGCCAAGAATGGGCAGGGTCAATTGAGGGGGCAGATAGTTGAGCAGCAGCGGCAGGCCGATGAGCAGTGCCGCCAAAAGCCACCACGGCGGCAAGCGGCGCAGCGGCTCGGCGAGCACCATGGCGTTGTCGTCGACAGGTTTCACCCAGCCGCGCCGGCGCAGGTACACGGTCATATAGCTGAGCAATGGGGTGGCGATTACCAGGGTGCTGAAGCTGTCGGCCAGCCACATGATCAGGCTGTCCAACGCCCAGTCGCCTTTGGGCGGATGGCCAGAGATAAACAGGCTGCCTTGCACCAGCAAGGCGAGCAGCGAGACCGGCACCAGTACGCCCAAGAGAAGGTAACGGATGAGGTGGCTGAGGTCGGGCAAAGCGAAGTCGAACTGGCGGCGCCGCAACAACAGCCAGCCGCCGGCGGTGGCCAGGGTTTCCGGCAGCCCGAACAGCGGACCCCATTGCCAGTCCAGCCCCCACAGGGGCGCGCTAAGGCTGGCGTTCAGGTAAATGGCCAGCAGCACCCGCGGCCCCCACCAATAGGTGAAGACCAACCCGAGGGCGAACGGCAGGTACCAGAGCGCCATCCCCTCAGTGAATTGAGTGGACAACGAACACCAGGTCGCCAGGTGTAACAGGGGCAGCGGAAGCCACCACGTCCACTTCGGAGGATGTGAGAAAACAGCGGGCATGCGGACCTCGGGGCAAGACGCTGGCATAGCATAGAACAGCGTCAGGGAGTCCGTGCTGCTGTTTCGCCAGTATCTGCGAGGCCCCAGAAGATCACAAAAATCGAGGCTGAAGCCTCTCCCACACGAGTCGGTGATCCCTGTGGGAGAGGCTTCAGCCTCGATTCCTGCAAACGAAGATGCCCGCGTTACACCGCGTCGCGCGGCAACAGCAGCCCCAGCGGCAGACAAACCCGCGCTTCCAACCCGCCACCCGAGCGATTGCGCAGTTCCACACTACCGCCATGCTGCGCGGCAATGCGCTTGACGATGGCCAGGCCCAGGCCAGTACCCTTGCCGCCGCGAGCGCGGTCGCCGCGGATAAAGGGATTGAAGATGTCGTCCAGCTCGGCCGGATTAATGCCGTTGCCGCGGTCGAGCACGCTCAGCACTACGTAAGGCGCGTTGCTGTCGCCGGACACATAAGCCGCCACTTCCACCGCATTGCCGCCGTGGTGCAGGGCGTTTTCGATCAGGTTGTTGAGCAGGCGCTTCATCGACACCCGGCGCAGCGGGAATGGCGGCACTGGCTCCAGACATAGGCGCACGTTTTCCTTGTCGTGGTTGAACGGCGCTACGGCATCGGCCACCAGATCGGCCAGGTCCACTTCCTCCAGGCGCTCGTCGCGGCCATCGCGGATAAAGGCCAGGAACTGGTCGAGGATGGCGTCCATGTCTTCGATATCGCGCACCATGTCTTCGACCAGCTCGGTGTCGCTGTTGAGCAATTCCAGCCCCAGGCGCAAGCGGGTGAGCGGTGTGCGCAGGTCATGGGAGACGCCGGCCAGCATCAGTTCACGCTCGCGGGCGGCCTGTTCGAGGCCGTCGGCCATCTGGTTGAAAGCGCTGTAGACCTCGGTCATTTCGCTTGGCGTATCGCTGATTGGCAGACGCACGCTGCGGCCCTGGCCGAGTTGGCGGGTGGCCGAAACCAGGCGTTTCAGCGGTTGGTTGAGCTGGCGCACGAAGATCCACGCGGCGGCGGTGGAGAGCACGCCAATAGCGAGGAACCAACCGAGCACGCCCCAGATTTTCTGCCCGCGCAGTGGGTGCGGATACAGCGGCACTTCTACCCAGCCATCACCGAGCGCCGGCGCGCGGACCCAAAGGGCGGAGGGTTGATGAATGCGCAAACGCACTTCGGTGTCGGGCCCCAGCTCCATGCGCATCTGCCGCTGGAAGATGCCGGTGTAGGGCCAGTGTTGCTCGCCGGGCGGCTCTTCGGCATCGGAGGTCCAGCGCAAGCCGGCGGCTTTTTCGATGACCGGGCGTTTGTCTTCTTCGGTCGCCCAGTAGGCCCGCAAGGTCAACGCGGCGCCGTGGCTGTATTGGCGGTCGACCAGCACATCCTCGTTCATCATCAGATAAACCAGGGTCAGGGCTTTGGAGAACAGCACGACCACCAGCACCAGCCAGAGGGTGCGGGCGAAGAAGCTTTGCGGGAACCAGACGGGGGTTTTCATGGGGTGTAAGGCGATCCGAGGATAAAGGAGCGAGCGAGAGGAACGAACCTAGAGTTCAATCCCAACACCGTCATTCCCGCGCAGGCGGGAATCCAGATTTTCGTAGGGAACGTCGCTCGCTCCACTATCACCGCACTTGGGTCCCCGCCTTCGCGAGGACGACGGGGGTTTTCTCACCATGCGGCGTTACTTATTACCATCCGGCACAAACACATACCCCACGCCCCACACGGTCTGGATATACCGCGGCTTGGACGGGTCCGGCTCGATCAGCCGGCGCAGCCGGGAAATCTGCACGTCGATGGAGCGCTCCAGGGCGTCCCACTCGCGGCCACGGGCCAGGTTCATCAGCTTGTCGCGGGTCAGCGGCTCGCGGGCGTGTTGCACCAGCGCCTTGAGCACGGCGAACTCGCCGGTGGTGAGCATGTGCACTTCTTCGCCACGCTTGAGTTCGCGAGTAGCGAGGAACAGCTCGTAGTCGCCAAAGCTCACGGTTTCGTCTTCGCTGCCCGGTGCGCCCGGTACGGAAACGGTCTGACGGCGCAGCACGGCTTTGATGCGCGCCAGCAGTTCGCGCGGGTTGAACGGCTTGGCCAGGTAATCGTCAGCGCCCTGCTCCAGGCCCTGGATGCGGCTGCTCTCATCGCCTTTGGCGGTGAGCATGATGATGGGCATCTGGTTGTTGGCTTCGCGCAGACGCTTGCACGCCGACAGGCCGTCTTCGCCTGGTAGCATCAGGTCCAGCACCAACAGTTGAAAGAGTTCGCGCGACAGCAGACGGTCCATCTGCTCGACGTTTTCCACCGCCCGAACGCGGTAGCCTTGCTCTTCCAGAAAACGTTCAAGCAGGCGTCGCAGACCGGGATCGTCATCGACGATCAGGATTTTTTCGCCTTCCAGCGGGGCCGTATTGCTCATAAGTGCTCCTCTAAATCGTCGCGCATTATGGCGCAGACACCAGAGACGGCGTGTGCGGCATTCGTTAGCAGATTTTTCCCCGACCTCATAAAACCGCCTGCGTATAATGCCGGCCTTCAACTTTTTGTGTCAGCTTCGTCTTATTTAAGTGGGTTTTTATTAATGGATAGCATCAACAACCGTATTGCCCAGGAATTGGGTGTTCGCCCGCAGCAAGTCGCCGCTGCCGTCGCTTTGCTGGATGAAGGCTCCACCGTTCCCTTTATCGCCCGCTACCGTAAAGAAGTCACCGGCAGCCTGGATGACACTCAGCTGCGTAACCTGGAAGAGCGCCTGCGCTACCTGCGCGAGCTGGACGACCGCCGCGCCAGCATCCTCGCCAGCATCGAAGAGCAAGGCAAGCTCACCCCCGAGCTCACCCGCGAGATCAACCTCGCCGACACCAAAACCCGCCTCGAAGATTTGTACCTGCCCTATAAGCAGAAGCGCCGCACCAAAGGCCAGATCGCCCTGGAAGCCGGTATCGGCGAATTGGCCGACGGCCTGTTCAACGACCCCAACCTGACCCCGGAAACCGAAGCCGCGCGTTTTATCGATGCCGAAAAAGGCTTTGCCGACGTCAAGGCCGTGCTCGAAGGCGCCAAGTACATCCTCATGGAGCGTTTTGCCGAAGACGCCAAGCTGCTGGATAAGCTGCGCAACTTCCTCAAGCACGACTCCATCCTCAGTGCCCGTGTGGTGGCCGGCAAGGAAGAAGAAGGCGCCAAATTCCGCGACTACTTCGAGCACGACGAGCCGCTGAAAAGCATGCCGTCGCACCGCGCCCTGGCAATTTTCCGTGGCCGCAACGAAGGCATTCTCAGCTCATCGCTGAAAGTCGGCGACGAAGCCCCGGGCAGCCTGCACCCGTGCGAAGGCATGATCGGCGAGCACTTCGGCGTGAAGAACGAAAACCGCCCGGCCGATAAATGGCTCGGCGAAGTAGTGCGCTGGACCTGGAAAGTGAAGCTCTACACCCACCTGGAAACCGACCTGCTGGGCGAGTTGCGCGACGGCGCCGAAACCGAGGCGATCAACGTATTCGCCCTCAACCTGCACGACCTGCTGCTGGCCGCCCCGGCCGGCCCGCGCGCCACCCTGGGCCTGGACCCGGGCCTGCGCACCGGCTGCAAGATCGCCGTGGTCGATGCCACCGGCAAGCTGCTGGAATACGCCACCGTGTACCCGCACGTGCCGCAAAAGCAGTGGGACCAGACCTTGGCCATCCTCGGCGCACTGTGCATCAAGCACCGCGTAGACCTAATCTCCATCGGCAACGGCACCGCCAGCCGCGAGAGCGACAAGCTGGCCGCCGAGCTGATCAAAAAACTGCCTGATCTGAAGATGACCAAAATCATGGTCAGCGAAGCCGGCGCCTCGGTGTATTCCGCGTCCGAACTGGCCGCCAAGGAATTCCCCGAGCTGGACGTATCGATTCGTGGCGCCGTGTCCATCGCCCGCCGTCTGCAAGACCCGCTGGCCGAACTGGTGAAGATCGACCCGAAATCCATCGGCGTTGGCCAATATCAGCACGACGTGTCGCAACTGAAACTGGCGCGCAGCCTGGATGCCGTGGTGGAAGACTGCGTAAACGCCGTGGGCGTGGACGTAAACACCGCCTCGGTGCCGTTGCTGGCGCGCATCTCCGGCCTCAACACCACGCTGGCGCAGAACATCGTTAACCACCGCGATACGCACGGCGCCTTCAAAACCCGCGACGCGCTGAAAAAAGTGCCGCGCCTGGGCGACAAAACCTTTGAGCAAGCCGCCGGTTTCTTGCGCGTGATGAATGGCGACAACCCGTTGGACGCCTCCGCCGTGCACCCGGAAACCTACCCATTGGTAGAACGCATTGCCGCCGACACCGGCCGCGATCTGCGTTCGCTGATTGGCGATGCGGGCTTTCTCAAGCGCCTGGACCCGAAGAAATTCACCGATGAAACCTTCGGCCTGGTAACCGTGAGCGACATCCTCGCCGAGCTGGAAAAACCGGGCCGCGACCCACGTCCGGAGTTCAAGACCGCCGAGTTCCAGGACGGCGTGGAAACCCTGCAGGACCTGCAGCTGGGCATGGTCCTCGAAGGCGTGGTGACCAACGTCACCAACTTCGGTGCGTTCGTCGATATCGGCGTGCACCAGGACGGTCTGGTGCATATCTCGGCGCTGTCGGAGAAGTTCGTCAAAGACCCGCGTGAAGCGGTGAAGGCCGGCGACGTGGTGAAGGTCAAGGTGATGGAAGTCGACATTCCGCGTAACCGCATCGCCCTGTCCATGCGCATGAGCGACACGCCGGGCGAGAAAATCGAAGGCCCACGCGGCGGCGGCAACAAAGGTGGCGGCAAGCCACGTCCGCAAGCTCAGCCAACGACAACGCCTGCGCCAAGCAACAACGCCATGGCCTCGCTGTTCGCCAACGCCAAACAACTGCGGAAGTAAGCCATGACTCAGCCAGCGGACGAAATCGGTACGAAAAGCGCATTCGCCCGCTTGCTGGGGCTGCATATTCTCAAGGCCGACGGCGGTGAGGCGATCATTCGCCTGACCATGCACGACGGCCTGCGCAACCTGCACGGCAAGCTGCACGGCGGCGCGTTGTTCTCTCTGATCGACACGGCCATGGGCCAGGCCAGCCACAGCGTGGTGGGCGGCCCGGGCACGGTGACGCTGGAGAGCAAGATCAACTACATCCGCCCGGTGGACGATGGCGATATCGTCTGCCGCGCCTGGGTAGTGCATGCCGGACGGCGCACGCAGGTAATCGAAGCCGAGGTGCATCAGGCCGACAAATTGGTGGCCAAGGCGCAAGCGACGTTTGCCTGCCTGTAACCGCCTACCGACGATAACGACAGCGTGAGTTCCGCTTGCGCTGCGGTTAATCTGTCGCACACCGAGTAAACCAGGCGACCACGCCAGTTGTTTTCAATTGCCCTTGCAGACCGTTGATCTCACCCCCATATAGGGCCGACTGACGCGAAGGAACACAAAATTGAGCGACCTCCTATCCCGCCGTTTGGCACTGCTCAGCAAGCCCGCCCACCTGAATTTGCTTACCCAGTGCCTGCACGGGATCGAGCGCGAATGCCTGCGTGTCGATAACCAGGGCCAACTCGCCCTGACACCGCACCCCATCGCCTTGGGATCCGCGTTGACCCACCCGCAGATCACCACCGACTATTCCGAGTCGCTGCTGGAGTTCATCACCCCGGCCGAACCGGACCCGGCGGCGACCCTGGCGGACCTCGAACAGATCCATCGTTTTGCCTACAGCAAACTCGACAACGAATACCTGTGGAGCCCGTCGATGCCCTGCCCGTTGCCCGAAGAAGAGGTGATTCCGATCGCCCGCTACGGCAATTCGAATATCGGCCGCCTCAAGTACGTGTACCGCAAAGGCCTGGCCCTGCGGTATGGCAAGACCATGCAGTGCATCGCGGGCATCCACTACAACTTCTCCTTGCCCGAAGCGGTATGGCCGTTGTTGCAAGTGGCCGAAGACGATACCCAGAGCCCGCGTGACTATCAGTCCGAGCGCTATATCGCCCTGATCCGTAACTTCCGCCGCTACAGCTGGCTGCTGATGTACCTGTTCGGTGCCTCGCCAGCCCTGGACGCCGGCTTTCTGCGCGGCCGCCCGCACAAGCTGCAGCAACTCGACGAACACACGCTGTACCTGCCGTACGCCACCAGCCTGCGCATGAGTGATCTGGGTTACCAAAGCAGCGCCCAGGCCGGCCTGACGCCGTGCTACGACGACCTGGCCAGCTACACCGACAGCCTGCGTTGCGCGGTGTCGACGCCCTACCCGGCCTATGCCGAAGCAGGCACCAAGAAAGATGGTGAGTGGCAGCAGCTGAACACCAACATCCTGCAGATCGAAAACGAGTACTACTCGAACATCCGCCCCAAGCGCGTGACCTACAGCGGCGAGCGGCCGATTCAGGCGCTGATGGCCCGTGGCGTGCAATACGTGGAAGTGCGTTGCCTGGACATCAACCCGTTCCTGCCGATGGGCATCGATCTGCAGAGCGCGCGCTTTATCGACGCCTTCGTGCTGTTCTGCGCCCTGCAGGAAAGCCCAGATTTGAGCAGCAACGAATGCCATAGCTGCACCTACAACTTCCTCACCGTGGTGAAAGAAGGCCGTAAACCGGACTTGCAGCTGCAGCGCCATGGTGTGGCCATCGGCCTGCAGGAATGGGCCAACGAGTTGCTCGACAGCATCGGCAAGCTCAGCGCGCTGCTCGATGAGAGCCACGGTGGCGACGAACACGTAAAGGCCCTGGCCGCTCAACGCGCCAAAGTGGCCGACACTGCACTGACGCCATCGGCGCAAGTGCTGGCCGCGTTGCGGACCAACAAGCAGACCTTTACCGAGTTCTCGTTGCAGCAAAGCCAGGCGCACGCCGAGTACTTCCGCAGCACGCCATTGAGTGCCGAGCAAAGCGCGCAATTTGAAGAATCGGTGCAGCAATCGCTGGCCGACCAGGCGGCGACCGAGGCTGAACAGAGCGGTGATTTCGACACGTTTGTCGCCGCGTACCAGGCCAGTATTCTGGCGTTGGCGGTTTAGTCGACACCGTCACAAAAAAAGCCAGCGGGGTAAAAGCCGGGACCGACGGTCGGTCGCTCTCGGCCGCACAGGGCTAGCATTAGCCCAGTTACCCCACGCGAGCTTGCCCATGGCGCCCCCAGAGGCCATCCCCAAGGAAGACGACCCGCAATGGAGCCTGGAAAGCCTCAACAAGGCTTACCAACAAGGCTACATGGCAGGTTTGACCGGCAGCCCCATCAGCAACCAACCCCACGCCGCCGATGTGCTCGCGGCTGCCTGGGAAGCGGGTTGGGATGATGGGGAAGAGCAGTATCAGTTGTTGGCGCAGAAGACCGCCTGATCCTCTTACCCAAAGATCAAAAACTCGAGGCTGAAGCCTCTCCCACAGGGTGACTGAGTTCCTGTGTGGGAGAGGCTTCAGCCTCGATGCTTTTCGGGCTTACAACTGTTTCTCGAAGATCTGCGAATTACGCTGATAGTTGTACAGCGAAGCCCTGGCCGCCGGCAGCCGTTCCACGCCACTCGGCTCAAACCCCCGCTCTCTGAACCAGTGCGCCGTACGGGTCGTGAGTACAAACAACGTCTTCAACCCCTGCGCCTTCGCCCGCTCTTCGATGCGTTCCAGCAGCTCATCACCCCGACCGCCATGGCGGTACTCCGGGTTCACCGCCAGGCACGCCAGCTCACCGCTGTCGGAGTCGGCAATCTGGTACAGCGCCGCGCAGGCGATGATCAGGCCGTCGCGCTCAACGATGGTGAATTGCTCGATCTCGCGCTCCAGCACTTCGCGTGAGCGACGCACCAGAATGCCCTGCTCTTCCAGCGGACTGATCAGGTCGATCAAACCACCCACATCCTCAATGGTGGCTTCACGCAGCTGCTCGAACTGCTCCTGGTCCACCAGCGTGCCGCCGCCGTCGCGGGTAAACAGTTCGGTGAGCAAGGAGCCGTCTTCGCTATAGCTGACGATATGCGCGCGTTTCACTCCGCCCCGGCAAGCTTGCGCCGCCGCATCGAGGAGCTCGGCCTGGTAGCTGTTGCCCAGGCGCTGCAAATGGTTGGGCACTTGCTGCGGACGCAGTTCGCGCACCAGCTTGCCGGCGTCGTCCATCAGGCCTTGTTCGTTGCCGAACAGAATGAGTTTGTCGGCGCCCAGGTCGATGGCCGCGCGCATGGCAACGTCTTCGCAGGCGAGGTTGAAGATTTCCCCAGTCGGCGAATAACCCAGCGGCGAAAGCAGCACGATGGAGCGCTCGTCCAGCAACCGGCCAATGCCTTTGCGGTCGACCCGGCGCACTTCGCCGGTGTGGTGGTAGTCCACGCCCTCGACCACGCCAATCGGCCGCGCGGTAACAAAATTGCCGCCGGCCACCCGCAGGCGCGAGCCCTGCATCGGCGAGGCCGCCATGTCCATCGACAGCCGAGCTTCAATGGCGATTCGCAGCTGGCCCACGGCGTCGATCACGCATTCCAGGGTCGGGCCGTCGGTAATGCGCATATCGCGGTGGTAGTGCGGGGTCAGGCCACGGGCGGCCAGGCGCGCTTCAATCTGCGGACGCGAACCGTGCACCAGCACCAGGCGCACGCCCAGACTGTGGAGCAGCACCAGGTCGTGAATGATATTGCCGAAGTTGGGGTGCGCAACGCCGTCGCCGGGCAGCATGACCACGAAGGTGCAGTCCCGGTGGGCGTTGATATAGGGCGAAGCATGGCGAAGCCAATTGACGTATTCGGGCATAGCGCGAAGAGCCTTTTATTCGTGATGAGAAAGCCTGTGCAGGTACAGCGAAAAATCAGCTTTATCGTCGCAATTGGGGCTGTAACACGCGGGTGCTCCTTGTCATTGGGTAAGCGCTCATTGAGATGTCGATGGGGTGAGGCAATAGTGCTGAATCAATTCACGCAGCACCTTCACTGTGGGTTGCAAACGTGACAGTTCCAGGAATTCGCCGGGCTGATGCGCGCAGCTGATATCGCCGGGGCCGAGCACGATGGTTTCGCAACCGAGCTGCTGAAGATAAGGCGCTTCGGTGCCGAATGCCACTGCCTCGGCGCGATGGCCGGTCAGGCGCTCGGCCACGCGCACCAATTCGGCGTCGGCGGCCTGCTCAAACGCCGGCACATGGGGGAACAGCGGCGCGTAGTCGATCTTCACTTCATGGCGCTCGGCAATCGGCTTGAGCTTTTCGCGGATGGCGGCGCGCAGCTGCTCGGCGTCCATTCCCGGCAAGGGCCGCAAGTCGAATTCCAACGAGCATTGCCCGCAGATACGGTTGGGGTTGTCGCCGCCGTGGATGCAGCCGAAGTTCATGGTCGGCTGCGGCACGCTGAACTGCTCGTTGCGGTACAGGCGCTGCCATTTCTGGCGCAGCTGCATCAGCTCGGCCATGGTCGAGTGCATGGCTTCCAGGGCGCTGTGGCCCAGGCTTGGGTCGGAGGAATGGCCGCTGCGGCCGAGAATATCGATGCGCTCCATCATCACGCCTTTGTGCAGGCGAATCGGCCGCAGGCCGGTGGGCTCGCCAATCACGGCGGCGCGGCCCAGCGGTTTGCCGGCGGCGGCCAGGGCACGGGCGCCGGCCATGGAGCTTTCTTCGTCGCAGGTGGCCAGCACCAGCAGCGGCTGTTTGAACGGGTGCGCCAGCAGCGGCAATACCGCTTCGATCACCAACGCGAAAAAGCTCTTCATGTCGCAAACGCCGAGGCCAACCCAGGTGCCGTCCACTTCGGTGAGTTTCAGCGGGTCGGTTTTCCACAGGGCGTCGTCATACGGCACGGTGTCGCTGTGTCCGGCCAACACCAGGCCGCCGGGGCCTGTGCCAAAGCTGGCGAGCAGATTGAATTTGCCGGGGGCCACTTGCTGGATGTCGCAGGTAAACCCGAGGTCGCCCAACCAGGTGCTGAGCAAATCGATCACCGCCTTGTTCGACAGGTCGAGGCTCGGCTGCGTACAGCTCACCGACGGCGCAGCGATGAGCGCGGCGAATTGCTCTTTTAAACTGGGTAATGGCATGCCAGGTCTCCACGGGCGAAGCCCATCATAGATGCATCGTTGTGCAGGAATAAACCGTAAGCGGCCACCTGCACCGTCGTCCCAGCGCAGGCTGGGACCCAGGCTGGTTCAGGAGGTCGCGCTTGATGGGCCATTCTGGATTCCAGCCTGCGCTGGAATGACGGCGGGGGGGGGTTGGCGTTGCCGCAGGACGCAAGTGCAACGGGCCTGTACACTTCACCGCCTTAGTTAACAGCGTTTGGATTCCCCGGCCATGCAGAAAGAAACCGAAATCAAACTCCGCGTCAGCCGCGAAACCCTCACTGCCCTGCGCGACCACCCGCTGCTGAAAAAGCGCAACAAGGCGGGCTGGGAGCAGCGCGAACTGCTCAACCAATACTTCGACACCCCCGAGCGCGACCTGGCCAAGGCGCGTATCGCCCTGCGCATCCGCCGCGACGGCGATCAATTTATCCAGACTCTGAAAACCCGCGGGCAAAGCGTGGCCGGGCTCTCCGAGCGCAATGAGTACGACTGGGACGTGGCCAAGACCAAACTCGATCTGAAAAAGCTCGACGACACGTGCTGGCCGGCATCCCTTGCGGAGTTGGACAAGAAAACCCTGCAAGTGATCTTCACCACCGACTTCGTGCGCGAACGGGCTGAAATCGCCTGGGGCCGTGGCAAGGCTAAAGTGGTGGTAGAAGCGGCGCTGGACCTGGGCAAAGTCGTCGCCGGCGGCCAGGAAGAAGAGATCTGCGAGCTGGAACTGGAACTGCGCCAGGGCGAGCCACAAGCGCTGCTGGAACTGGCTGCCGAACTGGCCGCCGACCTGTCGCTGATGCCGTGCGATATCAGCAAGGCCGAACGCGGTTACCGTCTGTTCGATGCCAATAGCTACTCCCTGAGCCTGCCGCACCCGGAGCTGACCGTTGAGCAGCCGCTCGACTCGGCCTTCAGCGCCCTGGCCTGGAACCTGCTCGGCAGCAGCCAGCGCCTGGCCGAGCAATACCGTTTCAATGGCCACTGGCGGTTGCTGGTGGAATGGCTGGAACAGCTGGTCGACCTGCGTGCCCTGCTTAGCAGCCTGGGCCAGGCGGCGCCGCGTGCCAGCAGCCATGATCTGCGCGAACGCCTCGACGCCCTTCTGAACGACTGGCGCCCACGGGTAGTCGCGGGTCTAACCGATGACGAAGCCCGCCAAGCGGCGCCGGCGTTGTTTCAGGAAGAGCTGCAAGGCACCCGTTGGGGCCAGTTCTCGCTCAATACCTCGCTGTGGTTGCTGACCAACGCCTGGACCACCGAGCGCAACAATCGCGGCAACCGCCAAGGCGCCGCGCCGCTGGGCAACTGGCTGCCGACCCTGCTGGCCGAAGAAGCCCGCAGCCTGCAACTGGGCCGCTACCAGCAGCAACCGGAAGATCTGGCCGAGCAACTGCCGCGCATCGAGCGCATTCAGGTGTGGCTGCGCTTGGCCCGTCAGGTGCTGGTGGAGGTGCCGGAAGTGGACCGCCTGTATGGCGAGCTGAACAAACTGCGCGATCTGGCGCACCGGGCGATTGAAGATGATTGCCTGGATGCCCGCAGTCAGCAGGCGCAGACGGTGTTGACGACCAAGGCGTGGAAAACTCTTCTGCGCGGCTAACTCGGTCGCGGGCATTTCCCCTCGCCCGCTTGCGGGAGAGGGTGCCCGAAGGGCGGGAGAGGGGCTCTCGGCGTAGATCTTCGTTGGCACCGGCCCTCTCCCCCGGCCCCTCTCCCGCAAGCGGGCGAGGGGTGCAGAGCAGTTGAGTTTGTTCGGGTGCAAAGCTGTCGACTCGGTTTGGCGCCGAACCACGCAATCGGGCATGCTTGCGACTATTCTTGAACCTCTGCCGCCAACCGCGCAGCGTTCAATTCGTCTCGCAATACCGCGTTAATCAGGAGTTCGCATGTCTGCCTTCGCTACCCAGGGCCAAGATCGCACGCTGGATCTCAATGACCTGTTGCGCGAGTTGGTCAGCCAAGGCCGTGTGGCACAGGACACCGCTGAACAACTGATGGCGATCCGCCGCAGCTCCAGCAACATCCAACAGCATCCGCTGGAATTTATCGCCGCGCAGCAGGTGGATGACCTCAGCCGCCCCGGCAAGAAACTCGACCTGGAAACCCTGACCATCTGGTTGGCCAACCTGGCCGGTCAGCCGTACTTGCGCATCGACCCGCTGAAAATCAACGTCGCCGCCGTCACCCCGCTGATGTCCTACGCCTTCGCCCAACGCCACAAGATTCTCGCCGTGGCGGCAGACAACGAAGCGGTGACCATCGCCAGCGCCCAGCCATTTGTCAGCAGCTGGGAAGCCAACCTCACCCACGTGCTCAAGCGCCCGATCAAACGCGTGGTGGCCAACCCGGCGGATATCCAGCGCTTTACCGTGGAGTTCTTCCGCCTGGCCAAATCGGTTAGCGGCGCTTCGGCGGTGGACACCAAGAGCACCAGCATCGGCAACTTCGAGCAATTGCTGAACCTCGGCGCCAGCGACCAGGAGCCGGACGCCAACGACTCGCACATCGTCAATATCGTCGACTGGCTGTTCCAGTACGCCTACCAGCAGCGCGCCAGCGATATCCATATCGAGCCGCGTCGCGAACAGGGCACGGTGCGCTTTCGCATCGACGGCGTGTTGCACAACGTCTACCAATTCCCGCCGCAGGTAACCATGGCGATTGTCAGCCGCCTGAAAACCCTGGGGCGGATGAACGTGGCGGAAAAACGCAAACCGCAGGACGGCCGGGTAAAAACCAAAACCCCGGATGGCGGCGAAGTGGAGCTGCGCTTGTCCACCCTGCCCACCGCCTTTGGCGAAAAGATGGTGATGCGGATTTTCGACCCGGAAGTGCTGCTGAAAAACTTCGACCAGCTGGGTTTTTCGCCGGATGACTTGAAGCGCTGGCTGGAAATGACCAGCCAACCCAACGGCATCATTCTGGTGACCGGCCCTACCGGTTCGGGCAAGACCACCACGCTGTACACCTCGCTGAAAAAGCTGGCGACCTCCGAGGTCAACCTGTGCACGATCGAAGACCCCATCGAGATGATCGAGCCGGCCTTCAACCAAATGCAGGTGCAGCACAACATCGACCTGAACTTCGCCAGTGGCGTGCGCGCCCTGATGCGGCAAGACCCGGACATCATCATGGTCGGCGAGATCCGCGACCTGGAAACCGCCGAGATGGCGATTCAGGCGGCGCTCACCGGCCACCTGGTGCTCTCCACCCTGCACACCAACGACGCCCCCAGCGCCATCACCCGTCTGCTGGAACTGGGCGTACCGTACTACCTGCTCAAGGCCACCTTGCTCGGGGTAATGGCCCAGCGGTTAGTGCGCACCCTGTGCCCGCACTGCAAAGAGCCGGTTGAGATTACCGAAGAAGACTGGCAGTCGCTGACCCGCCCCTGGAGCGCCCCGCTGCCTACCGGCGCGCACAAGGCCGTGGGCTGTCTGGAATGCCGCGACACGGGTTACCGTGGTCGCGCCGGGGTGTATGAAATCATGCAGCTCAGCGACAGCCTGAAGCCCTATATCAGCGCCGACACCGACCTGCTGTCCCTGCGCCGCCAGGCGTTCAAGGAAGGTATGCGCAGCCTGCGGCTGTCCGGCGCGCAGAAGGTTGCGGCCGGTCTCACCACGATTGAGGAAGTGCTGCGGGTGACACCGCAGAGTGAACAGAAGTAAGGTTTCGCTCCAACCAAACGCTTCACCTGAACACCCCACAACAAGGATCCGTTATGCAAATCGGCAGTGTGCTGTTTCTCTTCGTCGGCCTCGCGGTCGCCATTCTCTTTATGGGCTTCAAGGTCGTGCCGCAAGGCTTCGAGTGGACCGTGGAGCGCTTTGGCCGCTACACCAACACTTTGCGCCCAGGCCTGAACATCATCGTGCCGGTGATGGACCGCATCGGCCGGCGCATCAACGTGATGGAAAACGTGTTGGATATTCCGCCGCAGGAAGTCATTACCTCGGACAACGCCACCGTGCAGATCGACGCCGTGTGCTTCTTCCAGGTGGTGAACACCGCTCAGGCGGCCTATGAGGTAAACAACCTCGAACACGCCATCCGCAACCTGCTGCAAACCAATATCCGTACCGTGCTCGGCTCCATGGAGCTGGACGCCATGCTTGGCCAACGCGATGTGATCAACGAGCGCCTGCTGCGCACCGTCGATGAAGCCACCGCGCCGTGGGGCATCAAGATCACCCGGATCGAAATCAAGGACATCAGCCCACCCGCCGACCTGATGGCGGCCATGTCCGGGCAGATGAAAGCCGAGCGGGTAAAACGTGCGCAAATCCTCGAAGCCGAGGGCCTGCGTGCGGCCGCCATTCTGACTGCCGAAGGCAAGAAGCAGGCGCAGATTCTCGAAGCCGAAGGTGAACGGCAAGCGGCGTTTCTGGAGTCCGAAGCCCGTGAGCGTCAGGCCGAAGCTGAAGCCCGCGCGACCCAGGTGGTATCGGAAGCCATCGCCAGCGGTAACGTGCAGGCGATCAACTATTTCGTGGCGCAGAAATACATCGACGCACTGGGCAAACTGGCCTCGGCCAACAACAGCAAAGTGATTCTAATGCCGCTGGAAGCCAGCCAGGTGATCGGCGCGGTCGGCGGGATTGGCGAGATCGTCAAAGCCACGTTCGACACCAACAAGAAAGCGTAAGGACGCGTTACCGATGATGGATTTTCTGCAACACCTGTCCTTCTGGGACTGGTTGGCCCTCGGCACCCTGCTGCTGATTCTGGAAGTGTTCGGCGCCGGCGGTTATCTGCTGTGGACCGGCATGGCCGCCGCCGCGGTGGGCGTGCTTAGTTACCTGTTTCCTGCATTGCCGTGGCCGTGGCAGTTTCTGCTGTTCGCCGTGCTCTCGGTACTGACCGCCGTGCTCTGGTGGCAGCGCCTGCGCACGGCCGGCAAAACCTCGCAGCAGCCTGGGCTGAATCAGCGCGGCCAGGAGTTTCTGGGGCGCACCTTTGCCCTGCATGAAGCCATTGTCGGTGGGCGCGGCAAGATCAAGGCCGGCGACAGCCTGTGGCTGGTCAGCGGTCCGGATATGCCCGCTGGTACGCCGGTGGAGGTGGTGGGTCAGGACGGCGTGGTGCTAAAAATCAAAGCCTGCGCTTAAGGCTCTCCTGCAAAGCAACTTGAACTCGGGCGCTGGGCTTGAAGTCCTACTTTCACGCCCTTTGCGCGAGCCACGCAGGAGAAACACCATGCATCGTAAACTCGTTATTGCGTCCTTGTTGGTCATTATCCCGGTTGCCTCGGCCTCGGCCGACGATTTCTGGCGCAACGTGTTGTCGTCTGGCGCCACCACCGGTTCGTTCTATCTCACCTCGCGTCACGACCACAAAGTAATCGTGAATGCCCAGGAAGATGCCGGCAGCTTTATCGCCAGTAACGGCGCCATCCGTGGCCCGTATCTGGAAGCCGCGCTGCAGAAAGTGCGCGCCGAACACCCCGATCTGCAAGCCTCCGATGACCAGCTGGCACAAGCGATTCTGACCGCCGAGCCCGCTCCCGCTCAGTAAGCCTGGCTGGCAGGATTGCCGACCGCTTCCGGTTACCGTAAAGGGCGATGTGCGAGCATCGCCCTTTCTCTCCATCGACAAGGACCGTTGCCATGGGCAATCCCATCCCTACCCTGAAAGTCGTGCTCATCCTGATGATCGCGGTGAACGCCGTGTGGTTCACCGATCGGTTGCTGTCGCTGGTGGGCATGGATTTGCTCGGGCTATTGCCGAGCACGGTGTGGCAACTGCTGAGCGCGTTTGGCAGCGGTTTGCTGATTATTTTCAACGTGCTGCTATTGGGGTTGTTGCCGAAGTTGCAGCTGAAGCCCGAGTAAGGCAAGTATCCCCTCGCCCGCTTGCGGGAGAGGGTGCCCGAAGGGCGGGAGAGGGGCTGTTGCTGTAGATCTTTAGATCTTCGCTGGCCACTTCAGCAGAACTTCGTTTGCCCCTACCCTCACCCCCGACCCCTCTCCCGCAAGCGGGAGAGGGGTGCAGAGCCTTTGACTATGTTATGCGTCGGCGTCAGCCACGGCTTGATAAGCGCCCGCATCCAACAACTTATCCAACTCACTCACATCACTCGGCTGCAGCTTGTAGAACCAGCTGCCATACGGGTCGCCGTTCACGCTTTCCGGCGCATCGGCCAGCGCATCGTTAATCGCCGTCACCACACCGCTCACCGGCGAGTAGATATCGGAAGCAGCTTTTACCGATTCAACCACGCCGGCTTCCTGCCCGGCGGCCAGTTGTTTGCCGACTTCCGGCAACTCAACAAATACCACATCGCCCAGCGCTTCCTGCGCGTGGTCGGAAATGCCCACGGTCACGCTGCCATCGGCTTCAAGGCGGGCCCATTCGTGGCTGGCGGCGTAACGCAGTTCGCTGGGGATATTGCTCATGTCTTGGTCCTCGGAGTCGGGGAGGCGGAATGTCCGCCTGGAAAATTTAGCAGGTTGTGGCGGGCGGCCCGGTTTTTCCGTGACGCCGCCCGGCCGATCAGATCAATGCTTTGCCGTGTCGCACAAAATTAGGCCGTACTACCCGCACCGGATACCACTTGCCTCGAATTTCTACCTCGGCCCGTTCCCCGGTGTTGGCAGGAACACGCGCCAAGGCGATGGATTTACCCAGCGTAGGTGAAAAGCTGCCGCTGGTGATTTCACCTTCGCCAATGCCTTCCACGCGCACCACCTGATGGGCGCGCAGCACGCCGCGCTCTTCCAGCACCAGGCCGACCAGTTTCGGTTGGGCCCCGGCACTGCGTTGTGCTTCCAGGGCGTTACGGCCAACGAAGCTGCGGGCAGCGGGTTCCCAGGCGATGGTCCAGGCCATATTGGCGGCCAGTGGGGAAACGCTTTCATCCATGTCCTGGCCGTACAGGTTCATGCCGGCTTCCAGGCGCAGGGTGTCACGCGCACCAAGGCCGATGGGGGCGATACCGGCGCCCACCAGCTCATTGAAGAAATGTGAGGCCTCATCACGGGGCAGCACGATTTCCAGGCCGTCTTCACCGGTGTAGCCGGTGCGGGCAATAAACCAGTCGCCGTCGGCGAAGCCCTGGAAAGGTTTGAGGTCGGTAATCAGCGCGGCGCGGCTGGCCGATACCAGCTCGGCGGTTTTGGCCCGCGCATGGGGGCCTTGAATGGCCAGCATCGCCAGTTCGCTGCGCTCGTTGAGCTGCACGTCGAAGCCGGCGGTTTGCGCCTGCATCCAGGCCAGGTCTTTGTCACGGGTGGCGGCGTTGACCACCACGCGGTAACCCTCGGCGGTGAGGTAGACGATCAGGTCGTCGATCACCCCACCCTCGGCATTGAGCATGCCGCTGTACAGCGCTTTGCCCAGCTCTTGCAGGCGCTCGATGTCGTTGGCCAGCAGGTGCTGCAGGTAGGCCTTGGCCTGGGGCCCGCTGACGTCGACGACGGTCATGTGCGACACATCGAACACCCCGCAATCGCGGCGCACCTGATGGTGCTCCTCAACTTGCGAGCCGTAATGCAAGGGCATGTCCCAACCGCCGAAATCGACCATCTTGGCACCCAATGCAAGGTGCTGATCATAGAGGGGCGTGCGCTGTCCCATGGGTTTCTCCTTCCGGGCTTGGCGAAGGTGCGGGCAGTGCTTGAAGCCCGGCTGCGCCCAGGAATATCGGGCACTTGCACGAGGTTTCAATACACCGGTCTGGATGACGTCCTACACCGAATGGCGCGCATTGTAGCCGCAAGACTGGCGCCTGCACACACGCCTTACCGACCACTTGGTCAGCGCCCGTAACGGCGTGCCGAGCGTCGGATCAGGCCGACTACTGGCAGCAGGCCTACCAGCACCAGGGTCAGGGCTGGCAGCGCAGCGCGGGCCCACTCGCCCTCACTGGTCATCTCGAAAATGCGCACGGCCAGGGTGTCCCAGCCGAACGGGCGCATCAGCAACGTGGCGGGCATTTCCTTGAGCACATCGACGAACACCAGCAAACCGGCGCTCAACGCGCCCGGCACCAACAGCGGAAGGTACACACGGAAGAACAGGCCATAACCGGCCACGCCGAGGCTGCGTGAGGCTTCCGGCAACGACGGACGGATTCGCGCCAGGGCGCCTTCCAGCGGGCCGTAGGCCACGGTGATAAAGCGGATCAGGTAAGCCAGCACCAGCGCCAGCAAACTGCCAAGCAACAACGGCTTACCAGCGCCGCCCAGCCACTGCGAGAGCGGCACCACCAGCTCGCGGTCGAGGTAGCTGAACACCAGCATGATCGACACCGCAAGCACCGAGCCCGGCAACGCATACCCGAGGTTGGCCAGGCTGACGGCGCTGCGAATCCGCCGGGTCGGCACCAGCCGGCGGGCAAATACCAACACCAACGCCACCGCGACGGTGACGACGGCAGCGATAACGCCGAGGTACAGCGTGTGCAGGATCAGGCCGACATAGCGCTCGTCCAGATCAAACCGTCCGCGCTGCCAGCACCACACCACCAGTTGCAGCAGGGGCACGAGAAACGCGCAGGCGAACACCAGACCGCACCAGCTACTGGCCGCCAGGGCTTTCCAGCCGTGCAGGTTGTACAGCGCCTGACCGCGCGGCCGCTCGCTGGTCGGCCGGGTAGCACCGCGGGCGCGGCGCTCGCCGTACAGCACCAGCATCACCGCCAACAGCAACAGGCTGGCCAGTTGGGTGGCGCTGGAGAGGCTGTAGAAGCCGTACCAGGTTTTGTAGATGGCGGTGGTGAAGGTGTCGAAATTGAACACCGACACGGCGCCAAAATCGGCCAGGGTTTCCATCAGGGCCAAGGCCACCCCGGCACCGATTGCCGGGCGCGCCATCGGCATCGCCACGCGCCAGAAGGCTTGCCAGGGCGATTGCCCAAGAATGCGCGCCGCTTCCATCAAGCCCTTGCCCTGCGCCAGAAACGCACTGCGCGCGAGCAGGTAGACGTAGGGGTAGAAGACCAGCACCAGCACGATGATCACCCCGCCGGTGGAGCGAACGCGGGGCAGACGCAGGCCCATGCCGAACCATTCCCGCAGCAGGCTTTGCACAGGGCCGGCGAAGTCCAGCAAGCCGACAAACACGAAGGCCAATACATAGGCGGGAATGGCGAACGGCAGCATCAGCGCCCAGTCCAGCCAGCGACGGCCGGGGAATTCACACAGGCTGGTGAGCCAGGCCAGGCTGACGCCCAACAGGGTGACGCCGAGGCCGACGCCGATCAGCAGGGTCAGGGTGTTGCCAAGCAGGCGCGGCATCTGGGTATCCCACAGATGGGCCCAGATCTCGTGGTCGATGGTTTGCCAGGACAGCGCCAGCACCGTGAGCGGAAGCAGCACCAGCGCGGCGATGGCAAAGGAGAGGAAATACCAGCGACGTTGGTGAACCACGGATTATCCGTTCAGGAGGTAGGTTGGGTTGAGCGTAGCGAAGCCCAACGTTTCGGTAGAGCGGCAAATGTTGGGCTTCGCCTCCGGCTCAACCCAACCTACATCAATACCAACCCGCTCTATCCATCAATTTAATCGCTTCGGCCTGGCGCTTCCCTGCAACCTCGACCGAAATGGTGTCGGCCTTAAACGTCCCCCAACTCGCCACTTCCTCCGAAGGCTTCACGCTCGGATTCGCCGGGTACTCCTGATTCACCCCGGAGAAAATCGCCTGCGCATCCGGCCCGGTCATCCACTCCACCAGAGCCTTGGCGGCCTCCGGGTGCGGTGCATGTTTGGTCAGGCCGATACCCGACAGGTTTACATGCACGCCACGGTCAGCCTGGTTCGGCCAGAACAACTTCACCGCCAGACTCGGCTCCTGCTTGTGCAACCGACCGTAGTAGTAGGTGTTGACGATGCCCACATCGCATTGCCCGGCATTAATGGCCTGCAACACAGCGATATCGTCGGAGAACACATCGGTGGACAGGTTGTTAACCCAGCCCTTGAGGATTTCTTCCGTTTTCTCGGCGCCGTGGGTTTCGATCAGCGTAGCGGTCAGCGACTGGTTGTAGACCTTCTTCGCCGTACGCAGGCACAGGCGCCCTTCCCACTCCTTGCCGGCCAATGCTTCGTAGGTCGACAGCTCCTCCGGTTTCACCCGGTCGGTGGAATAGGCAATGGTGCGCGCGCGCAGCGACAGGCCGGTCCAACTGTCTGTGGAAGAACGGTATTGGCTGGGGATATTGGCGTCGATCACGGGTGAGTCGAAGGGCTGCAGAATGCCCATGTTCTCGGCTTGCCAGAGGTTGCCGGCGTCTACGGTCAGCAGCAGGTCGGCGGTGGCATTGGTGCCTTCAGCCTTGATGCGCTGCATCAGCGGCGCTTCCTTGTCGGTGATGAACTTGACCTTTACGCCGGTCTTGGCGGTGTAGGCGTCGAACACCGGCTTGATCAGCTCGTCGATGCGCGAGGAATACACCACCACCTCATCGGCGGCCTGCACAGTGGTTGCGCCCATCAGCACAAAGAGAGAAAGGAGTGTGCGGCGAATCTGCACGGGCAGGTCCTCGTAAAAGCCAGAAGGCCGCAAATGATAGTGAACCTCACTTGGCCAGCGGCAATCGAGGTGTGACGGAATGTTGCGTCAGGCCTTGGCCAATGCCGGCAAATCGCCAGACAACCCCAGCGCCTGCCGCACGAACAGGGCCTTCCCTTCCGCCAACCCATCCACCAGATTCAGCCCGCTATTGCGCAACCACCGCACCGGCAACGGATCGGCCTGGAACAGACGCTGAAAGCCTTCCATCGCCGCCATCATCGCCAGGTTGTGCGGCATGCGCCTGCGTTCGAATCGGCTAAGCACGCGCTCATCGGCAATATTTTCGCCACGCTCAACGGCATGCAGCAGCACTTCGGCGAGCACGGCGGCGTCGAGAAAGCCGAGGTTTACACCTTGCCCTGCCAACGGGTGAATGGTGTGCGCGGCGTCGCCGATCAGGGCCAGCCCCGGTTCGACATAACGCTTGGCGTGGCGTTGGCGCAGCGGAATACACAGACGCGGATCGGCCTCCAGCACGTCCCCCAAACGCCACTCGAAGGCCTTGCCCAGTTCACGGCAGAACTCGGCGTCGTCCAGGGCCATCAGGCGTTCGGCTTGAGTGGGCGTGGTGGACCAGACAATCGAGCACCAGTCCTGGCCATCGCCATCACGGGCCAGCGGCAGGAACGCCAGCGGGCCATCGTCGGTAAAGCGCTGCCAGGCGGTCAGTTGGTGCGGCTTGCTGCAGCGCACGCTGGTAACGATGGCGTGGTGCAGGTAATCCCACTCGCGGGTGGCGCAACCGGCCAGGCGGCGTACGGCAGAATTGGCGCCGTCAGCGGCAATCACCAGCGGCGCGCGCACGGTGCGGCCATCGGCGAGGGTTAGCAGCCAGTCATCGCCGGAGTGGCGCAGTTGTTCGAGGCGGGCGTTGGCCAGCAGGCCCAGGTCGGTCGCGTGCAACTGCTCGAGCAGCGCGTCCTGAATCACCCTGTTTTCGACGATATGACCGAGCACGTCGGCATGCACGCTGGCGGCGGAGAAATGGATCTGTCCGGTGCCGGAACCGTCCCAAACCTGCATGTCGCCATAGGGGCTGGTGCGCCGCGCTTCGATGCCGGACCAGGCACCCACGCGCTCGAGAATCCGTTGGCTGGCCATCGACAAGGCGCTGACGCGAGGCTCGAACGCCGCGCTCTGGTCAAAGGGTTTGACGCTCAACGGGCTGCCGTCGATCAGCAAAATATCCAGACCACTTTCGCGCAAGGCCAGGGCCAGCGCGCTGCCGACCATGCCGGCACCCACTACTACCAAATCCGCTCGCATTTCCATGCTTTCAGCCTGTTCACGGGCAGCCATCGGGCTGCCGGAAAATTGATTAGTGTTCGCTGCGGGTACCGATACCCATGGCCTGCCGGGCAAACCAGCGCTTGGCCGGCGGCAGCATATCCAGGCCCAACAACCCGAGGTTGCGACCGGTGGCCAACAGCGGCTCGGCATTGCTGAACAGGCGGGTGACGCGGTCGGAAAAGCCGACGGTCAGGGTCTGGTCCAGCTGTTGGGCGGCGTAGTACTGCTGCAGGGTGGCGAAGTCGCCAGGAATAGCGGGGCCAGCCAGTAGCGCTTCGGCCAGGGCCTGAACGTCGCGCAGGGCCAGGTTGTAACCCTGGCCGGCGATGGGGTGCAGGCTGTGGGCGGCGTTGCCGAGCACCACCAGATTGGCGCGCACCTGCTCCTGCGCTTCAATCAGCGACAGCGGGTACACATGCCGCGCGCCGACCTGACGTAAAGCGCCCAAGCGGTAGCCAAACAGGCTTTGCAGCTCGGCGAGAAACGCGCGGTCGTCCAGCGCCAGCAGGCGTTGGGCGTCGTCGCCAGGACGCGTCCAGATCAGGGCACTGCGGTTATCCGAAAGCGGCAACAAGGCCAACGGGCCTTCGTCGGTAAAGCGTTCAAACGCCAGGCCGCCATGGGGCTGGCTGATGCTGATATTGGCGATCAGCGCGCTTTGTTTGTAGGCAGTGCTTTTTACCGTGATGCCGAGCTGTTCGCGCAAGCCGGAGCGGCCGCCATCGGCCAGTACGGCGAGGTCGCAGTCGAGTTGGGTTTCGTCATTGAGGGTCAGGCGATAACCGTCGCCGATGGTTTGCATGGAAACCACTTCGGCGGGGCAACGCCAGCTTACGACTTCAGGGTCCAGCGCTTGCCACAGGCAATGCCCCAGCCAGGCGTTCTCGGCGACATAACCCAGAGCCGGCACGCCCTCTTCTTGCGCACTCAAACGCGCCGCTGCAAAGCGGCCACGGTCCGAGACATGAATATGCAGAATGGCTTCAGCCCGCTCAGCCACTTTGGGCCAGATGCCGAGACGCTGATAAATCTGCTGCGTGCCGTAAGAAAGCGCGGTGGAGCGTGCGTCGTAGCTGGGCTGGTAGCTGTCGCCAGGGGCGAACGGCTCGATCAGCACAATCGACCAACCGCGTGCCTTGGCCCCGGCTTGCAGCGCCAGCGCCAGGCTGGCGCCGACCAGGCCGCCACCGATGATGGCGAGTTGCGCGCGGCTTTTGTCCACGGTCACCGTCAGGCAGCCTGAGTGCGAGCAGCGGCCATCAGGGCCTCGATTTCCGCGACGGTTTTCGGCGCGTCTTTGGTGATGATTTCGCAGCCGGTCTTGGTGACCACCACGTCGTCTTCAATACGCACGCCGATGCCGCGCCATTTTTTCGCGACGTTCTGGTTATCCACAGCGATATAGATGCCGGGCTCGACCGTCAGCGCCATGCCGACCTCCAGAACTCGCCATTCGCCGCCGACCTTGTAGTCGCCGACATCGTGCACGTCCATGCCCAGCCAGTGGCCGGCGCGGTGCATATAGAACGGTTTGTAGGCTTCGCTGGCGATCAGCTCGTCCACATCACCTTCGAGCAAACCGAGTTCCACCAGGCCGGCGGTGATGACTTGCACGGTGGCTTCGTGGGCTTCGTTCCAGTGCTTGTCCGGGCCGATGGCGGCGAACGCGGCTTCCTGGGATTTGAGCACCAACTCGTAGATGGCTTTCTGCTCCGGCGAGAACTTACCGCTGACCGGGAAGGTGCGGGTGATATCGCTGGCGTAGCAGTCGATTTCACAACCGGCGTCGATCAGCACCAGGTCGCCGTCTTTGAGCGGCGCATCGTTTTCGCGGTAGTGCAGGATGCAGGCATTGCGGCCGGCGGCGACGATAGAACCGTACGCCGGCATCTTCGCCCCGCCCTTGCGGAATTCGTAATCCAGTTCGGCTTCCAGGTGGTATTCGCTCAGACCGGCGCGGCTGGCTTGCATGGCGCGGATATGGGCGCGCGAGGAAATCTGCGCCGCTTCGCGCATCACCTTCACTTCGTTAGCCGACTTGTACAGACGCATGTCGTGTAGCAAATGCGTAAGGGCGACGAACTCGTTTGGCGGCTGTGCGCCCTGACGGGCTTTGGAACGGATAACGTTGATCCACTCCATCAGGTGCCGGTCGAATTCCTGGTTGGTGCCCATGGCGTAGTACACGCGGTCACGGCCTTCGATCAGGCCGGGCAGGATTTCGTCGATATCGCCAATCGGGAACGCATCGTCGGCGCCGAACTGGGAGATGGCGCCGTCCTGACCGGCACGCAGGCCGTCCCAGAGTTCGCGCTCCGGATCACGCTCGCGGCAAAACAACACGTACTCGCCATGCTCACGGCCGGGGATCAGCGCGATAACCGCCTCGGGCTCTGGGAAGCCGCTGAGGTATTGGAAATCGCTGTCCTGACGGTAGATATGCTCAACGTCGCGGTTGCGGATGTACACCGGCGCCGCCGGCAGGATGGCGATGCTGTTGGGTTCCATCTGCGCCATCAGCGCCTTGCGCCGACGAGCGTATTCCGACTTGGGGATGCTGATCATGGGCGAGCTCATCTGTTCGAAAATCAGTGCAGGGATGGTTTTGGAGCGGCCGATGCGGAGGGCTTCACGCATTCGGTGAACAGCAGCAGCGGCGCTACACGCAGGTATTCCATCACTTCCATATAGTCGTTTTCGCCGTCTTCGGATTCCTCCAGGGCTTCTTGCACCTGGGCAATCGCGGCAAGGTCTTGCAGCACTTCCATGGCTTCGCTGCTCAAGGCGGCGTCGCGGGCGGTCAAACCAAAACCGGCGAGAAAGCCTTGGCACCACTGACCCATGGCGGCGGCGCGGTCGGCCAGCGGCGCATCGTCGGATGGCAAAAGCAGAACGACGGTGACGTCATCGCCGGTCAGTTCGGCTTTGACCATTTCCTGCAGGCCGATAAGGGCGGCGCGGATGTTGTCGGCAGGCTCGGCGGTGAACAGGTCGGCGGCGTCCACCAGCCAGGCGTCGGCTTCAAAGCCGGCGCCGGCGCAGCTGCGGCCGAGCAACAGGCCGTGCAGCTCGGCAGGTGAGACGGGTTGACCGCTGCTGGCAAGCAGGGTGGCGAAAGCGCTATACGGGGAATTTTGAGTGGGCATTGGCAACTAGGCGCCAGAGGGCGCAATGACTAGAATGGAGGCCTAGTATCCTAGCACCGGCAAGCGCGCCAAGACCATTGGCGGACGTCAACGGGTTTCCCCCGCTGCCCGTGCCTTCCTATATAGTTTCGCCACATCAATTTCCTAGTGAGAGCCCATGGAAGACGCCGATCTGCACGCGCTCACCCTCAAGCTGGAACTGCTGATTTCGCGCGTCGAGCAGCTGAAAGCCGACAACCGCGCCTTACGTGCGAGCGAGCAGTCTTGGCGCGAAGAGCGCGCCCATCTGATCGAAAAGAACGAAATGGCCCGGCATAAGGTCGAATCGATGATTTCGCGCCTCAAAGCCCTGGAGCAGGACTAATGACCTCGAACACCGTTACCGTTCACATCCTTGATAAAGACTATTGCATCGCCTGCCCGGCGGACGAACGCGCCAACCTGGAAAGCGCTGCGCGCTACCTGGACGGCAAGATGCGTGAGATCCGCAGCGGCGGCAAAGTGATCGGCGCCGACCGCGTGGCGGTCATGGCGGCACTCAACATTACGCACGACCTGTTGCACAAACAGCAGCGCCTGGATCAGGACGTCAGCTCCACCCGCGCCCACGTGCGCGATCTGCTGGAGCGAGTCGACGGTGCCCTGGCCACCGATCAGGACAGCAGCCATAGCTGATTGCAGAGCGGTTTATTCGGGTATACTGGCCGCCGCTCCCTGGAGTGTGCGCCAGTTGGTGATGTCCCTGAGCCGATACGCACAAACCCGGGGGTTGCAAGTTGGAGCCGGTGTGCATGTCCGCCTGACGGAAAGCCTTAACGCTCCCTGCAACCTCCACCTTGAACTTTCGGGTTCAAGGGCTAAGCCGACAGCGGCACGCCGGGGGGTCTTACTTCTTCACTCATTGCCAGCCTTTGGCGTTGAGTTTTTCACCGGTTCGCGCCTGCGAGCCCTGGCCGTCACAGCATGCTGACCGCCGCCGATCTCTCCCGCCCGCAACTGCGTCGCCTGCTTCGTAAAGCACGGCGCGCACTCGGTGCGAGCGCCCAACGCCAGGCCGGCGAACAGCTTTATCGGCAACTTTCCCAACACCCACTTTTTCGTCGTGCACGGCATATTGCACTGTATCTGCCCACCGACGGCGAGATCGATCCGCGCCCACTGATGCGCGCTGCACAACGGCGCGGCAAGGCAACGTACCTGCCCGTTCTCAGTGCATGGCCACGAACCAAAATGGTGTTTCAGCGGGTGCGCCCGAATGAGCGCCTGCGACCCAACCGTTTTCGAATCGCCGAACCTACGGCCAACGCTCAACGCCAACGCAAAGTCTGGGCGCTGGATTTGATCATGTTGCCATTAGTAGGTTTCGACCCCGAGGGCGGACGCCTGGGGATGGGCGGCGGTTTCTATGATCGCAGCCTGGCGTATTTGCAGAGGCGCCATAATTGGCACAAGCCGACGTTATTGGGCGTGGCCCATGAATGTCAGAAAGTGGATCGCCTGGCGCTGGCCAACTGGGATGTGGTGTTGCACGCGACGGTAACGGACCAGGCCTGGTACCGCGGCAGCAGGGCCGCAACAAGTGCGGCACTCACCGGCGTCAGCAGTCAGCCTTAAGGCTGTTGCGACAATGTGACTGGAGCGTCGTTCTGACGGTCCCACAGGCTCTGGGTGTAACCGGTGGTTACGACACCCAGACCAAACAGAATTACCAAAACCCACAACAAATCTGGTTTACGTTTCTTCATCGATTGCCTCCCCCTCCAGGCAAATTTCGCACTAAACCCGCGACGTTTTTTGTTTTTGGACCGTCCGGCGGCGTTAGATTCAACTGCGCGGCATTCTCCAGCATGGTGCCTGCCTGTGCAATTCTGACGCCCACCGGCTGTCGTCTAAATGTGAGCAACGGCCCACAAAGACTTAACCCCACGAGCGAAGAGCAAAGTTCATGCCTCACTGGCTTATGAAATCCGAACCCGAAGAACTTTCCATCCACGACCTGCAACGCCTCGGCCACGCGCGCTGGGACGGCGTGCGCAATTACCAGGCACGTAACTTCGTGCGCAGCATGGCCGTGGGCGACCTGTTCTTCTTTTACCACTCCAGTTGCCCGGAGCCGGGCATTGCCGGAATCGGCCGGATTATTGCTTCGGCCTACCCGGACCCCACGGCGCTCGACCCGCACAGCCATTACTACGATGCCAAGGCCAGTGTGGAGAAGAATCCGTGGAGCGCCTTGGACGTGGAATTCGTCGAGGCGTTCCCCAGGGTCATCGCTTTATCAACGTTGCGCGAGCTGGCGGATTTAAGCGAACTACCCTTGGTTAAAAAAGGCAGCCGGCTTTCGGTGATGCCAGTCAGTGCTAGCGAATGGGCGGCGGTTTTAGCGATTTAAGGCTGCGCTCTGCATTAAGCAACACGGACACTGTGCATGGAATTAGAGAGCTTGCACGACACCACATCGTCACTACCCATCGCACGCCCGGCCTGGCGCGCCCGCCTGGCACTGGTGCTGCTGGCGCTGCTATTGCTCGGCGCCAGTCTGCTGCTGTGGCAGAAGATGGTGACCATCGAGCGCGCCCACGCCAATGAGCGCGTGGCCGCCCAGGCGCGCCTGCTGACCCGGCAACTCGAAGGCAGCCTCACCACCCAGGCGCAAGACCTCTACCGCGTGGCCAGTTTGTGGCAGCACCACGGCCGCCTGACCCGCGAAGAATGGGAACTCGAAGCGCGCTTTTCGCTGCAGAATTTCCGCGGCTATCAGGCCATTCAATGGGCCGACGCCGACCTGCACCTGCGCTGGATTCTGCCGCTAGCCGGTAACGAAGCGGCGATCAATTTCCAACTCACCCCAGCCCACCCCAATTACCTGTTGGCCATGCAGGCCAAGACCCAGGGCAAGGCAGTCTTTTCCAATAGCTTCGAACTGGTGCAAGGCGGCCGTGGTTTTGCCCTGTACACGCCGTTGTATGTGCAGAACGACCACGGCGACCGCACCTTCGATGGCTTCGTGCAAGGCATCTTCCGCGTTCAAACGTTGATGGACGAACTGCTCGACACCGTCGACAGCGCCGACTTCAACGTGCGCCTGCTGGAGTTTGGTCGCCCGCTGTACAGCCGCGAACAGGCCGACTTCAGCGCCGGCCTGCAGCAGGAGCTGCCGCTGCACCTGCTCAACAACCGCAACTTCACCCTGCAACTCAACCCCACCCGCAAGCTGGCGCAACAACTGTCCAGCCCGTTGCCGATGGTGGTGCTGGGCGCAGGACTGACCACCACGCTGCTTTTAATAGCGGCATTGGCGTTGGCGCTGGAAAACGCCCGCCGGGCCGGCGCCCTGCAAGCCAGCAACAGCCGGCTCAATGAGGAAGTGGGCAACCGGGAATTGATTGAGCAAGTACTGCGCGACAGCCGCGAGCGCTTGCAACTGGTGGTCGACCTCACCGACTCCAGCCGCGATGGGCTGTTTATCATCGACCCGCAAAACCGCAATATCCTGCATATGAACAAGGCCACCTACAGCAGCCTGGGCTACAGCGCCGACGAATTCCGCCAGCAATTGCGCGAGCAGCCGGAAAGCCTGCTGCTGGGCTTTCACGCCTGGGTGGAGTTGGTGCGCCAGGCCCAGCACGACAACCAGGGGAAGATTTTCCAACGGGAAATGCGCCGGCGTAACGGCAGCATTCAGCCAGCGGAAATCAGCGCGCAACTGGTGCAGGTGAACGGCCACGAATACTTGATTGGGGTGTCGCGCGATAACAACGAGCGCCTGCAACTCGAAGCGCAACTTCAGCACCTGTCGCAGCGCGATGGCCTGACCGGTTTGTACAACCGGCGCTTCTTCGACCACCAGCTACATAGCGAATGGCGGCGCCTGCAGCGTATTGGCGCGCCGATGAGTTTGCTGATGCTGGATGTGGATCACTTCAAAGCCTACAACGACCAGCTCGGCCATCTGGCCGGCGACGATGCTCTGCGCAAAGTGGCGACCGCCCTGCAAGATTGCCTGCTGCGCGATGGCGATGCGGTGTGCCGCTATGGCGGCGAGGAGTTTGCGCTGATTCTGGCCAACACCGACCAGGCCGGCGCCGAGCTGATTGCTACGCGCATTCACAAGGCGCTGGCCGAGCTGCACCTGCCCCATCCTGGCAGCCCGCTGTCACGCCTGACCGCGAGCATCGGCTTGAGTACGGTGACGCCGAGTCGCGACAGCCACCCCGACAGCCTGGTGGCCCATAGTGATCAGGCGCTGTACCAGGCCAAGCATCAGGGCCGTAACTGCACGTGTGTGTGGCTCACCAGCTGAGCGCCGGCGCGCTTATTGAACGATGAGGTTGTTGAAAAGCAGGTCTTCCACCAGTGGCTTGCCCTCTTCCTGGGTCAGCACATCCTGCACCTGCTTCAACGCTTCCTGGCGCAGCTTTTCCTTGGACTCGACGTTGCCCATCGCCTCGTCAGTCTGCTGGGAAAACAGCATCACCAGCTGATTGCGGATCAGCGGCTCGTGGTGCTCGACCTTGGCTTCGGCATCGCTGCCGGTCACCTGCAAGGCGATGTCGGCCTTGAACACTTTCAGCTTTGGACCGGTGCCGTAATTACCCACCAGCGCAGGCACCAGGCTGATATAGGCCACTGTCGGCGTCTTGCCTTCCTTTTCCCCCTCACCGCCACCCTCTTCGTTGGCCAGGGCCGCGAACGGTAGAGAGAGGGCCATCAACAGAACAAACCAAGCTTTCACAGTGCGCATCCTCGACTGGGTATCTGCTCTAGCATAGCGATAGCCCGGCGCTTATACACCTTTATCAGGCCAGGCCATGCTCGTTGACCCTCGCGGCCACGCACCTACACTGCCAAGCCATAACTCTGCGAGGAACACTCCAATGAAAGCCGTGTTGTGCAAAGCCTTCGGCCCTGCCGAAACCCTGGTACTGGAAGAAGTCGCCAGCCCAGAACCGAAAAAGAACGAAGTGCTGCTCGACGTACACGCCGCCGGCGTGAACTTCCCAGACACCCTGATCATTGAAGGCAAGTACCAGTTCAAGCCGCCGTTCCCGTTCTCGCCAGGTGGCGAAGCCGCCGGTGTCGTGGCCGCTGTGGGCGAGAAAGTCACCCACGTAAAACCGGGCGACCGGGTGATGGCCCTGACCGGCTGGGGCAGCTTTGCCGAGCAGGTTGCCGTGCCGGGCTACAGCGTGATGCCGATTCCGGCAGGCATGGACTTCGCCAGCGCTGCCGCGTTCGGCATGACCTACGGCACCTCGATTCACGCCCTCAAGCAGCGCGCCAATCTGCAACCGGGCGAAACCCTGTTGGTACTCGGCGCTTCCGGTGGTGTCGGCCTGGCCGCCGTGGAAATCGGCAAAGCCATGGGCGCCCGCGTAATCGCTGCCGCCAGCAGCGCTGAAAAACTGGAAGTGGCCAAGGCCGCTGGTGCCGACGAGCTGATCAACTACAGCGAAGGCAGCCTGAAAGAGAAACTCAAAGAGCTGACCGGTGGCCAAGGCGTGGACGTGATCTACGATCCGGTCGGCGGCGATCTTTTCGAAGAAGCCTTCCGCTCCATCGCTTGGAACGGTCGCTTCCTGGTTGTCGGTTTCGCCAGCGGCACCATTCCGTCCCTGCCCGCCAACCTCACCCTGCTCAAAGGCGCTTCGCTGGTTGGTGTGTTCTGGGGCGCGTTTGCGCAGCGTCAGCCGGGCGACAACGCCGCCAACTTCGACCAGCTGTTCAAGTGGTTCGCCGAAGGCAAGGTCAAACCGTTGGTTTCGCAGACCTTCCCGCTGACCGATGCCGCCGGTGCGATCAATGCGCTGGGCCAACGTAAAGCAGTGGGTAAAGTGGTCGTGCAGGTGCGCTAAGCGCTCGCTAACTGCCAATAAAAAACCGCCTTCTGGCGGTTTTTTTGTTTGGAGGATCTCGTCTACAGGCGGGAGAGGCTTTAGCCTCGATGCTTTTAGCGCGGGGCGTACGCGAACACATCTGCGCGCATCTGGTGGGCATCCATACCGGCGTCCACCAAGGCATCCAAGGTCGCGTACACCATCATCGGCGAGCCACTGGCGTAAACATGCAGCGGCTTGAGATCGGGGAAATCTTCACGCACGGCTTCGTGCAGCAAACCGCAACGGCCTTGCCAGCCACAGACATCGCTGACCACCTGGTGCAGGGTCAGATTCGGCATCTGCTGCCAGTCAGCCCAATGCGGCAACTGATAGAAATCATCCGGCCGACGCGCGCCCCAATACAGGTGCACGGGGTGTTTAAAGCCAGCAGCCCGGCAGTGTTCGATCAGGCTGTGCATCTGCGCCATACCGGTACCGGCGGCAATCAGAATCAACGGCCCATCGGGCAGCTCTGCCAGGTGCGCATCCCCAAACGGCATCTGCACTTCCACCAACGGCTCGCGCTGCAACTGGGCGAGCAGGTTTAGCGCGCTGTCTTCGCGGCCGAGGATATGCAGCTCCAGCTCGCGGCCTTGGGACGGCGCCGAAGCAAGCGAGAACGCCGATTGCTCGCCATCGTCACGGCGAATCAGCACGTACTGCCCGGCGTGATAACGCGGTGGCTTGCCGGCCGGTGCACGCAGGGTAACGCGCCACACATCGCCGCCCACTGCTGTGCACGCCACGACCTGACAACGCAGGGTGCGCAACGGCAACTCGCCGGGAGCCAACACGCCATCCCAATGCAACACGCAATCCTCCAGCGGTTCGGCCAGGCACGTGAACAATTCACCGTGGTCGCGGGCCTCGCCGTTCTGCTGCACGGAGCCCTCGACCAGCAAGGCCGCGCAGATATGGCAGTTGCCATTGCGGCAGGCTTGCGGGCATTGATAACCGAGGCGGCGCGCAGCATCCAGAATACGCTCGCCGGGGTTTACATCCAGCACCGCGCCGGAGGGTTGCAGGGTTACTTTCATCACTCTATTCCAAGGTCCTTCCACATCGCATCGACCCGCAGGCTTACGGCTTCATCCTTGACGATCACCCGGCCCCATTCGCGCGTGGTTTCGCCCGGCCACTTGTGGGTGGCGTCCAGGCCCATCTTCGAGCCGAGGCCGGAAACCGGCGAGGCGAAGTCGAGGTAGTCGATCGGCGTGTTGTCGATCAACACCGTGTCGCGCTTGGGGTCCATGCGCGTAGTAATGGCCCAGATCACGTCGTTCCAGTCCCGCGCATTGATGTCGTCGTCGGTCACGATAACGAACTTGGTGTACATGAACTGGCGCAAAAACGACCACACACCGAGCATTACGCGCTTGGCATGCCCCGGATACTGCTTCTTCATGGTCACCACCGCCATGCGGTAGGAACAGCCTTCGGGCGGCAGGTAGAAGTCGGTGATTTCCGGGAACTGCTTTTGCAGAATTGGCACGAACACTTCGTTCAACGCCACGCCGAGAATTGCCGGCTCATCCGGCGGGCGGCCGGTGTAGGTGCTGTGGTAAATCGGTTTTTGCCGCCGGGTAATTCGTTCGACGGTGAACACCGGGAAAGAGTCCACTTCGTTGTAGTAGCCGGTGTGGTCGCCGTAGGGGCCTTCATCGGCCATCTCGCCGGGGTGAATCACGCCTTCCAACACGATTTCGGCGCTGGCTGGAACTTGCAGTTCACTTCCGCGGCACTTGATCAGCTCGGTACGGTTGCCCCGTAGCAAGCCGGCGAACGCGTATTCGGAAAGGCTGTCCGGCACTGGCGTTACGGCGCCGAGAATGGTCGCAGGGTCGGCGCCCAGGGCAACAGCCACCGGGAACGGTTGGCCGGGGTGTTTCTCGCACCACTCTTTAAAATCCAGCGCACCGCCGCGATGGCTGAGCCAGCGCATGATCACCTTGTTGCGGCCGATCACTTGCTGACGGTAGATACCGAGGTTTTGCCGGTCTTTGTTCGGCCCCTTGGTTACGGTGAGGCCCCAGGTGATCAGCGGCCCGACATCGCCCGGCCAGCAGGTTTGCACCGGCAGTTTGCCGAGGTCGACGTCGTCGCCCTCTTCGATCACTTCCTGGCACGGCGCGTCTTTAACCACCTTCGGCGCCATGGAAATGATCTTTTTGAAGATCGGGAGTTTCGACCAGGCGTCTTTCAAGCCTTTCGGCGGCTCCGGCTCCTTGAGAAAGGCCAGCAGCTTGCCGATTTCGCGCAATTCGCTCACCGCTTCGGCGCCCATGCCCAGGGCCACACGCTCGGGCGTACCGAACAGATTGCCGAGCACCGGCATGTCGAAGCCCGTGGGGTTTTCAAACAATAGGGCCGGGCCCTTACGGCGCAGGGTGCGGTCGCAGATTTCGGTCATTTCCAGCACCGGCGACACCGGCAGGCTGATGCGTTTCAGCTCGCCGCGTTGTTCCAGGCCACGGATAAAGTCGCGCAGATCGCGATACTGCATGCTTGAGCCTCGTGTAGGGCGCTCGAAGGGAAGTGCGAAGTTTAGCCTGCCGGGGCGACGCAATGGGCGCTGCGCAGGTAGCAAAAAGCCGGGTTTCCCCGGCTTTTGCCTGTCTTCGCGATGTTACTTGCGCTTCATCGACTGGAAGAACTCGTCGTTGGTCTTGGTCGCTTTGAGGCGATCGAGCAGGAACTCGATAGCCGCGATCTCGTCCATCGGGTGCAGCAATTTACGCAGGATCCACATGCGCTGCAGCTCGTCTTCGGCCGTCAGCAACTCTTCGCGGCGGGTGCCGGAACGGTTGATGTTGATGGCCGGGAATACGCGCTTTTCAGCGATGCGACGGTCCAGGGGCAATTCCATGTTGCCGGTACCCTTGAACTCTTCGTAGATCACTTCATCCATCTTCGAGCCGGTTTCAACCAGCGCGGTGGCGATGATGGTCAGCGAGCCGCCTTCTTCGATATTGCGCGCGGCGCCGAAGAAGCGTTTTGGCTTCTCCAGGGCGTGGGCGTCGACACCACCGGTGAGTACCTTGCCGGAGCTCGGGATCACGGTGTTGTAGGCACGCGCCAGACGGGTGATGGAATCGAGCAGAATGACCACGTCCTTCTTGTGCTCGACCAGGCGCTTGGCCTTCTCGATCACCATTTCGGCAACCTGCACGTGGCGGGTTGGTGGCTCGTCGAACGTGGAAGCAACCACTTCGCCGCGCACGGTGCGCTGCATTTCGGTTACTTCTTCCGGGCGCTCGTCGATCAGCAGAACGATCAGATGGCACTCGGGGTTATTGCGGGTGATGTTTGCCGCGATGTTCTGCAGCATGATCGTTTTACCGGCTTTTGGCGGTGCCACGATCAGACCGCGTTGACCCTTGCCGATAGGGGCACAGAGGTCGATAACACGGCCGGTCAAGTCTTCGGTGGAGCCGTTGCCGGCTTCCATCATCAGCCGCTTGGTAGGGAACAGCGGCGTCAGGTTTTCGAACAGGATCTTGTTCTTGGCGTTCTCTGGGCGGTCGAAGTTGATGGTGTCGACCTTGAGCAGAGCGAAGTAACGCTCGCCTTCTTTCGGCGGGCGGATCTTGCCAACAATGGTGTCGCCAGTGCGCAAGTTGAAGCGGCGGATCTGGCTAGGCGAAACGTAGATGTCGTCCGGGCCGGCCAGGTACGAGGCGTCGGCGGAACGCAGGAAGCCGAAGCCGTCCTGGAGGATCTCCAGCACGCCATCACCGGAGATTTCCTCACCGCTTTTCGCGTGCTTTTTCAACAGGGAGAAAATCACGTCCTGCTTGCGCGAACGGGCCATATTTTCTATGCCCATCTGTTCGGCCATTTCTAGCAGGTCGGTAATCGGCTTTTGCTTGAGTTCAGTCAGATTCATATAGGAATGACGTAATCATGAAGGAGGGGGAAAATAAGCGTTTAGCTTATGAGGCCGGGCTGCGCAGAGGCAGCATGATCGCCTGCTTGTTTATCGATGGGTATCGAGTAGGAATGCGTCGGCGACGGCTTACGATGAGCAACGGAGGAACCGTTGCGAGGCCGAATGTACCATCGGCTTTGCGGAGCGTCTAGTGCCGAACCAATGAAAAAGCCCCGCACAGGACGGGGCTTTCAGGCGCAAAGGAGAAAACCCTTACGACTTAGATGTTGCTGTCGAGAAATGCTGCGAGTTGCGACTTGGACAGTGCGCCAACCTTGGTGGCTTCGACGGCGCCGTTCTTGAACAGCATCAGGGTCGGAATACCACGCACGTTGTATTTCGGCGGGGTGTCCTGGTTTTCGTCGATGTTCAGTTTGCAGACTTTCAGTTTGCCTTGGTAAGTCTGGGCAATTTCGTCCAGAACAGGGGCAATCATTTTGCACGGACCGCACCATTCAGCCCAGTAATCGACCAGCACCGGGCCATCAGCCTGGAGCACATCCGAATCAAAGCTGGCGTCGCTGACGTGGGTAATGAATTCGCTCATGGAAACTCTCCAGGGTCGCAAGGATGTAAAGTGGCGCCATCATAGCCCGGCTTTGTCCTCACCGAAAGCGGCTACCGATTGAGCTTCGCTATGGTGCAGCGCGCAAATGCTGATCATGCATTGAACTAAAAACTGCCGTGGTCGCTCCGTTTCTGTAGGGCCCGCGCTGATGCTGGTCATAATTACGACGTACAGCATCGGCATACTGCGCGGCCAAACCTTGTCACCGCCCGACCTGCGGCTATAAAGAACAACTCCAGCATCGACATCACGTCTGGCCCTCTCGCGTTGGCGCAGGCGCCCGATCATGGCAGGATGTCGCGCTACAGCTCTGAGACCCTCACACCATGCCGCAAAGCCCCGCCAAGCATTTCTCCATGATCGCCGCCATCGACCTCGGCTCGAACAGCTTCCATATCGTTCTGGCCAAAGCCGACCACGGCGAGATCCGTATTCTGGAGCGCATGGGCGAAAAGGTGCAGCTGGCCGCCGGTATCGATGAGAACCGCGAACTCAATGAAGAAGCCATGCAACGCGGCCTCGACTGTCTGCGCCGCTTCGCGCAACTGACCAACAGCCTGCCGCCGGGCGCCGTTCGCGTAGTGGGCACTGCGCGCGAGGCGCGTAACCGCTCGGTGTTTATCCGCCGCGCCGAGGAAATTCTCGGCCATCCGGTGGAAGTGATTTCCGGACGTGAAGAAGCACGCCTCATTTATCTCGGTGTATCCCACACCCTGGCCGATACCCCCGGTAAACGCCTGGTAGCCGATATCGGCGGTGGCAGTACCGAATTCATCATCGGCCAACGCTTCGAACCGCTGCTGCGCGAAAGCCTGCAAATGGGTTGCGTGAGTTTCACCCAGCGTTATTTCCGCGACGGCAAAATCACCCCGGCGCGCTACGCACAGGCCTACACCGCCGCGCGCCTGGAGCTGATGGGTATTGAACACGCCCTGCGCCGCCTGGGCTGGGATGAAGCTGTTGGCGCTTCGGGCACCATCCGCGCAGTCGGCCTGGCAATCAAAGCCGGCGGCCATGGCAATGGTGAAGTGACGGCTGAAGGCCTGGCCTGGCTCAAGCGCCGGGTGCTCAAACTGGGAGAAGTCGACAAGCTCGACATGGACGGCATCAAGCCGGACCGCCGTGCAATTTTCCCGGCGGGCCTGGCGATTATCGAAGCCGTCTTCGATGCCATGGACCTGCACACCATGACCCACTCCGAAGGCGCTCTGCGCGAAGGTGTGCTGTATGACCTGCTGGGCCGTCATCACCACGAAGACGTGCGTGAGCGCACCCTGAGCGCGCTGATGGAGCGTTACCACGTCGACCCGGAGCAGGCGCAACGCGTTGAAGCCAAAGCCCTCGAAGCATTGGACGATGTCGCTGCCTCTTGGGGCCTGGATGAAGAATGGCACCGCGAGATTTTGAGCTGGGCCAGCAAGGTGCATGAAGTGGGCCTGGATATCGCCCACTACTCCTACCACAAGCACGGCGCCTACCTTGTGGAGCACTCGGACCTCGGCGGTTTTTCCCGCCAGGACCAACAGATGCTCGCCCTGCTAGTGCGTGGGCACCGGCGCAATATTCCCAAGGACAAATTCGCCGAGTTCGGCGACGAAGGCATCAAGCTGGTGCGTCTGTGCGTGCTGCTGCGCTTTGCCATTTTGTTCCACCACATTCGTGGCACGCAGGAAATGCCCAAGGTAAAACTGCGGGCCAGTGACGACAGCTTGGACGTGGTGTTCCCCGAAGGCTGGTTGGCGGCTAACCCGCTGACGCAGGCGGATTTTGAAGCCGAGGCCGAGTGGCTGAAGCGCATCGGACTAACCCTCAGCGTGGCGTAATCGCCGCCAACAAAAAGCCGCTCGATTGAGCGGCTTTTTTATGCGCCTTGTCCCGTCCTGAATAAGGTTTACACCTTCTGACCTATTTTCAGGAGGACTCAATGGATTCGGGGAAAAGGCGCAGCCAGCGCGATTACACCTTGGCTTTTAAACTGGCGGTCGTTGATCAAGTCGAAAAAGGCGAGTTGAGTTATAAAGACGCTCAAACCCGCTATGGCATCCAGGGCAGGTCGACAGTGTTGGTGTGGTTACGCAAGCATGGTCGGCAGGACTGGAGCCAAGGCGCCTCCATTCGAGTTCAGAGGACCCGTGCCGTGAACGAGCCATCTGCACCGCTGACGCCAGAACAGCGGATCAAAGAGCTTGAAGAGCAGCTCGCCTTGAGCAACCAGAAGGCTCAATTTTTTGAAGCTGTCGTGAATGTTCTAAAGAACGACTACGGCGTTTCCATCGTAAAAAAGCGACCCGGCAAGTCCTCTCGCAAGGGCAAATCGAAGGCCTGAGTGTTACCAGGGCTTGCCTGTTCATGGGGATTTCGCGCCAGGCTTACTACAAGCGAATCTGGGCCGCCGAAGCCCGCGACCAGCATGATCAGAACGTGCTGGAGTTTGTCTTGGAGAAGCGCCGTCGCCAGCCAAGACTGGGGACGCGCAAGCTGCATCACTTGCTGCATATCGACGCTGAAGCGGGCCTACAAGTTGGTCGGGATCGCTTGTTCACGATCTTGCGAGAGGCCCGAGAACTGGTGCCTCGCAAGCGTGCCTACCACAAAACCACCCACAGCCATCATCGGTTCCGGCGCCATCCCAACCTGCTAAAAGAAGGGCCTGCACAAATCGTTGCTACGGGGCCTGAGCAAGTTTGGGTGGCCGACATAACCTACCTGCCGACCCAAGAAAACGTGGCGTATCTAAGCCTGGTGACAGATGCCTTCTCGCGAAAAATTGTGGGACACCACGTGCATGAGACGTTACACACAGAGTCGGTACTCAAGGCTTTGAAAAAAGCCGTGGGCGAGCGAAAAACTGATCAGCAGTTGGTCCATCACTCAGACCGTGGCGCGCAGTACTGCTCGGACCTTTACCAACGTCTGCACATCAAGCACGGCATCACTTGCTCCATGACCGATGGCTACGACTGTTACCAGAACGCGATGGCCGAGCGGGTGAACGGGATTTTGAAGATGGAGTTCCTGCTGCATCGCCCCAAAAACCTCGCGCACGCACGGAAGATGGTGGACGAGTCAGTGGGGATTTATAACGAAGAGCGGCCACATCTGGCCTTGGAATACAAAACGCCCGATGCGGTGCATCGGGCGTTTTGAGAGTGAAACAGGTGTAAACCTATTTCAGGACTAGACACCTTGGTTGGGCTTCGCTGCGCTCAACCCAACTTACATCGCGAGTAGGTTGGGTTGAGCGCAGCGAAGCCCAACACCATCAACGCACGCTAAGCGGCGGATTGGTGAGCTTTTCCAGCAAGGTCGCCTGGGCGCTGCGCGCGTTCTGGTTGCCGGTCGGGCTGGAACGCACATAGCGGCCATCCGATTGCAGCACCCAGCTGTGAGTGTTGTCGCTGAGGTAAGACTCCAGTTCCTTCTTCACCCGCGTGATCAGTTTCTTGCCTTCCACCGGGAAGCAGGTTTCCACGCGCTTATCCAGGTTGCGCTCCATCCAGTCAGCGCTCGACAGGTAAATCTTCTCGTCGAAGTCATTGAGGAAATAGAAGACCCGCGTGTGCTCCAGGAAGCGACCGATGATCGAGCGCACATGGATATTGTGCGACACACCGGCGATACCCGGCCGCAGGCAGCACATGCCGCGCACCACCAGGTCGATGCGCACACCGGTCTGGCTGGCTTTGTACAACGCACGGATGATCTTCGGATCGGTCAGCGAGTTGAACTTGGCGATGATATGCGCCGGCTTGCCTTCGGCGGCCAGCGCGGTCTCGCGGGCGATCATGTCGAGCAGAGTTTTCTTCAGCGTGAACGGCGCGTGCAGCAGCTTTTTCATGCGCAGGGTTTTACCCATGCCAATCAGCTGACTGAACAACTTGGACACGTCTTCGCACAGCGCATCGTCGGAGGTGATCAAGCTGTAGTCGGTGTACAGCCGCGCGTTGCCGGCGTGGTAGTTACCGGTGCCCAGGTGGGCGTAACGCACGATTTCGCCGGCCTCACGGCGCAGAATCAGCATCATCTTGGCGTGGGTTTTAAAGCCCACCACACCGTAGATGACCACCGCACCGGCCGCTTGCAGACGGCTGGCCAGTTGCAGGTTGGACTCTTCGTCAAAGCGCGCACGCAGCTCGATAACCGCCGTCACTTCCTTGCCGTTGCGCGCAGCGTCCACCAGCGCGTCGACGATTTCGGAGTTGGCGCCGCTGCGGTACAGCGTCTGCTTGATCGCCAGTACATGCGGGTCTTTTGCTGCCTGACGCAGCACGTCGACTACCGGCGTAAACGACTCAAAGGGATGCAGCAGCAGGATGTCCTGCTTGCTCACCACGTTGAACAGGTTGTCGCTGTTCTGCAGCAGCTTGGGGATAACCGGGGTGAACGGCGCGTACTGCAGCTCCGGGTGGCTATCCAGGCCGGTGATGCTGAACAGGCGAGTCAGGTTGACCGGGCCGTTGACGCGATACAGCTCGCTCTCGCTCAGGTTGAATTGCTTGAGCAGGTAATCGGCCAGGTGCGCCGGGCAGGTATCGGCAACTTCCAAACGCACGGCATCGCCGTAACGACGCGAAAACAGCTCGCCGCGCAGTGCGCGCGCCAGGTCTTCCACGTCTTCGGAATCCAGCGACAAGTCGGCGTTTCGGGTCAGTCGGAATTGATAGCAGCCTTTTACCTTCATGCCTTGGAACAGGTCATCGGCGTGGGCGTGAATCATCGACGACAGAAACACGTGGTTGTCGCCAGGGCCGCCGACTTCTTCCGGCACCTTGATCACCCGCGGTAGCAGACGCGGCGCGGGAATAATCGCCAGACCGGAGTCGCGGCCAAAGGCGTCAATGCCTTCGAGCTCGACGATAAAGTTCAGGCTCTTGTTCACCAGCAACGGGAACGGGTGCGTCGGGTCGAGACCGATCGGCGTAATGATCGGCGCGATTTCGTCGCGGAAGTAACGGCGCACCCAGGCTTTGATCTTGGTGGTCCAGTAACGGCGACGAATAAACGTGATGTTGTGCTTGGCCAGCAATGGGAACAGCACGTCATTGAGGATGGCGTACTGGCGGTGCACCTGCTCGTGCACCAAGGTGCTGATCTGCGCGAGCACCTGATGCGGTTGCAAGCCGTCAGCGCCGGCTTGTTCGCGGGCGAAAGTGATTTGCTTCTTCAGCCCGGCCACACGAATTTCGAAGAACTCATCCAGGTTGCTGGAAAAGATCAGCAGAAACTTCAGGCGTTCAAGCAGCGGGTAGGACTCATCCAGCGCCTGCTCCAACACGCGAATGTTGAATTGCAGTTGCGACAGCTCACGGTGGATATACAGGCTGCTGTCGTCCAGACCAGGAATGGGTGCCGGTACAGCGACGGGCTCAGGTGCAGCGGCGACCGGCTCTTCAACGGCCGGTTCCGGCGCGGGCTCAGCTGCGGTTTTCTCCGCAGCGGCCTTGTCGACCGGAGCCTTTTCAGCGGCGGCTTTTTCAGCAGCCGGTTTTTCGACGGTCGCTTTTTCCGCTGCCGCCTTGCCGGTCACTGCCTTTTCCACCACTGCTTTTTCCACGACGGCTGAGTCGTTCAGCTCATCCGTTTTGCTGAGTCCTTCGCTGTTCATTACGTATTCCCGAACGGGCTTACTGCCCTTGCTTTAATAGTTGTGCCGCACGCACGGCGAAATAAGTGAGGATGCCATCGGCACCCGCGCGCTTGAAGGCGGTGAGCGATTCGAGGATCACCGCCTCACTGAGCCAGCCATTCTGGATAGCCGCCATGTGCATCGCGTACTCGCCACTGACTTGATAGACAAAGGTCGGTACACGGAATTCCTCTTTCACCCGGTAAAGAATATCCAGGTACGGCATGCCGGGTTTGACCATCACCATGTCCGCGCCTTCGGCGAGGTCCGCCGCCACTTCGTGCAAGGCTTCGTCGCTGTTGGCCGGGTCCATCTGGTAGGAAGCCTTGTTAGCCTTGCCCAGGTTCAGCGACGAGCCGACCGCGTCGCGGAACGGACCATAGTAGGCGCTCGCGTACTTGGCGGAATAGGCCATGATTCGCACATTGGTGTGATCGGCTAATTCCAGCGCTTCACGGATGGCTTGAATGCGGCCGTCCATCATGTCGGACGGCGCGACCACTTGGGCACCGGCGTCGGCATGCGACAGCGCTTGGCGTACCAGGGCATCGACGGTGATGTCGTTCTGCACGTAGCCGTGCTCGTCGAGAATGCCGTCTTGGCCGTGGGTGGTGAAGGGGTCGAGCGCGACGTCGCTGATCACGCCCAGCTCAGGAAATTTCTCGCGCAGCGCGCGGATAGCACGCTGGGCGATGCCGTCCGGGTTCCAGGCTTCGCGACCGTCGAGGGTTTTCTTCTCGGCCGGGGTCACCGGGAACAGGGCCAGGGCCGGAATACCCAGGGCCACCCAGGTTTCGGCTTCTTTAAGCAGCAGGTCGATCGACAGACGCGCCACGCCGGGCATCGAGGCCACTTCTTCGCGGGCGTTTTCACCGTCGAGCACAAACACCGGCAGGATCAGGTCGTCGACCGTCAGCACGTTCTCGCGCACCAGGCGACGGGAAAAATCATCGCGGCGGTTACGGCGCAGGCGGGTAGCGGGAAACAGACGATTGGCGGGGGTAAAGCTCACGGCAGACTCCTGGGCCCGCACAAACGGGCGAGTGTGACAGTTATAGGCGGCCATTATGACCAAAGAATGACAAAAGCTGGCACCTATGCGACGGCGCGCCGCAGCCAACGGCCGTTCTTCCTTTGAATAGACTAAGGGCTGATGCGTCACGCTTTCCCCTGACGCGCTGGCAGGTTAGGCTGCGCGTTCATTTCGCTGTGCACGCTGACGATGCTCCAACAATTTCTGCAGGACTTCGGTTACCTCGCCTTGTTTC
Organism: Pseudomonas sp. CC11G; assembly: GCF_056174845.1. Lineage (NCBI taxonomy): Bacteria > Pseudomonadati > Pseudomonadota > Gammaproteobacteria > Pseudomonadales > Pseudomonadaceae > Pseudomonas > Pseudomonas sp. CC11G. The sequence goes on from NZ_JBWBZC010000003.1 coordinate 249,293, forward strand.
TCGGCACCTTTTTCGAAGGCGAGACCATTCTGGTATTGGCCGGTTTCCTCGCGTTCCGTGGCTACATGGACATCAATCTGGTGGTGGTCACGGCCTTCTTCGGCAGTTATGCCGGCGACCAGCTCTGGTACTACATGGGCCGCAAACATGGCCGCCGCCTGCTGGCGCGCAAACCGCGCCTGCAGAAGATGGGCGACAAAGCCTTGGGCTATATACAGCGCCACCCCGACTTGTGGGTGCTGAGCTTCCGCTTCGTGTACGGCATGCGCACCGTGATGCCGGTGGCCATCGGCTTGTCGGGTTATCCGCCGCTGCGTTACCTGATCCTCAACGGGATCGGTGCCATCGTCTGGGCCTCCGTGCTGGGCTATGCCTCGTTCCACTTCGGCTCGGTGATGGAAAGCATTCTGGGCAACATCAAGAAGTACGAGCTGTGGGTACTGGGCGCTCTGGTACTGATCGGCGCAGCCTTGTGGCTACGCCGCTACCTCAAATCGCAAAAGGACTGATCAGGCCGGCACGGCGCTGGCGCCTCGACGCGTCATCACCAGCAACGCCGCGCCACTGATCAGGCTGTAGCCCACCAGCAAACTCCAGCCCAGGCCACTGATCGGCAACAGCCCGACCTGCTCGGCCAGCCACAACGCCGGCGCGTTCAACAGCAAACGCAGTGCCTCCAGCCCAAGCGCATGCGGGCGGTTCTCCAGCCACGCGCCCAACACATACAAACCAAACGCCATCCACGCACAGCTACCCAGCAGCACAGCCACACTTTGCGTCGCGCCATTGGCCAGCAGGTAACTGCCGGCCGCCACGTACAGCACGAATTGCACCGCGGCATACAACTGCTGAACCGGCCGCAGCGGCACGTGGAATTTCTCGAACTGGGCGAGATCAGCCTTCGCCTGCGGGTACTGGGCTGCCACATCGGCCGGACGCCAGCCGGTGCGCATAAACCAGATACGCAGCTTGTCCCAGACAGAGCCGGCGCGCGCCGCGTCCTGCCAGAGCACTGCATAAAACTGCAGGTTGGCCCACAGCGGGTTCCAACTGGCCAGCGGCGTGGTTACGCCGAACACCACCGGTTCTTCGTCCAACTCCTCCTGGAAGGTGCCGAACAGCCGATCCCAAATGATGAAAACGCCGCCGTAGTTGCGGTCCATATACACCGCGTTCTGCGCATGGTGCACGCGGTGGTTGGAGGGCGAGATAAACACCCATTCAAACCAGCCGAGCTTCGGAATATGGCGGGTGTGTACCCAGAATTGGTACAGCAGGTTCAGCGCCGCCACCGTCAGAAACACCAGCGGCGGAATGCCCAGCAGGGCCATGGGCAGGTAGAAGATCCAACCGAAAATCCAACCGGTGCTGGTCTGGCGCAGCGCCGTGGACAGGTTGTATTCCTCGCTCTGGTGATGCACCGAATGCGCCGCCCATAGCACATTGCGCTCATGGCCCAGGCGGTGGTTCCAGTAGTAGCAGAAGTCATAGAACACAAACGCGAACACCCAGACCCACAGGTTCTGCGCCGACAAGTCCAGCAGGCCCCAGTGCTGCCAGGCGAAGGTGTAAGTGAGCAGGCCTACCACTTTGGTCAGCAACCCCACGGTGGTCGACAACACGCCGGCACTCAGGCTGTTGACGGCGTCCGCCAGGCGATAGGTGCGCATGCCGCGCCAGCGGTCGGCGACCAGTTCCAGAGCAATCAGCAGGAAGAAAAAAGGTACGGCGTAGAGGACGTAATTCATGGCTCACCCATCATTGTTATTGTCCGGCCACTCGCTTGGACTATAGGCCGTGATGCTATCTCCCTCTGGCGTGGTACACCGCGACATCAGGTGACAACCAAAGCGGCATTTAGCGACAGACGCCTCTGAAACAGGCCGTTACGCCGACAAACGACATTTTCATGACACCGTTTGCGGCAAACTGCGGTCCAAACTCATATCAACCTGACAGCACACAGTTGGTCGAGGGCGCTGGGCGGCCTGGAAAGCGCCAAGCAGAGTGAATAGGCCGAGTAGTCGGCCAACCCACGAGAAACGGAGAATCGCCATGCATAAGAAAGTCGCTGTAATTCTCTCCGGCTGCGGCGTTTATGACGGCGCAGAAATCTACGAAAGCGTTATCACGCTGCTGCGCCTGGACCAACGCGGCGTCGACGTACAGTGTTTCGCCCCCAATATTGCCCAGCACCATGTGGTCAACCATCTGACCAGTGAAGAAATGCCGGAAACGCGCAATGTGCTGGTGGAAGCGGCGCGTATCGCCCGCGGCGCCATCAAGGACATCCGCGAAGCCAATGCCGACGACTTCGATGCGCTGATTGTGCCCGGCGGTTTTGGCGCGGCGAAAAACCTCTCAGACTTCGCCGTGAATGGCGCAGACCTGACCGTGCAACCCGAAGTGCTGGCTTTGGCCAAGGCGTTCGCGGCAGCGAAAAAACCCGTCGGCCTGATCTGCATTGCCCCGTCCATGGCCGCGAAAATTTTCGGCCCCGGCGTCGTCTGCACCATTGGCAACGACGCCGACACGGCCGCCGCCCTCACCCAGATGGGTGCCGAACACCAGGCGTGCACGGTGGACGATATCGTCGAAGACCCAACGCACAAGCTGGTCACCACGCCGGCCTATATGCTCGCCACCTCCATCAGCGAGGCCGCCGCCGGCATCAACAAGCTGGTGGACCGGGTGCTTGAGCTGGCCACTTCCCCCAACTGACGCCGCAACACCTCTACCACCGCTACCACCGGCCAGGATGGCCCACGACAACAAGGATGTTTCGCCATGCAACCACGCCTCTCCCACGGGCTTACGCTGCCCGAACTGCTGATAACCCTGTGCCTGCTGGCGATTGTCGTCAGCATCGGCATGCCCTCGCTGAATCAGCAGCTGCACAAAAACCGTCAGGAAAACTTGCGGCACAGCCTGCTCAGCCATCTCAAGGCCACCCGCAGCGATGCCGTCTCCGGCAACCAGCGCGTCGAGCTCTGCGGCTCCAGTGACGGCGTGCAGTGCGACCATCGCTGGAACGACGGCTGGCTGATGCGCGACCCGCTCACCCAAACCGCTCTGCGTTTTTCCGCGCAAACCGGGCGAGACCGTCTGCGGTGGACCGGCGCCGGCCAGGCCAATCAGACCATCGTGTTTCAGGCCAACGGCAACATGGCCTCGAGCAACGGCCGCTTTATTCTCTGCACCGCCGAAGGCCGCGTGCTCTGGCAACTGGTCATCAACCGCCAGGGGCGCGTGCGCCAGACTGTCGGGCTGGAAACAGGGCAGAGCGACGGCGAACTGTGCCGCTGATTCCTCATCGCTGAAGTAGCGCTGTGAGCTTTCCTACGGGCAACGGCAACGCGCCTGCTTCATCCCACCGTGCTTTAGCAGAACAATCGAGGTGCCTTACGGGGCAAGGAGTACCACTCGATTGGCTATGGCACAGGGAGCGCCAGCATGAACAGCACACGGACACCTTCATCACCTGCTTTTGCATCACCCACCCCACGTTTTCCCTCGCGTATACCTGCGCACTTCAAGGCCGCCGGCTTCAGCCTGGTGGAGGTATTGGTCACCGCCTTGCTTATTGGGGTCGGCCTGCTCGGCATGATCACCCTGCAAGGCCGGGTCATCGCCTACACCACCGAGGCAACGCAACGAATCACGGCAGCGATGTTGGCCGGTGACCTGTTGGAATTGATCCGCGCGACACCCTCCAGTTGGGCGCTGTATTTGCAAAACGGCGCCTCGGCCAACTCCAACGCCACCTCCTGCGCCGCTACCCCGGCGACACCCGCCGCTCAATTGGCCTGCTGGCGAGCCGAGGTCGCCAGGTTACTTCCCGGCTCAAGCGACCTGCCGGCCGGCACCACCTATGTATGCCGTTCGCCCGCTGCCGGTGTGTGCTCCGCGCAAGGCGAGGCCATCGAAATCCAGGTGGCCTGGACGGGCAGCCAAGGCGCCTGCCCGACGGCCAATGCGTACTGCCACGTGCGCCTGCGCAGCGAAATCTAGGGGGCAGTCGTCATGATCAAATTCACCCAACATGGCCTGTCGCTCATCGAACTGCTGGTGGCACTCTCGATCGCCTCCTTCCTGGCGCTGGCAGCGGCGCAACTGGTGGTCGACAACACCAACAGCGTGCTGTTTCAGCGCGCACAGGCCGATAACCAGAGCAACGCGCGCTTTACCCTGCTATGGCTGGACCGGCAGCTGGCCCGCACCGGTTTCAAGCGCAGGCCGGACCAATCCCTGCAAGCGGCCTTCCCCGCCCTCAGCGAAGCTCAGTCTGGCGTGGCGGGCTGCGCCTTCGCTGCCGGGCAGGTGATCAAACCAGTGAGCCAGAAAGCCCTGTGCATTCGCTATCAACCCAGCGACCGCCTCGAAGTCGACTGCCTGGGCAACGGCCGCCCCGCCAATGCCAGCAGCCTGGCGCAGCCCTATGCCGAACCTGCCGAGGCCTATATCGAGAAACTGGCGGTCAACACAAGCCAGCAACTGGTCTGCACCAGCAAAGACGGCTCCGCCACCCTGATCGAAGGCATCGCCGATGTGCGTTTTGATTATGGCGTGGGCCTTTACGGCATCGCCGATGCCACCACCTACACGGCCACTCCGGCCAGCAACGATCCGGTGCGCAGTGTTCGCTACGCAGCGCTGCTAAGCACCGCTGCGCCTGCCCGCGCGACGAGCAGACACGCCGCCGCCTGGCGCTACTGGCACGGCACGGCCACCCCGAACTCCGCGCCGGACCGGCTCTATCAAGTGATCAAAGGCACCACTGCACTCAGGAACCTCTTGCCATGACACTCAACCCACAACGCGGCAGCGTGCTGATTGTGACCCTGATTCTGTTGCTGATCGTGACCGCGCTGGCGGTGTCCAGCGCGCGCGACAGTGCCTTGGAAACCCAGGTAATGGCCCGGCATCTGGAACAGCAGCGTTTGTTCAACGCCGCCGAGGCGGGCTTGCGCGACGCCGAACGGCAAATCGCCCAGGCTGCGTCCCCGTTGCCCTCCTGCGGCGCGCCGCCGTGCCTGCTGGGCCTGGCCACTAACCACGCGGTGGATTTTGCCCTCGCCACCGTCTATCCCGGCACCTTCGGGCCCGCGCCGACCGGCGCCAGCGTGCGTTGGTATGTGCGTCAGATCCCCCCTGCGGCGCAACAACCGGTAGAGGCCGCCTACGGCGAAGCAGCCAGAACCGAAGGCACCCTTTACTACGAAGTCAGCAGCCAGGCGTTTTTCCCCCATCTGGCGCCGTCCAACCTCAACGTCAACTGTGCGGTGGCGGTGGTTTGCCTGCGCGCGGTGGTGGCCCGTACGTACTTGGAGGACCAGCCATGAAATGGCTTTTTATCCCGGTGCTGCTGATGGTTTGCGCGCAGCTCTGGGCCGCGACGCCCAGCGGCGACGAGTACTTTCCTGCGCTGCTCTGCCATCGCCCGGCAGCCCCCGCCCGCTCGGTAGCCGCCGAGCAGCCCAATACCCGCCTGCGCACCCGCTTTGACCCGCGCCACTGGTCCGGTGAACTCAGCAAAGAGCGGCTGACGACAATGGGAAAAGCGGTTGAGCTGTGGCGGGCCAGCGAGCAGTTTCCGTTCCAGCGACAGATCAAGATCACCGCCGGTAGCGACCACGCAGGCCTGGTCGACTTCACCTGGGCCAGCCTGGATGCCGCGCAGCAGACCCTGCTCAACAGCAGCCCGCAAGGCGTGCTCGACGGTTACGGGGCGGCCCGCGTGCAGCTGTTGCGCGGCGAACCCTGCGCCGGGCTGGAAGGCTGCGAGACCCTGCGCCAGCAGTTGCCCCGCCTAGGCGATAGCGTCACTGCCCGGCCGCTAGCCGTCGGCCCGCCCGATCGCGACACGGCCACCATGGAACGCTACGACGGGCCGCCAGGAGCCTACGCCGCCTTCAAGAGCACGCCGCGACGCACCCAGGTGTATGTCGGCGCCAACGACGGGATGTTGCATGCTTTTGACGGGACCACTGGAGCGGAACGTTTGGCGATCATTCCGGCGGCAGTCACGGCCAAACTCTCGGCGCTTACGTCTCCCGGCTACGCCAATGGCGCTGCGCACCGCTACTACGTCGATGGCCCGCTGGTGGCCCAGGACGTGTTTTTCGCCAACGCCTGGCACACCGTGCTGCTTGTCAGCCTGGGTGCCGGCGGGCGAGGTCTGTTCGCCCTGGATGTAACCGACCCCGACCGAATTACGCTGCTGTGGGAGTTCGACGCTCGCCACGATGCCACCCTCGGCCACCTGCTGACCGCGCCCACCATCGCCCGCTTGCACACTGGCCAATGGGCCGCCTTGCTGGGCAATGGCATGGATGCACCCGGCAACCGCGCCAGCCTGCTGTTGCTGGATATACAAAGCGGCGCCCTTATCCGCCGCCTGGATACCCCGCTGCCGACCGCCGGCCTGGCGATGCCTCTGGTGACGGACACCAATGCCGATGGTTACGCCGATTACGCCTATGCCGGCGACGACCTCGGCAACCTGTGGCGCTTCGACCTGTATGACTCCAGCCAGGGCAACTTGCAAAAACCACCGCCTGAGCGGCCGGTCAACGCGAGCGCGTTTCGCCTGTCCTTCAACGGCCAACCGCTATTCCGCGCGCCGACCAAGCCAAGCAACCCGCTGGCGCAGCCGATCAGCCTGGCCCCGGCCATCGTGAGCCATCCTTCGGAGACCGGTTACCTGATCATTGTCGGCACCGGGCAGAACCACCTGCAGGCCGACCGCGAAGGGCAAAGCCTGTACGGCATCTGGGACCGCCATACCCGCGGGGAAGATACCCAGGACCGCGCCACCGTGAGCGTCGCCGATCTGCAGCAACAGCACCTGCACCCGGTGCCCGGCAGCAACGGCCTGGCGTTCAACCTGAGCCGCCACCCAGTTGACTGGCGTCAGCGCGAGCACGACGCACAGGGCAAGCTGGGCTGGTACATCGACTGGCAGCCGTCCACCGGGAATGCCGCCAGCGAGCGCCTGGTGGACACCGCGAAACGCCTCGGCGAACTGCTGTCGTTCAGCACCCGCATTCCCAGTCTTGCGCCTTGCGAGCTCGATATTCAAACGCGCCTGTATGTGATCGACCCTGCTCTGGGTGGCAGCGCACCGTTTCCAGTGTTTGATCTCAACGGTGACGGTCAGGTCGACAGCCAGGATGGCAACGAAGGGCTGGCCCCGGCGGGCATTGCCGCGGCGCCAGACACGCACATCACGCAAGACCCGGCCAGCGGCAAGCCCTGTGTGCTGGGCGAAGCCGGATGCGCTCCCCTGTCGTTGGGCCCGAGGGCCAATGGCCGGCAAAGTTGGAGGGTCATCAGCGATGGCACACCGTAAACCCCATGCCGGCGGCTTCAGCCTGCTGGAGCTGCTGGCCGTGCTAGCGATCATCGGTGTGCTGTATGCCATGGTGATGCCGCAGTACCGCCAGCACGTGCTGCGCAGCAGTCGTACCGAAGGACAGGCCCTGCTGGTGGATGCCGCCGCGCGCCAGGCACGCCACTACGCGCAGCATCAGCACCACATCACCGCCACCAGCGCACTGGGCGAGCTGCAACTGCCCTCTGGAGAAAACGGTGAGGTACGCAGTAACAACGGCCTGTACCGCCTCACCAGCGAACCGGGCGACGGTGGCTACCGGTTGCGCGCCGAACCGCTGGGGCCGCAGCGCTCGGATACGGCGTGCGCCACGCTGTGGCTGGATGGCGTTGGCAGAACGGGCACCACCGGCACCGTCAGTGCGCTGGAATGCTGGAAATAGTCACTTATGCCCATGCCGCGCAGGTATGGCGCCGGTGTCCACCTTGCGGCAGGCTAGAGTCCTTCCTTTGGAGCGACTTCACCCATGTCCGAGCCCACCTTCGAACTCACCCCCGAGCTGAAACAGGCGGTACAGGGTTTCTTTGAGCGCATCCCGTTCAATCAGATGCTGGGGATCCGCATCGACGAGTTATCCACCGAGCAAGTGCTGATGTCGCTGCCGATGCAACCGGGGCTGGTGGGTAATTTCGTGCACGGCATCCTGCATGGCGGGGTGATTTCGGCGTTACTGGACGTCACCGGCGGCGCCATGGCTCTGATCGGCGCATTTGAACGGCACCAGAACCTGAGCAGCGGCGAGCGCATGGCGCGGCTTTCGAAGCTCGGCACCATCGACCTGCGCGTGGACTATCTGCGCCCAGGGCGCGGCCAGCACTTCGTCGCCAAGGCGGTTTTGCTACGCTCTGGCAATAAAGTGGCAGTGGTACGCTCGGAGCTGCATGCCGATGACGGCACACTGGTGGCCGTCGGCACAGGCACCTACCTGTGCGGTTAAAGGTTAAGCCAACGCTCAAGAACGGGTTTGGCGTAAGGCGACCAAAAGCATAGCCTTGGCCAGCGGCGCCCTTTAAGATGCCGGAAATGGCAAAGAGCCATCATTGTTGACTGTTAAGCGTCGTTTTTGGGGTTGGAGTTCGTGATGTCACTGCTGCACTTCATGGCTGACATGCCGGCCAACCAGACGGTAATCCTCGATTGCCGGCATGATCCCAGTCTGGTGTTTCTCGCCTACCTGGTCGCCAGTGCCGCCGGTTTTACCGCGCTGGCCATGGCCAACCGCGTCAGCAGCAGCCACACCGTCGGCGGCCGTGAGCTGTGGCGATGGATTGGCGCCTTTGCCCTGGGTGGTGGCATCTGGTCGATGCATTTTATTGCGATGCTGTCGTTCAGCGCGCCGCTGCCTATTGGCTACAACTTCAAGATCACCCTGCTTTCCCTGCTGATCGCCATCAGCGTGTCGTATGCCGTGATGTGGGTGATCAGTCGCAAGCGCCTGGTGGCCTGGCAGTACCTGGCCGCCGCCGTGACGGCCGGAGTCGGCATCGCCACCATGCATTACAGCGGCATGGCCGCCATCGAGTCGGCCGCCACGCAATATTACGACCCCACGCTTTTCACCGTTTCGGTACTGATCGCCATCGGCGCCTCATTGGCCGCCGTGGTGCTGGCGTTCTACTTCCGCGGCAAAACCGGCGAGCGCGCGCACTGGCTGCGCGTGCTGGCCAGCCTGGTGATGGGCGGGGCGATTGCCTCCATGCACTTCACTGGCATGGCCGCCATGACCCTGGCCGTGCCGACCGACCTTTACGCGCAAGTGCTGCAGCCAGTCGCAGAAAGCAGCGAACAAGGCGTGCTGGCCATCTCGATTGGCCTGATCGCGCTGATCATCATCGTCGCCGGCATTGGCGCCAGCTGGGCCGACCAGCGCCTGCGCGAGCAGCACGCCAAGTTGCGCCGGGTTGCGCAACAACTGAACGTGATGACCCAGTACGACCCGCTGACCAACCTCTTCAACGGCCGCGCCTTCACCCAACTGGCCACACGAGCGCTGAGCGCCGTCGACCCGCAGCAGCGCTGGGCCTTGCTGTTTATCGACCTGGACAACTTCAAGCGCATCAACGACAGCCTCGGCCACGCCAGCGGTGACCACCTGCTGCAACTGGTGGCCCAGCGCATACGCTCAGCACTCGGTGGCGAGGACGTATTGGCGCGTTTCTCTGGCGACGAGTTTTGTGTGCTGGCCAAGGTCGAACACAGCTACCAGGCCGAACAACTGGCCAGCCGCATCGTCGATCAGCTGCAAACGCCGTTCAATTTGTCCTGTGGCCAGATCACGCAAACCGCCAGCATCGGCCTCGCCGTCTTCCCGCAAGACAGCAGCGACTACGACGCCCTCTTCAAACACGCCGGTCTGGCGGTGGGTTACTGCAAGCAAAATGGCCGCAACCGCAGCCTGCGCTTCAGCCCGGACCTGGAACACCGCGCCCATATGGACCTGACGCTGGAGCAGGACCTGCGCCGCGCGCTCAACGAGGAAGGGCTGCATGTGCATTACCAGCCCATCGTGTCCTGCCAGACGGGCCAGATCATCAGCCTGGAGGCACTGGCGCGCTGGAACCACCCGCAACGCGGCGCCGTGAGCCCGGAAGTGTTTGCACCGCTGGCCGAGCAACATGGGTTTATCGTTGAGCTGGATTTGTGGGTGGCCGAGCGCGCCTGCCGCGACCTGATGACCCTGCGCAAGGCCGGCTACCCGGAGCTGCGCGTGGCGTTCAACTGCTCGGCGCTGAACCTCTCCAACCGTGCGTTGCCTGCGGCCATCGAACAGATTCTGCTGCGCACTGGCATGGATTCGGCGGGGCTGGTGATGGAAGTCACCGAGAACGCGCTGATGAACAACCTCAATACGGCGGTGGAAATTCTCGAAGAGATTCGCCGCCTGGGCGTGCGGATTTCCATCGACGACTTCGGCAGCGGTTATTCGTCGCTGGCCTACCTGCGCAAGTTGCCGGTCAACAGCCTGAAGGTTGACCGCTCGTTTATCCGCGACATTCCCGCCGAACCCAACGACATGGCGATCACCTCGGCGATCATCGCCATGGCGCACAAGCTGCAACTGATGGTGATGGCCGAAGGGGTTGAGTCCGTCGAGCAGCTGGAGTTTTTGCGCGCCAACGACTGCGATCTGATTCAGGGCTACTTGTTCAGCCGCCCGCTGGCGCTGGACGCCTTGCTGGCCTGGCTGGCGTCGCCGGTGGAAGCCTCGCCTCAGCTCACCGCCTGACGGGCCAGGCGGGTGAGAATGCGGTCCAGCGCATTGGCAAACGCCTGCTTGTCCCGCTCGCCATAAGGCCCCTGGCCGCCGCCGACCTGGCCTTGCTCACGCAAGTCGGTAAACAGATTACGCACCGCCAGACGCTCGCCCATGTTGCCCGCATCGAACTCACGGCCGCGTGGGTCCAGCGCCGCCACGCCTTTTTTCACCAGGCGATCGGCTAGCGGCACGTCGCTGCAAATAACCAGTTCGCCGGGCACGGCGTGTTCCACCAGGTAATCATCGGCAGCATCCGGGCCACTGGGCACCACGATCAGGCGCACGCAGGCGAAGGCCGGCTTGGTCTGGCTTTGCCCGGCCACCAGCAGCACCTCGAACTGACGCTTCAAGGCGAACTTCACCACCTGATCCTTGGCCGCTTTGGGGCAGGCGTCGGCATCAATCCATACGCGCATCGGCGCACTCCTCCATACGTGAAAACAAAAACGGGCGAGCAGTGTGACACTGCTCGCCCGTTTGCCTAGCGCCGGCTGTTACTGGGCGCTTGGTGCCTGCTGACGCGCGCGTGCCGTCACGGCACTGCGGCCATACAGAATCGCGATAGCGATAAGCGCCACGGCCTGTGCTGACAACGAGTAGAGGTCGGCATGCACGCCCAGCCACTCGAACTCAATGAACGGCACCGGGTGAGTACCGAACACGCCCGCCTCTTGCAGCGCCTTGACGCCGTGACCGGCGAATACCACCGACAGGGCGCAGAGCAGCGCGGCGTTGATGCCGAAGAAGATGCCCAGCGGCAACTTGGCAGAACCGCGCAGAATTACCCAGGCCAGGCCCACCAACAGTACGCAGGCGGTGGCGCCACCAGCCAGTACTGCGCTGTGACCCGCCGGGCCAGCCTGCAGCCAGAGGGTTTCGTAGAACAGGATGACTTCGAACAGTTCGCGGTATACCGAGAAGAACGCCAGCATCGCGAAACCGAAACGGCCACCGCCGCCCACCAGACTGCTTTTGATGTAGTCCTGCCAGGCAGCTGCGTGGCGGCGGTCGTGCATCCACACCCCAAGCCACAGCACCATCACGGCAGCGAACAGGGCGGTGCAGCCTTCGAGCAATTCGCGCTGAGCACCGCTGACGTCGAAAAGATACGCCGCCGCGGCCCACGTGAAACCGCCGGCGAGCATGGCCAGGCCCCAGCCGATGTGCACGCTGCGCTCGGCCGACTGTTGGCCGGTATTGCGCAGGAACGCCAGAATCGCGGCCAGTACCAGAATCGCTTCCAGACCTTCACGCAGCAGAATCAACAGCGCCGAAATAAAGCTCAGCGACTGGCTCAGGCCGTCACTACCCAGCAGCTTGGCGGACTCGGCCAATTTGCCTTTGGCGAAGTCCAGCTTCTCCTTGGCTTGCGCAAGCGGCAGACCGTCCTGCAGCGATTGGCGGTAGGCCATCAGGGCTTTTTCGGTGTCTTTACGCACTTGCGCGTCGACGTTGTCCAGCGAGCTTTCCACCAGCTCGAAGCCTTCGAGGTAAGCGGCTACCGACAGGTCGTAGGCCTGGTCGTGGTCGCCACTGCCGTAAGCCGCGAGGCTCTTGTCCAGGGTGACGCTGGTGTAGTCGAGCAGCTGTTGCGGACCGCGCTGCACTACCGGCGGCTGGGCGCGCTGGCTGCGGAACAGCGTAGCGGCCGGCTCCCCTTGGCTGACGGCGATTTCGTCGGGGTCTGGCGCGCCAGTTCGGCGAGGTCGAACACCTTGGGCTTGGCGCCATCGGCCGGCGCCGGTGCGGCGGCAGCCGCTGGAGCGCTGAGGCCGGCGATATACACGGCCAGGTCCCAACGCTGACGCTCGTCCAGCTGGTCGGCGAAGGCCGGCATATCGGTGCCTTCCACGCCCAGGGTGGTGGTGCTGTACAGGTCGTACAGGCTCAGGCGGCCGAGGCGTTTGGCGTCCGTCAGGTTAGACGGCGCGGGCTCCAGGCCGATACCCGCAGGGCCATCGCCGAGGCCGGCATCACCGTGGCAGACCGCACATTGCTGCGCGTAAATCGGGGCGCCGCGGGTAGGGTCCGGGGTAATCACCGGGGCTTGGCTGACTTCATAGGCAGCGGCCACTTGCGCGCTGACCTGCCGCGCCTGGCGGGCAACGACGGCAGCGTCCTGGCGTTGAGCGATGGCATCGTGCAGCCCACTTACGCCCTGCTCGATATCGCCGCGCTGGGCACGGGCCGGCAGCGCCACAATCAGGCCTTGCAGGGTGGTCAGGGCATCGAGTTGTTTCTGATAGCGGTCGCCATCAATCACCTGGCCTGCATTTACCGAATCGGCGTAATCGGCGCCGATGTAGTCGAGCAAATGAATGGCTTGGGCGGTTCCTTCCACCGGGTCAGCGAATGCGTTGAGGCTTAAAACGGACAACAGCGAAAGGAGGCACAACAACAGGCGGGGAGAGGCAAACATGATTCCATCCCAAATAAGAATGGAAGACATTGTTACCTTCCTAACGTTCTCACTCAAGCCTTGTAACAAAGCTTTTCCCAAAGCCAAGCCCGGGAAGAGTGAAAAAATGGCGAGAAACGGAAAAGAAAACGGCGCGATCAGAGCCGATCACGCCGTTATAAATCACGAAGTGCGACTAATTGAATCAGCTAACCGCCCGGCGGACGCTGGCCAGCAAACCAGCCGCGCCGATAAATAGACCGCCGAAGGTGCGGTTCATGATCCGCTGCTGACGCGGGGTACGCAGCAGTCGCAGCACCTTGGATGCCAGCCCGGTATAGCCCGCCATCACGATCAAATCGACGGTGATCATGGTGACGCCCATGGTCAGGTACTGCATCAACTGCGGCGCTTTCGGGTCAATAAACTGCGGCAGCACCGCGAGCATAAAGACCACGGCCTTGGGGTTGCTGACGTTCACCAGAAAGCCGCGAAACACCAGGCTTAGCGGCCGACCGATCGGACGCACAGCGGCGTCATCGGCCAAGTCACTAGGCAACGCGCGCCATTGCTTGATGCCCAGAAACACCAGGTAGAACACACCGAACCACTTGATCAGGCTGAAGGCCAATTCGGAAGCCGAGAGAATCGCGCCGACGCCGGCGGCGACAATGGCGATCTGCAATGCCAGCCCGAGTTGCAAGCCCAGGGCATTCCAGTAACCGCGCCAGAACCCGTATTGCAGCCCAGCCGACATCGAGGCGATGGCGCCTGCACCGGGAGAAAGACTGATAAGCCAACAGGCAACGAAAAACGCCAGCCAAGTTTCCAGCAGCATGGCTGCGAACCTCAGAAATGTGGGAAGGCGCTTACGTTAACGCGCTGTGTGGCGACTGACTAGCACAGTCACCACACAGTTAAGGAGCACAGAAGCCGCTTAGGCGTCCGGGCTGTTTTTGCGCAAATGCACCGGATCGAGATCCTTGTTCGCCGCCCGAGCTCGGGAGGTGCGCATCTTGATGTTGATGGCTTCCACCGCCAGCGAGAACGCCATGGCGAAGTAGACATAGCCCTTAGGCACATGCACTTCGAAGGCTTCGGCGATCAGCACGGTACCGACCACGATCAGGAACGACAGGGCGAGCATCTTCAGCGACGGGTGCTTGTCGATGTATTCGCTGATGGTGCTGGCCGCCAGCATCATTACGCCGACCGAAATCACGATGGCCGCGATCATCACCGGCACGTGTTGCACCAGGCCCACGGCGGTAATCACCGAGTCGAGGGAGAAGATGATGTCGATAATGGCGATCTGCGTGATGATCCCCATAAAGCCATACACCTTGCCGCCGGCCTTGGCTTCCTCTTCCGCGCCTTCCAGGCCGTGGTAGATCTCGGCGGTGCTCTTGAACAGCAGGAACAGGCCACCGAAAAACAGGATCAGGTCACGCCCGGAGATGCCTTGGTCGAACACGGTGAACAGATCCGCCGTCAGGCGCATCACCCAGGTGATCGACAGCAACAGCAGAATCCGCGTGCCCATGGCCAGGGCCAGGCCGAAGAAACGCGCTTTGGGTTGCTGCTCGATGGGCAGACGGCTGACCAGAATCGAGATGAAGATGATGTTGTCGATGCCAAGGACGATTTCCAAAGCGGTCAGGGTCGCAAATGCGATCCAGATCTCTGGACTCATTAGCCATTCCATAGTGTTGCCTCAAAAGGGATAAGTAGAACCCGCGAGGTTCTTTGCCTTAGTCGACCTGGGCCAGTTGTTGCTCGAGGCTTTCCAGGTGTTCCAGCGCCAGCATCCAGGCCTCTTCCAGCTCGCCTTCGCGGGCCTTCATTTGGCTTGTTCGGCAAGAAGATCGCGTAATTCGTCTTTACGTGATGTTTCATAAATCGCCGCATCGCCGAGTCGCTCTTGCACCTTCGCCAGCTTTTCGTGCAGCTGACCCAATTCCTTTTCCAGCTTTTCCGCTTCGCGCTTATGCGGTGCCAACTGTTGGCGCAAAGCCGCGGCGGCCTGGCGCTGGGCACGCTTGTCGGTTTTGTCGGCGGCCGGCGCACTGCTGCTAACTGGAGCTTGGCGTGCGCGGTAGTCGACTAACCAACGAGCATAGTCGTCCAGATCGCCGTCGAATTCCTGAATGCGCCCTTCAGCCACCAACAGAAATTCGTCGGTCGTGCTTTTGAGCAAGTGGCGATCGTGGGAAACCACCACCACGGCGCCTTCGAATTCCTGCAACGCCATGGTCAGCGCCAGGCGCATTTCCAGGTCGAGGTGGTTGGTCGGTTCGTCGAGCAGCAGCAGGTTAGGTTTTTCCCAGGCGATCAGCGCCAGGGCCAGACGCGCTTTTTCGCCGCCGGAAAAATTCAGCACCGGCTCGTCGCAGCGCGGGCCACGGAAGTCGAAACCGCCGAGAAAATCCCGCAGGGTTTGTTCGCGCTCGCCCGGCGCAATACGTTGAAAGTGCAGCAACGGGCTGGCTTTGTTATCCAGCGAGTCGAGCTGATGCTGAGCGAAGTAGCCCACCACCAGGTTTTCGCCGCGCACCAGCCGGCCACCAATCACCGGCAATTCGCCCACCAGGGTTTTGATCAAGGTGGACTTACCCGCGCCGTTGGGGCCGAGTAAACCGATACGCGCACCCGGCACCAGGCCGAGCTTGGCCTTTTCCAGAATCACTTTTTCGCCATAGCCGAGACGGCCATCGGAAAGGTTTAGCAGCGGGCTGGAAATCTTGTCGGCTTCGCGGAAGGTGAAGTCGAAGGGCGAATCGACGTGAGCGGCGGACAACTCTTCCATCCGCTCCAGGGCCTTGATTCGGCTTTGCGCCTGACGCGCCTTGGTCGCCTGCGCTTTAAAGCGGGCGATGTATTTTTCCATGTGCGCGCGCTGCGCTTGCTGCTTCTCGTAGGCCTGTTGCTGCTGCGCCAGGCGCTCGGCACGGGCGCGCTCGAACGCGGTGTAGCCGCCGCGATACAGCACCAGCTTGCGCTGATCGACGTGGGCCACGTGGTCGACCACGGCATCGAGAAAATCGCGGTCGTGGGAAATCAGTAGCATGGTGCCGGGGTAGTTTTTCAGCCACTCTTCAAGCCACAGGATCGCATCGAGATCCAGGTGGTTGGTGGGTTCGTCGAGCAGCAGCAAATCGGACGGGCACATCAGCGCCTGCGCGAGGTTCAAACGCATGCGCCAGCCACCGGAAAAGCTGCCGACCGAACGGTCCATCTGTTCGTTGCTAAAGCCCAGACCGGCGAGCAATTTGCGTGCACGGGCATCGGCGGTGTAACCGTCGGCGGAATCCAGTTCGGCATGCAGGCGCGCTTGGGCGGCGCCGTCATGGGCCGCTTCGGCAGCGGCCAGGTCGTGTTGCACCTGGCGCAGGCGCACATCACCATCGAGCACGTAGTCCACGGCGATTCGGTCGACCTCGTCGACCTCCTGGCGCATATGGGCGATTCGCCAATCGGCAGGCAGGAAGCAGTCGCCGGAGTCGGGCGTCAGCTCACCGCGCAGCAAGGCGAACAGGCTGGATTTGCCGGCGCCGTTGGCACCGATAAGGCCGGCTTTGTGACCGGCGTGCAGGGTGAGCTCGGCGTCTTCCAACAAACGCTGCGGGCCACGCTGTAGAGTGAGGTTTTGTAGTCGAATCATAATGGCGGCGGAGTCTACCAGCTTCGTTCGCACATCGCCTGGAAAGCACCATGCCCTCTGACCTGTGGAGTTTCGCCAAGACCTTGTATGCCCAACCCGGCATCGAGGCCGCCTGCCTGCATTTGCAGCAGCAAGGCGCGGATGTATGCCTGTTATTGGCCGGCGTCTGGCTGCAACAGCGCGGGGTGGCGTGTACGCCGGCACGGGTCGCGGCGCTTGGCGAGCTGGCCGAGCCTTGGCAGCGCGAGGTGATAACGCCGCTGCGCCAATTGCGTCAGAGCTGGCGTGAAGCAGCCGGCCACGACGAAGCGCTGCGCAGATTGCGCGAAGAGATCAAGGCGTTGGAGTTACAAGCGGAGCAACAGCTGCTGGCGCGCATGCAGAGGGAGGCGGCCAATTGGCTGAAGGGTGAAGCAGAAGGGGACTGGTTGACCGCCGTGGCGGGCCAGCATGACCCCGACGCGCTGCAAGTGCTGCGCGCCGCGATCACTCACACTTAGGAAGCGCTAGGTACGCCGCTGCCATTGGTGACAGGTGCTGCTGCGGCCGGTGCTGCAGGCGCAGCTACCGGAGCCGGGGCGGCGGCCGGTTTTGCTGGCACAGCAGGCTTGGCAGCGACTGCTGGTTTAGCAGCAGGTTTGGCGGCCGGCTTGGCGACAGGTTTAGCCGCGGGTTTCGCAGCGCCAGCAGGTTTCGCTGCAGCCGGTTTGGCCGGTGCTTTCACTGCGGGTTTAGCGGCAGGCTTGGCAGCTGCTTTCACCGCTGGTTTTGCCGCTGGCTTGGCAACAGGTTTAGCCGCGGGCTTGGCCGCGACTTTTGCTGGCGCTTTGGCAGCAGCAGGTTTGGCTGCTGGTTTAGCGGCTGGCTTGGCGGCAGCTTTTGCAGCGGGTTTTGCTGCAGGCTTGGCGGCCGGTTTTGCAGGGGCCTTGGCCGCTGGTTTTGCAGCGACTTTCGCCGGTGCTTTAGCAACGGGTTTGGCGGCGGCTTTTACTGGTGCTTTGGCAGCGGTTTTAGCCGCTGGCTTGGCGACAACTTTTGCCGGTGCTTTGGCAGCAGCTGGTTTGACTGCCGGCTTAGCGGCTGGCTTGGCTGCCGCTTTGGCGGGTGCTTTTGCAGCGGGTTTGGCGGCTGGTTTTGCAGCGGGTTTGGCGGCTGGTTTTGCAGCGGCTTTTGCCGGTGCCTTGGCAGCTGGTTTAGCCGCTGGCTTAGCAGCAGCTTTCGCCGGCGCTTTGGCAGCTGGTTTGGCGGCAACCGGTTTCGGTGCAGCGGTGCGAGCGGCCAGCGTCTTCACGACCGACTCTTTTACCTTGCCAACACCCTGGGCCAATTTCAGGCTTTCCTGGGCGTCGCGCTTGAGTTGCACGATGTAGTTGCGGGTCTCGGCCTGGCTGGCTTTGAGGGTGTCGAGCAAGGTTTCCAATTCGCCTACAGCCTTCTTGGCTTTGGCTTGTGCCTTGTTCTTGCCAGCAGTGGCGGCCGCCTGCAGCAAGCTGCGTGCGTCGTGCAGTTTTTCCTGGGCTTTACCGCGTTGTTTTTCCAGTTTGGCGAGCAGCTTTTCAGCGTCGACCAAAGCCTGGGAACAAGCACTTTCAAGATGATCCAGCAGGCTTTGGGAAAGCTGCTGCAGCAGATGCAAAGGAGTAGTTACCGATTTCTTATTGGCCGACATGACGCGCCTCCTGGCGAACGTTGGTGCGGCCCATACTAGCCGGGTGTTTCGCCGCTCGCCAGTTCTGCAATCAAGGCTGGCATAATCGCCGCACTTATCGTTCGGAGAACGTCCATGTCGCGCTGTCTTTTTTTGGTTTTTTTCCTGCTTATTGCTCCCGTCCACGCGGAAGAAAATCAGCACGACCTGGCCTACAGCCTTGGGGTAAAACTGGGCCAGCGCCTGCGTGAAGAAGTGCCCGATCTGCAACTGCAAGCACTGCTCGATGGTCTACGCCAAGCCTATCGCGGCGAGCCCTTGCAGCTTGATGCCAAGCGCATGGAACAACTGCTGGCAGACCACGAAGCCAAGCTCGCCGCCGCCCCTGTTGAGGACCAACAAGCCGTGCAAGCCGAGACGCGTTTTATGGTCAACGAAAAAGCCAAGGCCGGCGTTCACCAACTACCCGGTGGCGTGCTGTACAGCGAACTGGTGCATGGCCAAGGCAAAAGCCGACTGCCAAGGGCCGGGTACGAGTGAATACGTGGGGCGTTTTGCCGATGGCGGCGTGTTCGACGAGAGCACTCAACCGGTGTGGTTCAAGCTCGATAGCGTGATTGCCGGTTGGCGAATTGCGTTGCAGGAAATGCCGGTGGGCAGCAAATGGCGACTGGTGATTCCATCGGCTCAGGCGTATGGCAGCGAGGGCGCCGGCGACTTGATTCCGCCCTACTCACCCTTGGTATTTGAATTGGAATTGCTTGAGGCCGCCGACTGAGCAGCGGCCAATTCGTGGTGTTAGCAGTACGACTCAGACGGCGGGCGCGGTCTGCTGCTGATGGGCGTTGTGCAGCACTTCGATCAGGCAGTCTTCCAACTCGAAACGTTCATGGAGCATCTGCCCCAGACGTTTCAATTCGGCAGCCACGGCGGCGGCGTCACTGCAATCACCTTTGTCGCAACGATCATTGAATGCCAGCGCCACTTCGGTGATGGCTTCAATGCGTGGGTAGATCTGCTTGGCCAACTCCAGCCCACGCTCGTCACCGAACGCTTTGGCTTCATTGGTGAGTTGTTCGTAGACCTCGAAGTGGCCAGCGGATACGTAATCCACCAGCACTTCGCAGAAGCGTTGCAGGGCCTGCTCATTGGCGGCCAGCGCAGCGTCCTGGTCATGCAGTACATCGAAACTGAGCACCAGTTCGTGGCGTTCTTTCAGCCAACGGTCGATTAACAGATGCACCCCACCCCAGCGTTCTTGGGCGTTCTGACAGCTCTCGAGCATGATGACTTCACTCCCCTTGATCGTAATGCTGTTATACGTCTGCTCCGAGACGGTTTTTTGTCATCCGGTGCTTCACAACGGCATTTTACCGACGCTTTGTGATGGCCAGATTATGCCCGCCCGTCGACGCCCACAAGGCGCCCCGAGAGAAAGTTTCATACGAGCGTTTGATCTGAATGCCGCATGCGGCTTGGCCTGAGCAATTGCCCGGGCCGGGGAATACGGCGGCCTTGAGCCGCCGCAGAGGAAGGCTCAGGCGCGACGCAGGAACTGGTAGATCGAGAAAATGACCATGCCGATAAAGGCCAGCAGGCACCATTCGGCCAGGCTCATGCCGAACAGTGTCCAGGTAACTTCGGCGCAATCGGCGGTGCCGTGGAGCACCCACGCCACGAACTTTTCGAAGGGCAGCGCTTGCAGCATGTAATCGAAATTGGTCGGCATGCAGGAGGCCATCGGATCAGGCGGGGTGTTCTGCAACCAGATCTGCCGCACCGCCGCGGCACCGCCGGCAGCAGCCGACAGGAAGGTAAGCGCCGAGTACACCCTACGACCACCGCGCGCGGGGTTGTGCAGTGCCGCCAGCAGCGAGAACACACCAAAGGCAATTACACACAAGCGCTGCACGATGCACAGCGGGCAAGGCTCCAGGCCGACCACGTGCTCGAGGTACAACGCGCCGCCCATCATGGCGACGCAGGCAAGGAAGGCTAGGAAGAACAATGAACGCGGGCTGGCCAGCGACATGACAACTCCGGAGGAGGCAAAGAAAGGCGGTACGTTAGAGCAAAGCTCCTGCCGCTTACAAGCCAGCGCCAGGCAGTGGCCATCGGCCTTTTGCTACCGCGTATCCGCTCCCCACCCGCCGCAACGCAGAACGCACGGCAGCTGGAGGAGATCGGGCAGGTTACAAACGGGACAAAACGCCGCGCGCTCAGGCGCCGGCGTTTTCAGGCAATGGCAACTCGGGCAAGCGCTGATCCAGCAAACTCAAGCCTTCCTGGAACAACTCATTGCTGCGCTTCACCTCGCCCTGTTGCGCCAGCAAGCGCGCCAGTTCAGCGCACGCTTGCGGATGACGGGCAAAGCTCAGGCTGCTTTCGAAGTACTCACGCGCTTTGCCCCACAGATGATTCTGCAAGCACAGACGGCCCAGGCAGAGCAGGAGCACAGGGTCTGTCGGGTTGGCCTTCAACCAGCCTTCGGCGGTTTGCAATTGCTTGGCCGCATCACGCCCGCGCACCACGCCATACAGCTCCACCAGACGGCTGTCGTACTGCCGCGCAATGGCCGCACGCAGCACCTCTTCGGCTTCTTCCGGCGCACCCAGCACACGCAATTGCTCGGCATAAACGGCCACCAACTGCGGCTCGCTGCGCTGACTTTTGGACAGGTGTTGCCAGGCCTGCGTCAGTGGCTGCAAGGCGATCTCGCCGTTGTTCAGGCCATCGCTGGCGGCGCTTGCCAGGCGTGCACTCCAGGCTTGCTGTTCGAGCGTACTGAGCTCCGCATCGCCTAGCACTTTGTCTTTGCGCAGGTCCGGCAATAGTGCGATCACGGCTGGCCAATCACCGCGTTGTTGATGCACCTGCTGCAAATGCTTGAGCACCTGGCGATGGTGCGGATGGCGGTCGCGCATCACCTGCAAGGTTTCCAGGGCGGCCTCGGTTTGCCCGCGCGCTTGCTGCAATTCGGCATGGGCCAAGGCAATCGCCAGCTCGGCGTGGGGCTGACGCTCCAGGGCTTTTTCCAGAAAGCCGTCGCTCTGCTCGTAGTCGCCCAGTTCGTTGGCGGCGCGAGCAGCACCGAGGTAATAAATCAGCGGTTGTTTGTCACCATCGGCGGCACGCTGCAGATGGCGCACGGCGCGCGCCCAGCGTCCTTCGGCGAGATCGAGCAAACCCTGCTCGCTGGACAGTTGCACACGGCGCTGGCGGTTGCGACGCGACCACGGGTTGACCACCCCGCCGGACACGAACACCAGGCTCAGCAGCAAGCGCACCAGATACACCGCCAAGGCCACGACTGCGATGACCGTCAGGGCCGCCCACAGGCTCGATTCATAGCGGAAGTTTTTATAGGCGATCAGCACATAGCCAGGGTCTTCGACCACTGCCAGGCCGATCAGCACCGCGAGCGCAATTAGAAGCAGGAGAACCAGCAGCACACGTCTCATGGGCTGACTTCCTCCAGCTCATCGTCAGCCGCGGGCTGGTCGCTCTGCGCTTTCTTTTCGTCTTGCAGCTTCTGGCTAGCGTTCTGCCGGCGCTGTACATAGGCGCGCACAGCGTCGGTCGCCGGAGTCAGATCCGGCATGGCGACCGCCACCGGCTGGCCAATCAACTCGTCGATACGCGCGAGCAAGGCGCGGCTGTCCGGGTTCTCCGGGTTGAAGTAGCTTTCCAGCACATTGCGCGCCTGGCTCATCGCCTGGCGGTACACCTCGGGCTTGCCGTTAAGCGCGGCCCACTGCGCTTGCTCAAGGGCCAGGGTCAGCGCGAGGCGAACTTGCGTCAGACTTTGGCCAGCCAGCAGCGGCTTCACGTTCTGGTCGGCATGGAAATCGATGCGGATATAACGCGAGAGTTTTTCCAGCCACTCGGCCCACCAACCTTGCCCGTCACCCTCGGCGGCAAAATTGAATTGCTCGCCTTTGCTGCCGAACGCCGGCACCAGCGTGCTGAGCTGGGCGGCTTGTTCGCGCATGGCGCCCAATTGCAGAAACAGGCCGGTGCGATCCAGCGCGGTAATGCTGCGCAGGGCCACCAGGGTTTTGGCTAGTTGTTCACGGGCGGCATAGGACGCAGAGTCGTCCTGGTCGCGCAGAATTTCATCGGCGCCCTGCACCAGCACCGCAGCACTGGCTACATCCTGCAGTGCGGAAAGACGCAGCGCGGCCAGGCGCAACAAGTGCTCGGCTTCGGCCAGACGCCAATCCTGGCGGCTGGCGCCCAGCACGCTTTCCACGCGCTCGCTGAGGTGTTGTTGATCACCCTGCAACTGCGCCAGCAAGCGGCGGCGGCTTTCCAGTTCCTGCGGGTCGGGCAACGCGGCCACGCGATCCGTCAGGCCCTGCTCGCGCTGGGTCAGTAACTGGGTTTGGCTGCGCGCTTGCTCAAGTGCCGACAGTTGTTGTTGATCCTGACCTTGCAACAGGCGCACCTGCCACACACTCCAGCCACCGACGGCCACACCCGCAGCACCGATCAGCAGCGCCAGCGCCGCCAGACCGTTACCACGCTTGGCAGGCACCGGTTTGGGTTCGGGAGAAAGGGGCGCCGTCAGCGCAGGTTGCGTGTCATCTTTCGGGGAGGTTGCTTCGCTCACGTATCCGTCCTGTGCATCAGAGGGCAGCGGGGGCATGGTCCCGCAACGCTGCCAGCAACGCCGCGGCACTCGCACCACGACAGTCCACAACCGCAAGAGCTCCGGCGGCAGCTGCCAATTGGGCAACCCGCGGGCTCGGTACAAACAAGGGTAGCCGCGCCAATGTCGGCCATTCGCTGCCGGCCAGCGCCAGCAGGTGTTGCAAACCCTGCCCACTGCTGACCACCAGACCATTCAAGCGTTCAGCGTAAACACGCTCGGGCAAGGCCGCCACCGCATACTGCGGCAACAGGCGGCGATACAGTGGCAGATAATCGACCGCCGCACCTTGGCCGCGCAAGCAGTCCGCCAGGGCTTCGCGGCCACCCTCGCCGCGCAGGATCAAAACACGGGGAGAGTTGCTCGCGCGCAAAACCTGCTGCAACTCGGGCAAGGCGAGTAAGGCTTCGCTGTCGTCGCCCTGAGCGGGGTAACTAACCGGCAGGCCATGTTCAGCCAGGATTTGCCCAGTGGCCGCGCCCACGCTGAACCAAGGTTGATTGGCCGGCAGTTGCGGCCAGTAGCGTTGCAGCAAGGCCACGCCGAGGCGGGCCGCTGGCTTGCTGACCACGATGACCGCACAGTAACGATTCAGGTGCTGAAAGGTGTCGTGCTGTTCGGGGGAGTCCCCAAGAGGCTGGATGTCCAGCAGCGGCAGGCTGCTGCTGAACACGCCTTGTTCGGCGAGTGTGGCGGCCAGCGCCGCACACTCTTCAGCCGGGCGCGTCAGCAGCAACCGCCAGCCCGTCACTCGGGCTTCGCCTCACCGTAAACGGCTTGCAGAATGGCCGCCGCGCCTTGACGCAACAGGTCTTCGGCAACGCCCACGCCAAGGGCTTGCGGATCTTTCACCGAGCCGGTGGCTTCGGCACGCAGCAGCAGGCCGCCATCGGGCTGGCCTACCAGGCCGCGCAGCCAGAGTTGGTCGCCTTGCAGCTCGGCGTAGCAGGCGATGGGCACTTGGCAGCCGCCGTTGAGGTGCTTGTTCAACGCGCGCTCGGCGATCACCCGCAGGGCGGTTTCGTGGTGATGCAGCGGTTCAAGCAACGCATGAATTTCACGGTCGGCGCTGCGGCACTCAATGCCCACCGCGCCCTGGCCACCGGCCGGCAGGCTGTCGATGACACTGATGCTCGAGCGAATGCGCTCGGCAAAACCCAGGCGGATCAAACCGGCGGCAGCGAGGATGATGGCGTCGTATTCGCCGGCATCCAGCTTGGCCAGGCGGGTGTTGACGTTGCCACGCAGAAAGTTGATTTGCAGGTCGGGGCGCAGCGCCAGCAACTGGGTCTGGCGACGCAGGCTGGAGGTGCCGACCACCGCGCCTTGCGGCAGCGCTTCAAGGCTTTCGTAGGTGTTGGAAACGAAGGCGTCGCGCGGGTCTTCGCGCTCGCAGATGCAGAACAGGCCCAGGCCTTCGGGGAAGTCCATGGGCACGTCTTTCATCGAATGCACGGCGATATCGGCTTCGTTTTCCAGCAGCGCGGTTTCCAGTTCTTTAACAAACAGACCTTTGCCGCCGATTTTCGACAATGGCGAGTCGAGCAGTTTGTCGCCGCGACTGACCATGGGCACCAGACTGACGATCAGCCCAGGGTGAGCCGCTTCCAAGCTGGCTTTGACGTATTCAGCCTGCCAGAGGGCCAGGGCACTTTTGCGGGTGGCGATGCGGATTTCGCGGGACGACATGACGGCTCTCGAACGGAATTAACCCGCGCATAGTAAGGCAGCCGCGCGGGTGGTGCACCCGCCGTCAGGGTGACCGGCTGCCGCAGCAAGGCGGCAACCGGCTAGGCGGGTGGCGTCAGAGGTTGTTCATCAGCTTGCGCACGCCGGCCACATGGCGGCGGCTGACGATCAGGGCATCGCCATTCAAGCCTTTGAGGTACAGCTGGAAATGCCCAAGCGGCGTGCGTTGCAAACGCTCGATACGCTCGCGGGCTACCAGGGCGTTGCGGTGAATACGCACAAAGCGATCGCCGAATTCGTCTTCCAGCGCCTTGAGCGGTTCATCCAGCAACACTTCGCCGCCTTCGTGGCGCAGGGTCACGTACTTGTGGTCGGCAATGAAATAGATCACCTGATCCAGCGGAATCAGTTCAATGCCTTTACGGGTACGGGCGCTGATATGGGTGCGTGGGCCGTTGCCGCTTTCGGCGGCCGGGCGCGTCAACGCGACAAGCTGCACGCGGTTGGGCCGCTCGGCTTTTTTCAGGGCTTCGATCAGGCTTTCCGGGCGCACCGGTTTGACCAGATACCCCACGGCGCTCACCTGAAACGCATCGATGGCAAATTCATCGTGCGCGGTGCAGAAAATCACCGCTGGCGGTGCTTCACGCTCGCAGAGTTTGGCGGCGACCTGCAAGCCGTCCAGACCCGGCATGCGAATGTCGAGCAACACCACATCGGGTTTAAGACTATCGATCAGGGTCAACGCCTCTTCGCCATTGCTGGCACTGGGCTCCAACACTCGGTAACCATCGAGCTCACCGACCATACGGCTGAGGCGCTCGCGGGCTAGGGGTTCATCGTCGACGATCAGGACATTCATATTGCTCGGGCTTCCTGCGTGAGTCTCGCACAAGGATAGCGTAGACAGGTGAAGTGGCGCCCGTCACGGCGATCCACGCTGAGACTCGCTCTTGGGCCAAAAAGTGCCGCAAGACGCGCATCTATATTCACCAACGCTTGATGTGTACCACGAGAGGGTTTGTGCTCACTGCCCTCCTCATAGGGGTTGCTGACACACAGCTGGAACACCCCGTTTTCATACTCTGCTTCTATGCGTACCACGCCCCCTTCGATGCGCGGCTGAATACCGTAGATCAAGGCGTTCTCCAACAATGGCTGCAATGTCAGCTGCGGAATCGGCAGATCCGCCGGAACGTTATCGATCTGCCACTCCAACTGTAGACGCTCGCCAAGGCGATATTGTTCGATCGAAAGATAGCGCTTGCTCAACTCCAGCTCTTCGCTCCACGGCACCAGGCTGCCGGGCTTGGCCAGACTGGCGCGAAACAGGTCGGACAAATCCAGTACGGCCTGCTCGGCTTTGTACGGGTCGATCACCACCAGGCTGGCAATGCTGTTCAGGCTATTGAACAGAAAGTGCGGGCGGATCCGCGCCTGCAACGATTCGATCCGGGCCGACAACTCCGCCTGCTGCTGCCGACGCCATTGGCTCTGCAGATAGAAGTAGCGTAGCAGCAGCGCCGACATGATCAGGCTTATCAGTGCATGGCGCAGGTAAAGATTCACCTCACCCATACGCGGCAAGGGCCCGCCCAGATCGTAGTAGTCGGCAATCGCCGTGCAACCCAGGGTCAGCCCCACCACCAGCAGGCAACAGAGTAGCCCGGCCAGCGCCG
Source organism: Pseudomonas sp. CC11G (assembly GCF_056174845.1). Taxonomy (NCBI): domain Bacteria; kingdom Pseudomonadati; phylum Pseudomonadota; class Gammaproteobacteria; order Pseudomonadales; family Pseudomonadaceae; genus Pseudomonas; species Pseudomonas sp. CC11G. Next base: position 275,668 of record NZ_JBWBZC010000003.1, read on the forward strand.
CAGGCAAACGCGCGAGCATGGGACGAAAGCGGCACATGAGGGCGGCCGAGAGCAGCACGATCCACTGCACGAACAGCGAGGTGAGGGCCAGACGGATCCAGTTGAAACCCGGTTGCATGGGCTCGGCCAATACCAGCACCAGCACCAGCAGCTCGGCGAGCAACACCAGCACCAGCAAGGCTTCGGGCAGGCACAGCTCAGGCAGAAAGAATTCGCCGGGTGCGGTTTTTTTCGGTTTTAGCCAGTCGATTCGCATCGGCACAGTTTCCGGGGCGGCATGCGCGGCAGCAAGCGGGCGGGCGCTGCACGGACTAAATAAAGCAGCAAATGGCCATCTCGTAGCGAAAACTGTGACCAGTCCTACATTGCCGCGGGCGCGGTCCTGACTGCATTGCGGGCAACGGCTCGACAAAGCGTCACGGCGATTTTGCTGTTTACCCTGCTATTATCGGCACAATTTTCCACGCCAGCCGCCCACCGTGGCCGGCCCGTTTTGCGCACCAGCCGAGTCATTGCCATGAGCACCGAAAAGACCAACCAATCCTGGGGCGGCCGCTTCAGCGAACCTGTCGACGCCTTTGTTGCCCGCTTCACGGCCTCGGTCAACTTCGACCAGCGCCTGTACCGCCACGACATCATGGGCTCCATCGCCCACGCCACCATGCTGGCCAAAGTCGGCGTACTGACCAATGAAGAGCGCGATGCAATCGAAACCGGCCTGAAGCAGATTCAGGGCGAAATCGAAGCCGGCACCTTCGACTGGCGTGTGGACCTGGAAGACGTGCACATGAACATCGAAGCGCGTCTGACCGACCGCATCGGCGTGACCGGCAAAAAGCTGCACACCGGCCGCTCGCGTAACGATCAGGTGGCCACCGATATCCGCCTGTGGCTGCGCGACGAAATCGACCTGATCCTCAGCGAAATCACCCGTCTGCAACAGGGCTTGCTGGAGCAGGCCGAGCGCGAAGCCGGCACCATCATGCCGGGCTTCACCCACCTGCAAACCGCTCAGCCGGTCACCTTCGGCCACCACTTGCTGGCTTGGTTCGAAATGCTCTCGCGTGACTACGAGCGCCTGGTTGACTGCCGCAAGCGCACCAACCGCATGCCGCTAGGCTCGGCCGCGCTGGCCGGCACCACCTACCCGATTCAGCGTGAAGTCACCGCCCAGTTGCTGGGTTTTGACGCCGTGGGCGGCAACTCGCTGGACGGCGTGTCGGACCGCGACTTCGCCATCGAATTCTGCGCCGCTGCCTCGCTGGCGATGATGCACCTGTCGCGCTTCTCCGAAGAGCTGGTGCTGTGGACCAGCGCGCAGTTCCAATTCATCGACCTGCCAGACCGCTTCTGCACCGGCAGCTCGATCATGCCGCAAAAGAAAAACCCCGACGTACCCGAACTGGTGCGTGGCAAGTCCGGCCGGGTGTTTGGCGCGCTGATGGGCTTGCTGACGTTGATGAAGGGCCAACCGCTGGCCTACAACAAAGACAACCAGGAAGACAAAGAGCCGCTGTTCGACGCCGCCGACACGCTGCGTGACAGCCTGCGCGCCTTTGCCGACATGGTGCCGGCGATCAAGCCAAAAACCGCGATCATGCGCGAAGCCGCCCTGCGTGGTTTCTCCACCGCGACCGACCTGGCCGACTACCTGGTGCGCAAAGGCCTGCCTTTCCGTGACTGCCACGAAATCGTTGGGCATGCGGTGAAGTACGGCGTGGAAACCGGCAAAGACCTGGCGGAAATGAGCCTGGAAGAGCTGCGTAAATTCAGCGACCAGATCGATCAGGACGTGTTCGCCGTGCTGACCCTGGAAGGCTCGGTGAATGCCCGCGACCATATCGGCGGCACAGCGCCGAATCAGGTGCGGGCTGCGGTGGTGCGCGGTAAGGCACTCCTGGCTAGCCGCTAAGTCACAACCGTAGGATGGGTTTCGGCTATGCCTCTACCCATCCTACGGTCCGTTTATTTTTTCGCGCCGCGCGCCATCTCCAGAAACTTCTCCATCTCGGCGTCCTTGTCGGCCGCCACTTTCTGCACATTGGGGTTCTGCCCCAGCAGCTGGAACAACGATTTGGCCTGCGGGAAATCGGCCAGCACGTCCGTAGCGAACAGCTTGCCCATCACCACGCACGCCAAGTCCAGGCTGTAGAGAAAGTACAGGTCCGCCAAACTCAACTCTTCACCCGCCAGGTAGGGGGCGAACTTGCCGTGGCGTTTCAGGCTGGCGATGCCCAAGTCCAGGTCTTCCTTGCTCTTGGCCTTGATGGCCGGGTCCACCTTGCCGCCAAAAAACGCTTCCATGTAGCAGGCGCGCGCCGGCAATTCGATGTACAGCTCGATTTCACGCATCAGCGAACGCACGTAAGAACGCGCCTGCGGATCGCTCGGCAGCAGCGCTTTGCCGCTCTGGGTTTCTTCGAGGTATTCGAGGATCACGCTGGTTTCGTTGATAAAACCTTGCTCGGTTTGCAGCACCGGCACCTTGCCGCGCGGGCTGATGCGCAGAAAGTCTTCGCGCTGGCCGCCATGAACATCCACAGCCTCAAAGGCGATGCCCTTTTCCAGCAGTGCCAGTTTGACCATGTTGTAGTAATTGCTGACCGAAAAACCGTGCAGTTTGAGCATGACTATCTCCGCTCCAGGTGGAGTGGGCGTTGCACCTTATAAACCCCGCCACGCTTCTCGCCCAGCCGTATAGACCCCATGAATGCGTACGCCTTAGCGCACAGACCGTGGCACACTGCGGCCTTGTTTCCCAAGGAGCTCGCCATGAGCGAATTTGACGAGAGCGAAGAAGCCTTCGCCGAAGCGACCCTGACCCAGGCCATCGAAAACCAGATCGAAACCGAGAATCCGCCTGCCGCCAAGGCCGCGTTCAACAAGCTGACGCTGGTGGGTTACCCGCGTGAAGAGATTCTGCAGTTGATGGCGTTGGTGCTGGCCCATGAAATCGACGCCATGCTCGATGAAGACCGCCCGTTCGACACGCAATGGTATGAACAAGCCTTGCGCGCTCTGCCAGATTTGCCGGATGACACCGAAGCGTCCGAATAGCACTTAAGCAGCACTTGCCTTGACGCAACTCAGCGGATTAGCCTCGCAGGTGTAGCAGTCTGCTGTGACCTGCCCAGGACGAGGGTGGCCTCTGAGCCCGTACTGATGACCCATCGTGTCTATTTCAGCAGTTGGACAATCCTGTGCGCGGCCCTGCTGTTTGCCGCGCTGGGTTTAGCTCGCGCCCACGCCGAAACCTTTCAGATAGGCGCCGAGGACGATTGGTACCCCTACACGGCACTGCGTGACGGGAAATCCAGGGCATGTCGGTGGACATCGTCAAAGCCGCCTTTGCGGCCACCGGCACCGACATCCAGCTGGAATCCTTTCCTTACTCGCGCTGCATGCAGCTGGCGCTGCGCGGGCAGATCATCGCCTGCTTCAACACCTCGCCCAACACCAAAATTGCCGAAGAATACCTGCTGCCCAAGCACCCGCTGTTTACCGACGCCATCTTGTTGTGGGCACGCAACGACAACGCCAAGCCACTCAATAGCCTCGACCAATTGGTGGGCAAGACCGTGGCCGTCACCAATGGCTACGAATACGGCGCCGATTTTGACAATGACACGCGCCTCAGCCGCGTCATGGTGCGCAAAGACCTCAATGGCTTTCTGATGCTGCAACGCTCGCGGGTCGATTACATGCTGGCGTTTCGCGGCACGGCCCTGCAGCTGTTCGAGGAGCACCCGGAGTTGCGCGGGCAATTTATCCCGGTAATGACCGTGCACCGGCCCGATCTTTATCTATCCTTTTCCCGTCAACATGCCAAAGCTGCTGAGCTGCTGGAGCGATTCGACCAAGGCATGCGCCTGATCGAAAGCGACGGCCGCTATCAACAGATCATCGACACCTGGAGGAATAAACAGAACGCCACCCATTGATTGGCCACCCTCACCGATACCCCCTGCCCGCTTTCTGGGGTCACAACGGTGTCACCGGCGCGCGGTATGCGGCGGGGCACATTTACAAGAATCTGGAGCCAACATGTCATTTACCCCTGAACTGATTGCTGAGCTGGAAATTCTTGCCCTGTACAACCTTTCCAACACCAAGGAAGGCCTCAAGGTTCACCATATCGCCTCGCCCACGGCCATCGCCGCCACCCAGCGCCTGCATGAAAAAGGCTTGGTGACGCTGCCGGACGGCGGTTACCTGACTAGCCTGGGCCTCGACGCCGCGCAACACGCCCAAGATTTGCTGACCATTCTCACCGTCGAAGAAGCGGCGTAATTTCACGCTGATCCCGCAGGCGAAAGCGGCCCCGGTCGGACTTTGCAGGTCTACCCCGGCTGTTTTTGCCTGGCCTCCACACCTTTGCCAATCTGGCTCTGCCACCGGCGTTTCGCGGCTGCTAATCTAGCCCCACCAACCGGCAAGAGTTAGCTATGACGCGCACCCAGGAAATTCGTCCCGATATCGACGAGGGGATCGACCGCAAGGTTCTGACGCAGCTGCGCGCGCGCTTTCTCACGGTCAATGCCGGGCGTCTGGACCGGGCCATGCAGGGTCTTTCCACGCGCCAGCAGCTGGTGCTCAAGCTGCTGCCCTTGCTGTTTCACGTTAACCACCCGCTGTTGCCGGGCTATGTGTCGGGGCAGACCCCGGCGGGCCTCTCCGGCTACGAGCCCGACGACGAACTGCTCAGCGAAGCCCAGCGGCTGACCCGCTCGTTCGTCTATAAACCGCGGCGCGGGAACCCGCCCATGCCGATCCATGGCCTGTTTCTGATGGGCAGCCTGGGCACGGTGGCGCAGGCCGAGCAGAGCGATATGGACATGTGGGTGTGCCATGCACCCGACCTCAGCGCGCAGGACGTCCAGGAGCTGACGCGCAAATGCGCGCTGTTGGAGGCCTGGGCCGCGACCCAGGGCGCCGAGGCACACTTCTTTCTGATCGACCCGGCACGCTTTACCGTCGGCGATCGCGAAGCCCAGCTGACTTCCGATGATTGCGGCACTACCCAGCACTACCTGCTGCTGGACGAGTTCTACCGCACCGCCATCTGGCTGGCCGGGCGCACGCCGCTGTGGTGGCTGGTGCCGGTATATGAAGAAAAACGCTACGCCGAGTACACCCATCAGTTGCTCAGTAAACGCTTTATTCGCGCCGAAGAAGTGCTCGACCTCGGCCACCTGGCCACCATTCCGCCCGGCGAATTTATCGGCGCCGGCATGTGGCAGCTGTTCAAGGGCATCGAGTCGCCGTACAAGTCGGCGCTCAAACTGCTGCTCACCGAGGTGTATGCCAGCGAGCACCCTAACGTCGAATGCCTGAGCTTGCGCTTCAAGCAGGCGGTGTTCAGCAACCAGCTGGACCTCGATGAGCTGGACCCTTACGTGGTGGTGTATCGCCGTCTGGAGGAGTACTTGAGCGGCCGCGGCGAAACCGAGCGGCTGGAGCTGATTCGCCGCTGCCTGTACCTCAAGGTGAACAAGAAAATCAGCAACCCGCCGCGCAACCGACGCAAGAGTTGGCAGCGCCTGCTGCTGGAAAAACTCACCGCCGGCTGGGGCTGGCAGCAACGGCAGCTGGCCATGCTCGACAGCCGCAGCCAGTGGAAAGTGCGCCAGGTGAGCGCCGAGCGTCGGGTGCTGGTGAACGAGCTGACGTACAGCTACCGCTTTCTCTCGCAGTTCGCCCGCACCCAGCAAGCCGCCAGCTCACTTAATAGCCGCGACCTCGGTGTGCTGGGCCGCCGCCTGTACGCGGCGTTCGAGCGCAAGGCCGGCAAGATCGAATTTATCAACCCGGGCATTGCCCCGGACCTGGCCGAAGACAACCTGACCCTGGTGTTCAACGCCAATACCGATGGCAAAGACGACAGCCAGTGGGCGCTGTACAACGGCAGCATCGGAGGCCAGGAATGGCGCGACTTCGCCCCACTGAAACGGGCACGCGAGCTGATTGAGTTGCTGGCCTGGTGTCACCGCAACGGCGTGATAGACAGCAGCACGCGCATCGCCCTGCACCCTGGCGAAAGTGACCTCACCGACTTCGAACTGGCCAACCTGCTCAGCAGCCTGCAGCAGGCCGTGCCGCTGCCACTGCCGTCGGTGAGTGAAGATGCCCTGCTGCACAGCAGCGCGCCGAGCGAGGTGTTGTTGCTGGTCAACGTCGGCATTGACCCGCTCAAGCAGCACAGCCAACTCAATGTGCACATGACCACCGGCCGCACCGACTCGCTGGGCTATTCCGGCGTGCGCGAGAACCTGGTGCTGACCCTCGACCAGGTGAGTTTGAACAGTTGGAACGAGCTGTCGGTCAGCCGCTACGACGGTCCCCACGCCCTGCTCGACTGCCTGCGCGATTTTCTCAACAGCCTGCCGGCCGGCGGTAAATTGCCGACCCTGAAAGTGCGCTGCTTCTGCCGCAACCGCGCACAGGCGATTGCCGAACGGGTGGAGGAGCTGTTCCGCGACATTCTTTCCCACTTTGTCGGCGAGCGCGGCCAACGCTACCTGGTGCAAATTCAGCAGCAGTACCACGTGCTGCAACTCACTCCCGGGCACGTCGACCATGTGGCGTTGAACAACCTGCCGGCCTTGCTGGAACAGTTGGGTAGTGAGCTAAGCAGCTACAGCCCATTGCACCTGGACCGCCATGCGTTGGAAGGCGAAGACCTGGCGCTGATTCTGCCGCTTGGCCGGCCCAACTGCATTCAGGTGTTCTACCGCGTGCATGAGGAGGTGGCCGAGCTCACGCTGCTGGATGAGCGCAACGCCCTGTGGCGCCAGCGCCTGCCGTACCGCGATGAACAAAGTTTGCTGACGCCGCTGCAGCGTTTTCTGCAGTCAGTGTTTTACCGGCGCAATGCGCAGCTGCCACTGGATGCCGACCTGACGCAGACCGAGGCACTGGAAATTCTCTACTACGAAGTGCTGCCACCAGCGCCATCGCGCGCGCAGTTCCTCGAGCGCCGGGCGCCGCCGCAGTCGGCGGTGAGCCATCCGTTCTATGACGTGCAGGCGATTGTCGAGCCGGCGGAACAGGGCCGCGTGCATGTCAGCCTGTTTTGTAACCACCGGGAGTTTTCCGAGCTGGAATATGGCAACGAACTGTTCAGCGCCGTGGCCCGCCATATTCTTTCGCAACGTAGCGGGCACGAACGTTACCCCTGCTACATCACCGACCTCGATCTCTCCCGCGTGCTAGGCGAAAGCCAGACGCAAACCATCCATTACCTGCGCTACAAAACCCGCCTGGAAGCGGCGCTCAATAACGCCTTGCAGCGCGCCTGACGGCTAAGCGTTCATAGGCGCCTGCGGGTGGTTCAAGGCATACAGGTAGCAGTCCGCCAGGCTGTGCACCCCGGCCAGGCTGGCATAGCTGGCGGTAAAGGTGACGGCCTGCCCTAGATGCTGATAGAGCCAGGTATCTACGACGCCAGGCGGTATATCCGGCACCACGTCGCTGTCGTTGACGACCCGGAAGGTCGGCACATTCAGGCTGTTGTAATACCGGGCAAAGGTCGGCGAAGCTAGGCGCGGACTGGCGAAGTTGTAGTGCTGCAACGGCAAATCCGGCCAACGCTCGCGCATATCCAATACGGCCAGGCTGGACAGGCTGCTGCCTAAACTGTGGCCGCACACCCAGAGCGAGCCGGATGGATGCAGGCCATCCACCGCTTGCATCGCCAATTCCCGCAGCGATGCATAGAGCTTCAGAAAACCAACGTGCACCAGGCCTACATCCGGCTGCCAGGGATAGTGCTGCTGGTGCAACTGCAGATCGTCGAGCCAATCCTGCGCCGTATCGGTGCCGCGAAACGCCAGATAGACCGCGCCTTGCGGGTCCCGGGCGGCAAAGCCGAACGGCTCAGACTCATTGATAAAGTGCAGTTCGCTCAACACGCTCCAGACCGGCGCGGAAAACTGCCAGCCCGGCCTATCCGGCGTCTGCCAGACAAAATGTTCGGGTTTGCGCGGTTTGCCCTGCATCACCCACTGGGTGTACTGCTGATACGCACAGTCCACCAGTTCCGCACAGCGCAACGCTTGAGGAAGGGAGAAGGTCGAGGGGAAATACATGGGCAGGCTGGACATGGCGGGCTCGCTGCGGTGAGTGAGCCCTTACACTAAAAACACTCGCTGACTACAGACTGTAAGCTCCTGCCGCTTCTGGCTGATATTCGACTGCCAGCACTGTCAGCTGGATCAACTTGCCGGCCGGCGTTGGCCAGTCGATATGCTGACCGACCGACAGGCCCAGCAATGCGCTGCCCACCGGGGCCAGAATCGATACAGTGCCTTCGGCACCGGCCTCGTTCGGGTAAACGAGGGTCAGGTGGTATTCCTTGCCGCTGCTTTCTTCACGGCAAAACACCTGCGAATTCATCGTCACCACACCCGCCGGCACTTCGTCATGGCCGACGACTTGCGCGCGCGCCAGCTCCGCCTCCAGAGCTTGGGCGCCGGGGCTAAAGTCCTCCAGGCTGTCGAGCAGGCGTTCAAGGCGTTGCAGGTCGAGACGGGTAATGGTGATCGCAGGAGCAGTCATGGCTCGGCACTCATATTCGGTGGGCGGTAAATCCCAGGCGGCAATAAAGAAAAACCCCGACGTGAGCCGGGGTTTGATAGGTGCCTCATTCGGGTGAGGCTGGGCCGACCGTAGCACAGAACATGACTACTTGGTCAAATCTGCCGGAACGGCGAGGGCTTAACCCGCGCCAGGGCCAAGCCGATGATTTCGCGGCGACGCGGGCTATCGGCGGCTTTCCATTCGCGAATTTCCGCCAGCAGCCGCCCGCAACCCAGGCAGACGTCATCGTCATCCAGGCAGCATTCGCGGCGGCAGGGCGACAGCACGATGTCTTCGGCCGGCGCTACCGTTCCGGGCACCGGTTGGAACATAACGGCCGCAGAAGACGGGTTTTCAGAGCTCATCGAACTCGATCGCCTCTTCAGCTTGCTCCAGCGTGATGCGCGCGAGCATTTCGCCCAACAGCTCGTCGCTGGTATCGCAGATCCAGCGGTCGGTCGCGCTGTCGTAATCGAAGTGGAAACCACCGGAGCGCGCAGCAACCCACAACTGGCGGATCGGCACCTGGCGGCTGAGGATCAGCTGCGTGCCGTTGGCGAACCGTACGGTGAGGATGCCGGCGGAGTTCTCCAGGTCGAGGTCCAGACCGCTGTCATCGAAAATGTCTTCTACCGATTCCTGGGTGGCATCCACCAGGTCGTGAAAACGCGCTTCGGTCAAACTCATAACGGGCACCTCAGGCAAAAAATAGGGCAACGTCACCGCGGTGCGTTGCTTTCATTTGGTTAGCGAATTCAGCCCAGCAACGTGCGGCGGTACTCGGCCGGGCTTTGGCCGGTCCAGCGACGGAACGCACGGGCCAGTGAACCGGCCTCGCTAAACCCGACGAAAAAGGCGATATCAGCCAATTCCAGCGTCGGGTCGCGCAGGTAGTGCAGCACAAGCTGCTGCCGGGTTTCATCCACCAGTTGGCTGAATGATAACCCGGTCTCGCGCAGACGGCGCTGCAAGGTGCGCGGGCTGAGTGCCAACACCTGGGCCAGCCGCTCTAGATCAGGGCCTTCATCCGCCAGTTGTTTGGCCAGTTCCAGGCGCGCGCGATCCAGCACTTGCTGGCCCTGGCGCAGTTCACTGAGCAGGCGGTCGGCATAGCCGTCGAGCATCTGCAGCACTTGCGCATCGGCCTGGCCGAGCGGCGCTTGCAGCAGCCGCTTGGGGAAAATCAGGGCGTTATCGGCTTGGGAAAACAGCACCGGGCAGCGAAAGATCCGCTGGTATTCACTCGTGTCGGCGGGGGCCGGGTGCTGGAAACGCACTTCGGTGGGCGGAATATCCAGGCCGCTGATCCAGTGGCCGAAGGTGGTCCAGCCGGCCAGGGTTTCTTCGCTGAGGTGGCGCTGCTGTTGCGGTAGCGGTTGCCAGCTGTGCGCCACTTGCGGCTCCAGCCCCGGCCGGGGCGGTTCGTCGGCCAGATCTACATGCCCGAGGCTGCCAACCAGCGTGGCGTAGCGCGCTTGACGGTGCAGTGCATCGCCCAGGGTGGCGCAACTCATCAACAGGTAACCGAGCACGCCGTAGTAACCGGGCCGCACCGCTTCGCCCAGGTGCAGGCCGAAAAACTCGTCACCCGTTAGCGCCACACCACGCGTCATCAACTCCAGATAGACCGACGCCGCCACCCGTTGATCGCGCTGAGCCAATAACTCGGGGCTCAGCTGCAAGGGCTCAAGCAAGGTGTCGACAGCGACGCCGTGACGCCCCAGATAGTCCAGCAGCCCCTGCAAATAGGCGACCGAGACCGAGCCGGCGAGGGGCGTTGGAGTATCCATCGAAGCTCCTGTGTGAGGCCAAAGTGACAGCAACCTAGGCCAATACGATAGCGCCAGAGGCCGCTGCACGGGAGAGGTTGGCGCATAGGCAAGGCGCCGGGGGGCCGGTATACTCGGGCCCAATCACTGCTTTTACAAGGAATCCGCCATGAAGCGGTTACTGACTGCCCTTATCGCGCTCGTCGCTATTTCGTCTCTGCTCAGCGGCTGTGGCCAGAAAGGCCCGCTGTACCTGCCAGGCGAAGATCAACCTTCTGCTGAACACACCCATTAAGGAGGCGGTATGCACGCCTTCAATTACCGCACAGGCGAACTGTTTGCGGAGGGTGTGGCGTTGTCCGCCATTGCCGAGCGCTTTGGCACGCCCACTTACGTTTACTCGCGGGCGCACATCAGCGCGCAATTCAACGCCTATGCCGACGCCCTCCAAGGCGTGCCGCACCTGGTGTGTTACGCGGTCAAAGCCAACTCCAACCTCGCGGTTCTAAACCTGCTGGCCCGTCTGGGCGCGGGCTTCGATATCGTGTCGGCAGGCGAGCTGGAGCGTGTACTGGCTGCCGGTGGCGAGCCGGGCAAAATCGTTTTTTCCGGTGTAGGAAAAAGCCGCGACGACATGCGCCGAGCGCTGGAAGTAGGCGTGCACTGCTTTAACGTCGAGTCCACCGATGAGCTTGAGCGCCTGCAACTGGTGGCCGCCGAGCAGGATCTGATCGCCCCGATCTCGCTGCGCGTAAACCCGGACGTCGATGCCGGCACCCACCCGTACATTTCCACCGGCCTCAAAGAAAACAAATTTGGTATCGCCATTGCCGATGCCGAAGCGGTGTATGCCCGCGCCGCCGAATTGCCGAACCTGAAAGTGCTGGGTGTGGACTGCCATATCGGTTCGCAACTCACCAGCCTGCCGCCGTTCCTCGATGCCCTCGACCGCCTGCTGGCGCTGATCGATCGCCTCGCCGCGCGTGGTATTCAGATTCAGCACCTCGATCTTGGTGGTGGCGTCGGCGTTCGTTACAAAGACGAAACCCCGCCGCTGGTCAGCGACTACATCAAAGCCGTGCGTGAGCGCACCGCCGGCCGCGACCTGAAGCTGGTGTTCGAGCCGGGCCGCTATATCGTCGCCAACGGCGGCGTGCTGCTGACTCAGGTGGAATACCTCAAGCACACCGAACACAAAGACTTCGCCATCGTCGACGCGGCGATGAACGACCTGATCCGCCCCGCCCTGTACCAAGCGTGGATGGACGTGGTGCCGGTGCAGCCACGCGAAGGTGCTGCACGCGCTTACGACATCGTCGGGCCGATCTGCGAGACCGGCGACTTCCTGGCCAAAGGTCGTGAACTGGCGCTGCAGGAAGGTGATTTGCTGGCGGTGTGTTCGGCGGGCGCCTATGGTTTTGCCATGAGCTCCAACTACAACACCCGTGGCCGTTGCGCCGAAGTGCTGGTGGACGGCGAACAGGCTTACGAAGTGCGCCGCCGCGAGACCGTGCAAGAACTCTATGCTGGCGAAAGCCTGCTGCCGGAGTAACGGTCATGCTGCTGCGATTCACCAAAATGCACGGGCTGGGCAATGACTTCATGGTCTTGGACCTAGTCAGCCAGCACGCGCATATCCAGCCCAAACACGCCAAACAATGGGGCGACCGCAACACCGGCGTTGGTTTCGACCAACTGCTGCTGGTGGAGCCGCCTACCAATCCGGACGTGGACTTCCGCTACCGCATCTTCAACTCCGACGGTTCGGAAGTGGAGCAATGCGGCAACGGTGCGCGCTGCTTTGCCCGCTTTGTGCTCGATAAACGCCTGACCATGAAACGGCAGATTCGCGTGGAAACCACCGGCGGCATCATCGAGCTCGATGTGCGTGCCGACGGCCAGATCAGCGTCAATATGGGCGCACCGATCGTTGAGCCAGCCCGCATTCCGTTCCAGGCCGATAGCCAGGCGCTGAACTACACCGTGGATGTCGACGGCACTTCAGTGGAGCTGGCGGCGGTGTCCATGGGCAATCCGCACGCCGTGCTGCGTGTCGATGATGTGACCACAGCACCGGTACATACGCTGGGGCCGAAGCTGGAACATCACCCGCGTTTTCCACAGCGCGTGAACGTTGGTTTTCTGCAGGTGCTCGACCGTCAGCACGCCAAGTTGCGCGTGTGGGAACGTGGCGCCGGGGAAACCCAGGCCTGCGGTACCGGCGCTTGCGCGGCAGCAGTCGCGGCAATCAGCCAAGGCTGGATGGATTCACCTCTGCAACTCGAACTGCCTGGCGGTCGCCTGTTTATTGAATGGGCAGGCCCGGGGCACCCCGTAATGATGACCGGACCCGCCGTCCGGGTTTATGAAGGGCAGGTTCGCCTATGACCGACAAGCAGCAAGACCCAAGCACGCCTCTGGACGCCGAAGCGGTGGCCGCTTATTTGCGTGCCCACCCGGAGTTTTTCGTCGACCACGATGAGCTGATTCCCGAACTGCGTATTCCGCATCAGCGCGGCGAGTCGGTGTCGCTGGTAGAGCGTCAGGTCAAGCTGCTGCGTGAGCGCAATATCGAAATGCGCCACCGTCTTTCGCAACTGATGGATGTCGCCCGCGACAACGATCGGCTGTTCGACAAGACCCGTCGCCTGGTGCTCGATTTGCTCGACGCCGGCACCCTGGAAGAAGTGGTCAGCGCGGTTGAAGACAGCCTGCGTCACGAGTTTCAGGTGCCCTTTGTCAGCCTGACCCTGTTCAGCGAAACGCCGACCGGCGTGGGTCGTTCGGTGAGCTTTGCCGAAGCCCATCAAGCCATCGGCGGCTTGCTGGCCGACGGCAAGACCATCTGCGGCGTGCTGCGCAGCCACGAGCTGGCCTTTCTGTTTGGTGAAGACGAGCGCGACGGCGTAGGCTCCGCCGCCGTGGTTGCCCTCAGCCATCAAGGCTTGCATGGCGTGCTGGCGATCGGCAGCCCCGATCCGCAGCACTACAAAAGCTCGCTTGGCACCCTGTTTCTCGGCTATATCGCCGAAGTTCTCGCCCGCGTTCTGCCGCGCTTCGCCACGCCGCTGCGCTCGGTACGCTAACCAGCCTGGCGCGCAGCGCAAAGCGCGCGCCTGGAGGAGCAAGGCCTGATGCACGCTGCCCTGGATGCCTATCTGCAACACCTGCGCAGCGAGCGGCAGATGTCGCCGCACACCCTCGATGCCTATCAACGCGACCTGCTGAAACTGGTTGAGCTGTGCGAAAAGCAAGGCATCGCCAGTTGGGCAAAACTCGATGTACGTAACCTGCGCAGTTTCGTCGCTCGCCTGCACCAGCAGGGCCTGTCGGCCCGTAGCCTGGCGCGCCTACTCTCAGCCACCCGCGGCCTTTACAGCTACTTGATCGGCGAAGGCGTTTGCCAACACGACCCCGCCACCGGCGTGGCCCCGCCCAAACGCGAACGTCGCCTGCCGCGCACCCTGGATGCCGACCGCACTTCGCAGCTGCTGGACGGCGCAGTGGAAGACGACTTTATCGGCCTGCGCGACCAGGCCATGTTAGAGCTGTTCTACTCCTCTGGCCTGCGTCTGGCCGAATTGGCCGGCCTCAATTTGCAACAGCTCGACTTGCCCGGTGGCCTGGTGGAAGTGTTCGGTAAAGGCAGCAAAACCCGCGTACTGCCGCTGGGCCGCAAAGCCCGTGAAGCGCTGGAAATCTGGCTGCCGCAACGAGCCCTGGCCAACCCGCCGGACGACGCCGTATTTGTCAGTGCCAAAGGCCGGCGCCTGGGGCCACGGGCCATTCAACTGCGGGTCGGTCAGGCCGGTGTGCGCGAACTGGGTCAGCACCTGCACCCGCATATGCTGCGCCACTCCTTCGCCAGCCATATGCTCGAATCGTCCCAGGACTTACGCGCCGTGCAGGAGCTGCTCGGCCACGCCGATATCGCGACCACACAGATCTATACCCACCTGGACTTCCAGCATCTGGCCACGGTCTACGACGGTGCCCACCCCCGCGCCAAACGCAAAAGCAGTGAGCCATGAGCATTCAACTGATCACCTTCGACCTCGACGACACCCTGTGGGACAACCTGCCCGTCATCACCGGCGCCGAAGCCGCCATGCGCAGCTGGCTGGCCGAAAACGCACCGTTGTTGGCGGCGCTGCCGGTGGAGCATCTGTGGAGTATTCGCAGCCAGGTATTGGCCGCTGAACCGACGCTGCGGTATCGCTTGAGCGAGCTGCGCAAGCGCACGTTGTTTCTGGCTATGGAAGGGGTGGGTTACAGCGCCGAGCAATCGCAACAGATGGCCGAGCAAGCCTTTCACGCCATGCTCGATGCCCGCCATCGCATCACCTTTTTCGACGACACCGTGCCCACCCTGGAACACCTGACCGAGCGCTACACCCTCGGCGTCATCACCAACGGCAACGCCGACGTACGCCGCCTTGGGCTGGCCGATTACTTCCGCTTCGCGCTGTGCGCCGAAGACCTGGGCGTGGGCAAACCTGACCCGCTGCCGTTTATAACCGCGTTGCAGCACGCCGGCGTTGAAGCCCATGCCGGTGTGCATGTCGGCGACCACCCCGCCGACGACATCCGCGGCGCACAGAACGCCGGCATGCGCGCGATCTGGTTTAACCCGAAGGGGAAAAGCTGGGAAGGCGAAGGAAAGCCAGATGCAGAGATTCGCGCGCTGGCCGAGTTGCCGGGCGTGCTGGCTCAATGGAAATAAAAAGGCAGCCCGTGGGCTGCCTTGGTGTTACGCCGCGCTAAACGTCTTGTGCGGATCAATCACAAACTTCTTCGGTACCCCGGCATCGAACTCGCCGTACCCGCGCGGCGCGTCATCCAGGCTAATCACCTGCACCCCCACCACCTCAGCAATATTGATGCGATCCCACATGATCGCCTGCATCAACTGGCGGTTGTACTTCATGGTCGGCGTCTGCCCGGTATGGAAGCTGTGGGATTTCGCCCAGCCCAACCCGAAGCGGATGCTCAGGCTGCCCATCTTCGCCGCCTGATCAATCGCACCCGGATCTTCCGTCACATACAACCCCGGAATCCCGATCTTGCCCGCCACCCGCACCACACCCATCAGGGAGTTGAGCACGGTAGCCGGCGCCTCGTGCTGCGCCCCCGCATGCCCATGACCACGGGCTTCGAAACCCACCGCATCGACAGCGCAATCCACTTCCGGCTCACCCAGCAGCGCCGCAATCTGCTCATGCAATGGCGTATCCGTCGACAGGTCGGCAATCTCGAAACCCTGCGCCTTGGCATGCGCCAAGCGCACCGGGTTTACATCGCCAATGATCACCACGGCAGCACCGAGCAAACGCGCAGAAGCAGCAGCCGCCAAACCCACCGGACCGGCACCGGCCACATACACCGTACTGCCCGGCCCAACGCCGGCGGTTACCGCGCCGTGGTAGCCCGTCGGCAGAATGTCGGAGAGGCACGTCAGGTCGCGGATCTTCTCCATCGCCTTGTCACGGTCCGGCAGCTTCAGCAGGTTGAAATCGGCATACGGCACCAGCACGTACTCAGCCTGGCCGCCGACCCAATCACCCATGTCCACATAGCCATACGCACCACCCGGGCGGGCCGGGTTTACGGTCAGGCACACACCGGTGTGTTGCTCCTTGCAGGAACGGCAGCGGCCACAGGCGACGTTGAACGGCACCGACACCAGATCACCGATTTTCAGGTGCTCGACATCGCTGCCCTTCTCGATCACTTCACCGGTAATTTCGTGGCCCAGCACCAGCCCCACCTGCGCGGTGGTACGGCCACGGACCATGTGCTGGTCAGAGCCGCAGATATTGGTGGACACCACTTTGAGGATGACCCCGTGCTCGATCTTGCGCCCGCGCGGGTCCTGCATTTTCGGATAGTCGATCTTCTGTACTTCGACCTTGCCAGCGCCGAGATAAACGACGCCACGATTACCAGACATAGGTGATTCTCCGTTTGTTTTTGTGATTACAAAGGCGCAGCCAAACAGCACCGCGCGGTTCTGCACTGGAGTTATGTGTCTGTAGCGGAAGAGGCCGCAAAGGCAGAGCGGAATGCCCTCTTCGGGGTGATTTTCAGCTCATCAATTCAACGCACAGTTAAAGAACAACGGTACGGCTGGCGTTGAGAAACACGCGCCGCTCAATGTGATAACCCACGGCTTTGGCCAACGTCAGGCATTCAATGTCGCGCCCCTTGGCGATCAAATCTTCGGGGTAGTGGCTGTGGTCCACCGGCTCTACGCCCTGGGCAATGATCGGGCCTTCGTCGAGGTCGTTGTTGATGTAGTGGGCGGTCGCGCCGACCAGCTTTACGCCTTTCTCGTAGGCCTGGTGATATGGCTTGGCGCCTTTGAAACCGGGCAGCAGCGAGTGGTGGATATTGATCGCCCAGCCATCGAGCTTGCGGCACAGCTCCGGCGACAGCACCTGCATATAGCGGGCAAGAATCACCAGCTCGGCGCCGGTGTCAGCGATCACCTGCATCACCTGGCGTTCCTGCGCCGGCTTGTCGGCCGGGTCGAGGGGGAAGTGGTGATAGGGAATGTCGTGCCAGCGCGCCAGCGGTTCCAGGTCGGGGTGGTTGGACACCACGGCGACCACGTCCATCGGCAGCTGGCCGATGCGTTGCCGGTAGAGCAAGTCGTTCAGGCAGTGATCGGCCTTGGAAACCATGATCACCACCTTGCTGCGGTAGTTCGGCGGGGTGAGCTCGAAGTCCATGCCGAAGCTCGCCACGCGGGCAGCCAGGCCGTCGCGAAAATCCAGTTCGGCGAAGGTCTCGGGCTGGCGAAATTCGATGCGGATAAAGAACCGCGCCGACAGCCGATCATCGAAGCTGTGGTGCTCGGTGACGTAGCAGCCCTGCTCGAACAGATAACGCGTCACCGCATCCACAGTGCCGAGAATGCTCGGGCAGGAGGCGGTGAGAATCCAGGTATCGGGGGTGCGGCTCATGCTGTTCTCCGGGAGAAACGTCGTTCTCTGTGGGAGAGGCTTCAGCCTCGATTCCTGGAAAAGGCAATCGAGGCTGAAGCCTCTCCCACAAAGGAAAGGCCTGAGCTTTAGGCTTTTACCGCCAGCCCATATTCCTGACTGGCATCCTGCAGCCACAGCCAGAAGTAGTCGGAGAAGCTGCGGCGTACCAGCAGTTCCCAGGTGTCTTCGGCGGTGTGGCGAATCACCAGCTGCGATTTGGCGAACGTGGTGCCCACGGCCTTGCCGACCGGGAAATTCTTCGGGTGCACGTCGTAGCTGGTGGACTTCATCAGCAACTCACGCACCTTGCTGCCGGTGAGTTCCAGCAGGGTCTGGCCGCCGCTGACGTTCACCACTTGAATGTGCTGCCCGTCGAGGGCTTCACGCAGTTTTTTCTCGACCTCGAATTCGCTGCCGCCCGGTACCACCAGCAGCCACTCATCCGGGCCCATCCATTGCAGCGAGCTTTCGCCGGCACTCACCAGCGCCAACGCGCCCGGCAATTCCAGGCCGGTGGCTTTGTGGATGGCGCCAGCAAAGGCGGCGTCATGGCTGTCGCCACGGATGGTTAAGTGCCCCAGCAGCTTGCGCTCGCGCAGCTGAATCCCGGCGCTGGCTTTGCCTTTGCCGGCGGCATCCGTGAGACCTGCGTGGAACAGCGGAGACTCGGCCTGACCGCCCTCGGGGCGCTGCTGATAAACGTTGATAGCCGTCATACGAACCTCACTGGCAAAACGTGGAGAGAGTGGAGATCACACATTCTGCTGCTCCCCTTTCGGATCGAAGAACACCGAGCCACAGATTTCCGCTTCGACGAAACGGCCATCGGCCAACGGTGCAAACACCTTCTCGCCCATGCGTTTCAAACCGCCTTTGACCATCGCCAGGGCAAAGCTGTAACCCAGGCTCGCGCTGTAGTAGCTGGAGGTCACGTGACCGACCATGGCCATGGGAATTTGCTGCTGGGTGTCGAACACCAGTTGCGCGCCTTCGGGCAGCACCAGGTTCGGGTCGACCGGTTTCAAGCCAACCAGCTGCTTGCGGTTCTCGCGCACGCAGTCTTCGCGGTTCATGCCGCGCCAGCCGATCCACGAGAACGGCTTGGTACGGCCGACGCACCAGCCCATGTTCAGATCGTCCGGGGTCACCGAACCGTCGGTGTCCTGGCCGACGATGATGAAGCCCTTCTCGGCCCGCAGTACGTGCATGGTTTCGGTGCCGTACGGGGTCAGGTTGAACTGCTTGCCGGCGGCGACGATTTTCTCCAGCACGCCCATGGCGTAGTCGGCCTGCACGTTGATTTCGTAGGACAGCTCACCGGTAAACGAGATACGGAACACCCGCGCCGGTACGCCGCCCACCAGGCCTTCCTTCCAAGTCATAAAGGGGAAGCCTTCACGGTCCAGATCGATGTCGGTGACCTCGGCCAGCAGCTTGCGGCTGTTGGGGCCGGAGAGGGTCATGGTGGCCCAGTGGTCGGTCACCGAGGTGAAGTACACCTTGAGGTCCGGCCACTCGGTCTGGTGGTAAATCTCCAGCCACTGCATCACGCGGGCCGCGCCGCCGGTGGTGGTGGTCATCAGGAAGTGGTTGTCGGCCAGGCACGCGGTCACGCCGTCGTCGAACACCATGCCGTCTTCTTTGCACATCAGGCCGTAGCGGGCTTTGCCCACGTCCAGCTTGGTCCAGGCGTTGGTGTATACGCGGTTGAGGAACTCGCGGGCATCCGGGCCTTGAATGTCGATCTTGCCGAGGGTGGAGGCATCCAGCAGGCCGACGCTGTCGCGCACGGCTTTGCATTCGCGAGCCACGGCGGCGTGCAGGTCTTCACCGTTTTTCGGGAAGTACCACGGGCGTTTCCACTGGCCGACGTCTTCGAACTCGGCGCCTTGCGCCAGGTGCCAGGCGTGCAGCGCGGTGTAGCGCACCGGGTCGAACAAGGCGCCGCAGTTACGCCCGGCTACCGACCCGAAAGTCACCGGGGTGTAGTTAGGGCGGAACATGGTGGTGCCCATCTGCGCAATGCTGATGTTCAGCGAACGCGCGGCAATCGCCAGGCCGTTGATATTGCCGAGCTTGCCCTGGTCGGTACCAAAACCGAGGGCGGTGTAGCGTTTCACGTGCTCGACCGACTCGAAGCCTTCGCGGGTGGCCAGCTCGATACCGGCGCTGGTCACGTCGTTCTGCAGGTCGACAAACTGTTTCGGGCCACGGGCGGTGGACTTCTCGTGGGGCACCTGGAACAGCGCAATGCTGGCTTCTTCGCTGCGTGTGGCCACGCTGGGCACTTCACCGCTGACCGGGGCAAAGCCCACTTCGCCAGCGGCTTTTACGCCGGCCTCAAACCCATCGGCCAATACATCGCCGAGCTGGAACACGCCGTTGACGGCACCGGCACACACGCGTTTCTGAAACCCTTCACCCGGCACAAAGGCCAGCAGGTCTTCACGCCAGATCGGCTTGCCGCCCAGGTGCGAGGCCAGGTGCACAACCGGGCTGTAGCCGCCGGAGGTGGCCACAGTGTCGCACTCCAGCCACTCGCCGGGGCTGGTGACTTTATGGCCAACCGGGTCGATGGCGGCGACACGTGCCGCACTCACCCGCTTACTGCCACGGGTTTCAATCACGGCGCTGCCGGTGAGAACGCGGATGCCTTTGGCGCGGGCTTCTTCCACCCAGGCGCCGCGTGGGTTGCCACGGGCGTCGGCGATGGCCACGACTTTCAAGCCGGCTTCCAGCCAGTCCAGCGCGACGCGGTAGGCGAAGTCGTTGGTGGTGGACAGCACCAGCTGTTTGCCCGGTGCCACGCCATAACGGCGCACATAGGTGGACACGGCGCCGGCGAGCATATTGCCCGGCACGTCGTTGTTGCCGTACACCAGCGGACGTTCATGGGCGCCGGTTGCCAGCACTACACGCTTGGCGCGTACGCGGTGCATACGTTGGCGCGTCTCGCCGAGGGGAGCGACTTCACCAACATGGTCGAAACGACGTTCGTGAATGGTGAGGAAGTTGTGGTCGTGGTAGCCGTTGACGGTCGAGCGCGGCAACAGCAGCACCTCGGGCATGGCTTTCAATTCAGCGACCGCCTTGGCCACCCAATCGGCCGCCGGGCGACCGTCGAGGCTTTCGCGGCTGTCCAGCAGTTGGCCGCCGAACTCTTCCTGCTCGTCGGCCAGAATCACCCGTGCACCGGCACGGCCAGCGGCCAGGGCAGCGGCCAGACCGGCCGCACCGCCACCGACCACCAGCACGTCGCAGTGCTGGTTCATATGGTCGTAGCGGTCCGGGTCGTTTTCTTTCGGCGCACGGCCAAGGCCGGCGGCTTTACGGATGTATTTCTCGTAGGTCATCCACATCGACTGCGGATACATGAACGTCTTGTAGTAAAAACCGGGCGCCATCATGTCGCCGCCGACCTTACCCAGAATGCCCATCACGTCGTTGTTCACACTCGGCCAGCCATTGGTGCTGGTGGCGACCAGGCCGCTGTAAAGCGCCTGTTGCGTGGCACGCACGTTAGGAATCTGCGTGGCTTCACGGGAACCGATCTGCAACACGGCATTCGGCTCTTCGGCACCGGCAGCGACGATGCCGCGCGGGCGCGAGTATTTGAAGCTGCGGCCGACGATATCGACGCCGTTGGCCAACAGGGCTGCGGCCAGGGTATCGCCGGCAAAACCCTGGTAGGTGGTGCCGTTGAAGGTGAAGGTCAGCGGCTGGTTACGGTTGATCCGGCCACCGTTGTTCAGGCGGTTGATCTGGCTCATGCCTGTTCTCCTGGGGCGGCCGCTTTCGGTTTGGCGGTCACCGAGGGTTTCTCGCCAATTTTGTAGGTTTCGAAAATCTCGTAGCTGATGGTGTCGCGGGTCGCGTTGAAGTACTGGCGGCAGCCGGCGGCGTGAATCCACAGCTCGTGGTGAATGCCACGGGGGTTGTCGCGGAAGAACAGATAGTCGCCCCACTCCTGATCGGTGCAGCCGTTGGGCTCGAGCGGACGAGGAATATGGGCCTGGCCGGCCGCATGGAATTCCTCTTCAGCGCGTAACTCGCCACAGTGAGGGCAGAAAATTTGCAGCATGGCCGTACCTCCAGAATTCGTGTTTTGCTCCCCTCTGCCCACTTGTGGGAGAGGGGCTGGGGGAGAGGGTTTTGCCTTGCGGCTAACAGCCCCTCACCCGCCCTTCGGGCACCCTCTCCCGCACGCGGGAGAGGGGATCGCCCCTGATTAGTGCGCTACCGCTGCCGCGCCGTGTTCGTCGATCAACGCGCCGTTATGGAAACGGTCCATCGAGAACGGCTTGGCCAGCGGGTGCATTTCGCCAGTGGCCAAACTGGCGGCAAACACATGGCCCGAACCCGGCGTGGCCTTGAAGCCACCGGTGCCCCAACCGCAGTTGAAGAACAGGTTCGTCACCGGCGTTTTGCTGATGATCGGGCAGGCATCCGGCGAGGTGTCCACGATGCCGCCCCACTGGCGGTTCATGCGCACGCGGCTCAATACCGGGAACATCTCGACGATGGCTTGCAGGGTGTGTTCGATGGTCGGGTAGGAGCCGCGCTGGCCGTAACCGACATAACCGTCGATACCGGCGCCGATCACCAGGTCGCCCTTGTCGGACTGGCTGATGTAACCGTGCACGGCGTTGGACATGATCACGCTGTCGATAATCGGCTTGATCGGCTCGGACACCAGCGCCTGCAACGGATGGGATTCCAGCGGCAGACGGAACCCGGCGAGCTTGGCCATATTCCCGGAGTTACCGGCCGTGACCACGCCGACGCGCTTGCCGCCGATAAAGCCTTTGCTGGTTTCCACGCCGATGACCACGCCGTTTTCCTTACGGAAGCCGATCACTTCGGTTTGCTGAATCAGGTCCACACCCAGGGAATCAGCGGCACGGGCATAGCCCCAGGCCACGGCGTCGTGACGGGCCACGCCGGCGCGGCGTTGCACGGTGGCGCCCATCACCGGGTAGCGAGTGTTTTTCGAGCAGTCGAGGTACGGAATTTCCGCTGCGGTCTGCTTGGCATCCAGCAGTTCGCCGTCGATGCCGTTAAGGCGGTTGGCGCTCACCCGGCGCTCGGAGTCGCGCATGTCTTGCAGGGTGTGGCACAGGTTGTACACGCCGCGCGGCGAGAACATCACGTTGTAGTTGATGTCTTGCGACAGCCCTTCCCACAGTTTCATCGCGTGTTCGTACAGGTGCGCCGATTCATCCCACAGGTAGTTGGAGCGCACGATGGTGGTGTTACGTGCGGTATTGCCGCCGCCCAGGTAACCCTTTTCGATCACCGCCACGTTGGTGATGCCGTGCACTTTGGCCAGGTAGTAGGCGGTGGCCAGGCCATGGCCGCCACCGCCGACGATGATCACGTCATACACCGGTTTGGGTGTGGGGTTGCGCCACATGCGCTGCCAGTTTTCGTTATGGCTGAGCGAGTGCTTGAACAGGCCGAAGCCGGAATAACGTTGCATCAGAGGTGCTCCTCGCTGCGTCCCCGCGCCGACTGCTGGCGCGAGGCGGGTGAAATCAAACCGGTGAGATCATTTGTAGACGGGGAAATCCGCGCACAGGGCGGCGGCCTGCTTGGCCACCTGCGCCTCGACATCGGCATCGCCGAGGTGGTCGAGGATGTCGCAGATCCAGCCTGCCAGTTCCACGCTCTGCGCCACTTTGAAACCACGGCTGGTAATGGCCGGCGTACCGATGCGCAGGCCCGAGGTCACGAACGGCGACTGCGGGTCGTTCGGCACGGCGTTCTTGTTCACGGTGATGCCGGCACGGCCGAGGGCGGCGTCGGCGTCTTTGCCGGTCAGGCCCTGACGAATCAGGCTGACCAGGAACAGGTGGTTGTCGGTACCGCCGGACACCACGTCGTAACCGCGCTCGATAAATACCTTAGCCATGGCCTGGGCGTTGTCGATCACTTGCTGCTGATACACCTTGAAGCCAGGCTCCAGCGCTTCCTTGAAGCACACCGCTTTGCCGGCAATCACGTGCATCAGCGGGCCGCCCTGGCCACCGGGGAAAACGGCGGACTGGAATTTCTTTTCCAGGTCCGGGTTGGCCTTGGCCAGAATCAGACCGCCGCGCGGGCCGCGCAGGGTTTTGTGGGTGGTGGTGGTGACCACGTCGGCATAGGGCAGCGGGTTCGGGTACAGCCCGGCAGCGACCAGACCGGCCACGTGGGCCATGTCGACGAAGAAGTACGCGCCCACCTTGTCGGCAATTTCGCGGAAACGCGGGAAATCCAGGGTTTTCGAGTAGGCCGAGAAACCGGCAATGATCATTTTTGGCTTGTGCTCGACGGCCAGGCGCTCGACTTCGTCGTAATCGATCAGCCCGGTTTCGGTGTCGATGCCGTACTGCACGGCGTTGTAGAGCTTGCCGGAAAAACTCACTTTTGCGCCGTGGGTCAGGTGGCCGCCGTGGGCCAGGCTCATGCCCAGCACGGTGTCGCCGGCTTGCAGCAGGGCCAGGTAAACAGCGGCGTTGGCCTGGCTGCCGGAGTGCGGTTGCACGTTGGCGTAGTCGGCGCCGAACAGTTCCTTGGCGCGGTCGATGGCTAGCTGCTCGACTTTATCCACATGCTCACAGCCGCCGTAGTAACGCTTGCCCGGATAGCCTTCGGCGTACTTGTTGGTCAGGCCGCTGCCCTGGGCTTCCATCACGCGCTTGCTGGTGTAGTTCTCCGAGGCGATCAGCTCGATGTGGTGCTCCTGGCGCGCTTCTTCAGCGTCGATATAAGCCAGCAGTTCATCGTCGTAGCCTTTGATCTGGTCGTTTTTGCTGAACATCTCGGTCTCCAGCGACAGCGGCTGCCGCAACATTATTAGAGCGCCCACCCCGGCATGCGGAGCGGTTCTGCGTTGTTAGCGATTCTGCGAAATAGCCGGCCCACCCATATGCCTGTTTGCGACGTCAAAATGCTCAATCCGACCAAGGCCGTACGCCGTCATGAACCGTCGCTCTTTGAAACGACACATGGCCGACCCGCGCTACAGTGTTGGCCATCGCCGTAAGCAGGATTTCCCGCCATGACCGACAACACCCAGCAATTCGCCAGCGACAACTACTCCGGCATCTGCCCGGAAGCCTGGGCCGCCATGGCGCAGGCCAACCAGGGCCATGAGCGCGCCTACGGCGAAGACCAATGGACGGCCCGCGCCTCCGACCATTTCCGCCGCTTGTTTGAAACCGACTGCGAGGTGTACTTCGCCTTCAACGGCACCGCCGCCAACTCGCTGGCCTTGTCGCAGCTGTGCCAGAGCTACCACAGCGTGATCTGCTCCGAGACCGCCCACGTCGAAACCGACGAATGCGGCGCGCCGGAGTTCTTTTCCAACGGTTCCAAGCTGCTCACCGCGCGCACTGAAAACGGCAAGCTGACGCCAGACACCATTCGCGAAATTGCTCTCAAGCGCCAAGACATCCACTACCCGAAACCACGCGTGGTCACCCTTACCCAGGCCACCGAAATCGGCAGCGTGTACCGCCCCGAAGAACTCAAAGCCATCAGCGCCACCTGCCGCGAACTGGGCCTGAACCTGCATATGGACGGCGCACGCTTTGCCAACGCCTGTGCGTTCTTGGGCTGCTCGCCGGCCGAGCTGACCTGGAAAGCCGGCATCGACGTGCTGTGCTTTGGCGGCACCAAAAACGGCATGGCCGTTGGCGAGGCGATTCTGTTCTTCAACAAAGACCTGGCCGAAGACTTCGACTACCGCTGCAAACAGGCCGGGCAACTGGCCTCGAAAATGCGTTTTCTGTCGGCACCCTGGGTCGGTTTGCTGGAAAACGACGCCTGGATGAAATACGCCCGCCACGCCAACCACTGCGCGCGGCTGCTGGCCGAGTTGGTCAGCGATATCCCGGGGGTGAGCCTGATGTTTCCGGTGGAAGCCAACGGCGTATTTTTGCAACTGTCGGAGCCGGCCATTGAAGCGCTGCGGGCGCGGGATTGGCGGTTCTATACCTTTATCGGGGCCGGCGGCGCGCGGTTTATGTGTTCGTGGGATACGGAAGAAGCGCGGGTCCGTGAGTTGGCGGCGGATATTCGGTTGGTGATGCAGGGGTAAGCCTGTAAGACCTCCGCACCTGGGTCCCAGCGACCGGAGTTTTTGTTAAGCCCACCGTCGTCCCAGCGCAGGCTGGGACCCAGAATCTTGAGCCAACCACCACTCACCGAGCCGCTCATGGACGACCGACACGCTAATAAATCCCTCCCCCAGCTATTAATGCTGCTGCCAATGGAGCTGGGCTGGATCGCCCTCACCCTGCTATCGCCCGTGTTTCTACCCTTGAGCCTCGGCGTCACCTTCTGGCTAGCGCTGTTCCCCGCCTGCGCCCTGTTCAACCGCTTCCGCGGCCAGATCCCCTACCGCCTGCAACAGCTGCAATTCTTCTGGCTGATCGGTTTGGGGATTGGCATCGGCCGCTCCATTCCTGCGTTCTGGCTGGCGTTCTGCGTGGGCGCCGCGGTGATGATTGGGGGCCTCGTACTGCTCATCAAACTCCCCAAACGCCTGGGCTGGACCCTGCAAGAACAAAAGCCTGCAACACCCGACGCACTGGAACCCACTCCCACCACCAGCGAATGGCGCGGCGCCAGTGCCTGGGGTGGCGGCGAGCCCGAGGTAACGCCCGAGGGCGACCCTATTCGCCTGCTGGACGTCTGCGAAATCGCCATGGGCGGCCCGCTGGTCTGCGACTACCTGCTGCCCGACGGCAGCGTGGTCTTCAACGCCAGCCCCTCGGCGCAGTTCTCCACCAACGGCCGCTACTTCGTCTCGCCCATGCCCAGCCGCGGCCGCTGGGGCTTGCTGATTTACGACCGCCAGGAACGGCTGCTGCATCACTGCAACATCGACCAGTTCTGGGAGCTGGATGAAGTCACCGACACCGAGGTGGTCGGCCGGGTCAGCCCGCTGACCTCGGACGCGGCGTATCGCCTGTCGTTGAGCGACTTGCTCGCCAATGCCCACGTGCAAACGATGGTCGCCGTGCGCGATCTGTGGCTGCCGGACGCGTTCTGGCAACACCTGCAAGCCGACCACCAATCCCGCACGCTGCCGGCGCCCAAGGGTGCACCGAAGCTGGAACTGCATACCTGGATTCCCGACAGCCTGATGCCGATGGAAGACCCACTGGCACCGCTGCGCTATCCCGTCGGTGAACTGTGGCTGGACGGCGCCGCCACCGGCCTGATGCTGCGACAGCCCGATCCCGAAATGGTGTTCAGCGACAACGGCTCGGCCTTTGTCTGCGCCGCCACACGCGGCGAGCACAGCGGCTACTGGTTATGGCAACGCGGCCAGGCGTGGCGCTTGCTGGATCACGTCTGGCAACGCAAAGACCGCGAACCCCACAGCACGTCGCCCACACTGATAGCCCTGGAAGCCGAGCACGTGCGCCTGCGCATGGAGTGGGCGCAGCCGAGTCTGGAGTACGGCAACCACGGCCCCGTGACCTCGTACACCTACAGCCAGCTAGAACTGGAAGTCGGCCAGACGCGGCGCGGCAAACCGCAGCTGGGTTATGCCGACATGGCGGAAGTGGACGTGCTGTTGCCGCTGAACGACGCGCCGCTGTTGCTGCAAAGCGCGCCGCTGAAAGCGGTGAACGCATGACCTGGCAACCGTTGCGCACTAGCAAGAAAGGCGACCTTTGCGCCTACCAATGCCAGATCGGAACCTGGCAGGTGCCGGGCGATTGGGTGCTGGAACATCGGGTGTCTGACTGCGGCCACTTTATTGCCCTGATCGCCTTCGCCGATGCTCCGGCGGTGCTGCACCGCGTGGCGATTGCCGAGCCGCGTAGCGAGAGTCTGCATTGGCTGGCAGACGATATTCTCGACGTTCATCTGCAGGGTTTTATCCACGGCCAACTGCACCTGCTGCGCTTGCTGGGGCGTAATCGGTATGTGCCGGTTACCGGGCCCGGCCAGGGCAATCCGGAGCGCGAAAGCCAATTCGAAGAGCCCGCCCCGGCGCCTGGGGTGGCCTATGACTTTGCGCAACGGGACGGTGATTGGCGGCTGTTTTATCGGCAGCAGCATGCGTGTGTGATGGAAGGTGCGTGGCGGTTGCAAGAACTTCGCTCGCCTTACGATTCTGGATCCCTGCCTTCGCAGGGATGACGGAAGTCTCTTCCAAGAACACCGTCATCCCTGCGAAGGCAGGGATCCAGAATATGTCAGGCAAACATCGCCCGACCAATCACCTTGCCGCCTCCACTATCTGCACTATGTTGTTGCTCCTGCACATCAGCCGGAGCCCGACCATGTCTACCCTCACCCTCCACTACGCCCCGCAAAGCCGCTCGCTGGGTTCACTGGTGCTGCTGGAAGAACTCGGCACGCCCTATGCGCTGCATGTGATGAGTCTGGACAAGGGCGACCAGCGCCAGCCGGCTTACCTGGCCATCAACCCGATGGGCAAGGTGCCCGCCATCGTGCACAACGGCGCGCTCATTACCGAGCAAGGGGCGATCTTTATCTACCTCGCCGATCTGTTCGCCCAGGCGAGTCTGGCGCCCGCCATCGACGATCCGTTGCGCGGGCCGTACCTGCGCTGGATGGTGTTCTATGGGTCGTGCTTCGAACCTGCCGTGGTAGACCACTCGCTGCAACGCGAACCCGCACCCAAGCGGCGTTCGCCCTATGGCAGCTATGACGAGGTGCTGGCGGTAGTCGCGGCGCAGTTGGCCAAAAGCCCGTATCTGCTGGGGGAACGTTTTAGCGCGGCGGACGTGTTGTGGGCCTCGGCGTTGAACTGGACCACGCAGTTTGGCGTGGTGCCGTTATTGCCGGCGTTCAAAGCCTATATCGACCGCGTCACCAGCCGCCCGGCGTACAAGCGGGCGGTGGCGAAGGATGCGGAGTTGTTGAAGGGACAAACGGTGTAAGACGCAACATTCTGGATCCCCGCCTACGCGGGGATGACGGTGTTCTGGAATTTAACTTCCGTCATCCCCGCGCAGGCGGCGGTCCGACGATTCGGGATCCAGAATCGCAAAGGTTGCTCAATAATCGATGACCACATCGCCCTTCGGCACACTGCAACACGAGAGGATGTACCCCTCATCCACGTCCTCGTCGGTGATCCCGCCGTTGTGCTCCATCTCCACCTCACCCGACGTTTTCATCACCTTGCAGGTGCCGCAAATGCCCATGCCGCAGGCCTTGGGAATATGCAGCCCGAGCTTGGCCGCCGCCGCGTGCACGGTCTCGCCCGGCGCTACGCGAATGCTTTTACCGGTGGCGGTGAACTCCACCTGATTGAGGTCGGCGGCATCCGGCGCCGGCGCATCGGCGGCCTGCTCGGCGTGCACGATGGCTTCGGCTTTGTCCTCGGCCGGCGTCGCGCCGAAAGACTCTTCGTGGTAGCGGCTCATGTCGAAGCCATTGGCTTCCAGCAGGCGTTTTACCGCGCTCATGTAAGGCGTTGGCCCGCAGCAGAAAATCTCCCGCTCGCGGAAGTCCGGGGCAATCAGTTCCAGCATCGGCTGGTTGAGGTAGCCGCGATAACCGGCCCACGGCTCACCTTCACCGTGCTTCTCGCAGATGATGTGCAGGGCGAAGTTACGGATGCGCGAGGCCATATGGTCGAGTTCGCGGCGGTAGATCACATCACGCGGCGAACGGGCGCTGTGTACGAACACCATGTCGACGTTGGCGTTGGTATCGAAATACCAGCGCGCCATCGACATCACCGGTGTAATGCCGACGCCACCACTCAAATACAGCACTTTGTCGTTGGGGAAATCGATGGCGTTAAAGAGACCGACCGGGCCGTGCACCGGCAGCTCATCGCCTTCTTCATGTTGTCGTGCAGCCAGTTCGACACCCGGCCGCCAGGCACGCGCTTGATGGTCAGCGAAAAGCTGTACGGCACCGAGGGCGAGCTGGAGATGGTGTACGAGCGCATGATTGGCTGGCCGTCGATCTCCAGCTCCAGGGTGACGAATTGCCCCGGTTTGAAGAAGAACATGATCGGCTGGTCGGCCATAAAGCAGAAGGTGCGCACATCCCAGGTTTCCTGGATCACCTTGACGCAACGCACCAGGTGACGGCCATTGGCCCAGGTCTGGGTGTTGACCGGATTGAGGAAGGTGTTGGACATGTTCGCTCCCGCGCTGAATGCCTGGATGTCGCTCGGACTATGGCGCCGATTGTGGGCACGCGCCTAGTGGGTCACTTACCTATCTGCGACATCGGCATGCTCACCGCGACCAGCCCCCAACCATAGGGGCTAGCGCGTCGGAAACGGAATTGGCCGTGTCGCCCATGGATAAGGCCATCGACACGCCCGACCCCACACTCCACCTCATTCTAGAGAGCGCCGTACAAGCGCCTTGCGTGAACACCAACCGCCATTTTTCGCTGCGCGCACACCGCGATCAGCCATGAGGACAGATAGATGGACACCACTACCCTGAGTTTGGGCGACCCGCTGGAACCGGCACGCAAGGCCACCGCCGACATGCTGCAAAACGCGAGCGCACCTATTCGCTGCCGCAGCCGTTTTACAGCGACGAGCGCCTGTTCGATATCGACATGCAGGAGATCTTCCACAAGGAATGGTTGATCGCGGCATGACCTGCGAGATTCCGGCCAAAGGCAACTACCTGACCTTCCAGTTGGGCAAGAACCCGATCGTGGTGATCCGTGGCGCCGATGGTGCAGTCAACGCCTTCCATAACGTGTGCCGTCACCGTGGCTCGCGCCTGTGCACTGGCGAGAAAGGCAAGGTCGCCAAGCTGGTGTGCCCATACCACCAGTGGACGTATGAGCTCGACGGTCGCCTGCTGTATGCCGGCACCGAAATGGGCGACGACTTCGACATGAAGAAGTTCGGCCTCAAACCCGTGCATGTGAAAGTGGCTGGCGGTTATATCTTCGTGTCGCTGGCTGAAAACCCGCCGGCCATCGACGAATTCCTCTCCACCCTGGCCCATTACATGGAGCCCTACGACATGGAGAACACCAAGGTGGCCGTGCAAACCACCTTGATGGAAAAGGCCAACTGGAAGCTGGTGATCGAGAACAACCGCGAGTGCTACCACTGCAACGGCTCACACCCAGAATTGCTGAAAACCCTGCTGGAGTGGGACGACGTCACCGACCCACGCGCCGACCAGGCCTTCAAAGACCACGTGGCCGCGTCCGCTGCCGCCTGGGATGCCGAAAAAATTCCGTACGCCCACGCCAGCTTCGGCCTGCGTAACCGCATCGTGCGTATGCCGCTGTTGAAGGGCACCGTGTCGATGACGTTGGACGGAAAACAGGGTTGCCAAAAACTGATGGGGCGCATCAAAAACCCGGACCTCGGCTCCATGCGCATCCTGCATCTGCCGCACTCGTGGAACCACTGCATGGGCGACCACATCATCGTGTTTACCGTGTGGCCGATCAGCGCCCAGGAAACCATGGTCACCACCAAATGGATCGTGCACAAGACGCCGTCGAAGGCGTGGACTACGACCCGGTGCGGATGCGCCAAGTGTGGGATGCGACCAACGACCAGGACCGGCGATTGGCGGAAGAGAACCAGCGCGGGATCAACTCGACGGCGTATCAGCCGGGGCCGTATTCGAAGACGTATGAGTTTGGCGTGGTGAATTTTATGATTGGTATAGCGAGCGGTTGTTGAGCAATTTGGGGGCGGCGCCGGCGCCTTATTTGTACGGCATCAAGACCCAGTAAGGGGTCCGGCAACGATCTTGGGCGGGGTTCGAAAGGTGTCTTACCGGGAGATTCTGGATCCCCGCCTGCGCGGGGATGACGGCGTTGGTAGGAA
Organism: Pseudomonas sp. CC11G; assembly: GCF_056174845.1. Classification (NCBI taxonomy): domain Bacteria; kingdom Pseudomonadati; phylum Pseudomonadota; class Gammaproteobacteria; order Pseudomonadales; family Pseudomonadaceae; genus Pseudomonas; species Pseudomonas sp. CC11G. The sequence goes on from NZ_JBWBZC010000003.1 coordinate 306,804, forward strand.
CATCTCCGTCATCCCGCGCAGGCGGGGATCCAGAATTTCAGACAGTTTGCGCGATCTCGAACCTACACCCTGAACCGCGCCACCATCCCATTCAACTCCACCGCCAACCGCGACAGATCCTGACTCGCCGCTGCCGTCTGATTGGCACCGGCCGATGATTGCAGCGACAGATCACGGATATTGGTCAGGTTACGGTCCACTTCCCGCGCCACCTGCGCCTGCTCTTCCGAGGCGCTGGCGATCACCAGGTTGCGCTCGTTGATGGCTGAAATCGCCACGGCAATTTCATCCAATGCTCCGCCTGCCAACTTGGCTACTTCCAGGGTTGAACGCGCCCGCTGATTACTGTTCTGCATGGCGTTTACCGCCTGGTCGGTGCCTTGGCGAATGCCGCCGACCATCTGTTCAATTTCCTGCGTCGACTGCTGCGTACGGTGCGCCAGCGCCCGCACTTCATCCGCCACCACGGCAAACCCGCGCCCGGCTTCACCGGCACGCGCCGCTTCAATGGCGGCGTTCAGGGCGAGCAGGTTGGTCTGTTCGGCGATGGAGCGGATCACGTCGAGCACCTGGCTGATATCGCGCACTTTGTCCGCCAGTTGCAGCACCTGATCGGCCGAGGTGGTGACGTCATCGGCCAGGCTGGAAATCGAGTTCACCGTTTGCTGCACCTGCTCGCGGCCACGCTGGGTGGTGCGGTCGGATTCGCGCGAGGCTTCGGAGGTGATCACGGCATTGCGCGCCACTTCTTCCACGGCGGTGGTCATCTCGTTGACGGCGGTGGCGGCCTGTTCGATTTCGTCGTTCTGCTGGTGCAGGCCGCGGGTGGAATCTTCAGTCACCGCGCTCAATTCTTCCGATGCCGAAGCCAGCTGGTTGGACGAATCGGCAATGCTCTGGATGGTGGTGCGCAGGCTTTGCTGCATGGTGTGCAAGGCCGCCAGCAAACGCGCCGGCTCGTCGGAGCCATCCACTTGAATACGTTCGGTCAGATCACCCGAGGCGACGATTTCGGCGCTACGCAGCGCGCGGTTCAGCGGGTTGACGATGCTGCGGTCAGCAGCAGCGCCAGCAGCACGGTGGCGATGGCGGCCAATACCATGGTGATGATTACCCAGGTGCGGGCGTTGACGAAGGTGGCGCTGGCCGATTCTGCCGCCTCGGTGGCGCCGTGGGTGTTGTACTCGCTGAGCGCGCGCAGGGCTTTGGCCATGGCGTCGGCCTGGGCGTTCATTTCGCCGCTGACAACTACCAGGGCTTCATCAATCTTGTTCTGCCGGGACAATTCGACGACCCGGCTTTGCTGTTGCAGGTAACCGCTTTGCGCTGTTTTGAAGGTCTGATACAGGCGGGTTTCTTCGCCTTCATCAACCAACGCTTCGTAGCGGGCCTGGGCGGTCTGCATGTCGCTTTTCAACTGCTCGGCGCGCGCTTCGTTGTCCTTTAGAGCCTGCGGGTCGCGGATCAGCAGCAGTCGCAGCGTGATGGTGCGCAGCCGCAGCGCACTTTCACTGAGGTTGCTCAGCGCCAGCACACTGGGCAACCAGGACTGATCCACCTCTGCCGATTGCTCACGCATGCTCGACATTTGCAGCAAGGCAAAACCGCCGAGGAAAAACACCAGCAAGGCAACGAGGCCGAAGCCCAGGCCCGCGCGGGGCGCGATATTGAGGCTGCGTAGATTCATGGAGAGTCCATCCTGTAGAAAATCAGTTATTCGAGCGTAACTGCCTATCGGCGGCAAACTGCCACCACTTGATATGACGGCCATACAAAAAGCCCAAGGCACTGAATGCCTTGGGCTTTTTGTTTGGGCGTAATCGTAACAGGATGTTTATAAAGATTTACAACCCATCCCCCGTCGTCCCAGCGCAGGCTGGGACCCAGAATTTCGGATTTGGCGAGATATTGGGCCCGGCGCGAGAGCCTGGATCCCAGCCTGCGCGGGGATGACGGTGTTAGCTGCTATCTAGCGAATCACGCCCTCTTCCAGCAACAACTTGAAGATCGCCTCAGCGCCTTCCTCGGCACTCACATCCTTAAGCACCTGCCCACCGCCACCGGCCGCTTTCGCTGTCGCCGCTTTCATCCGCTCGGCGCCGGTTTTGGCCTTGATCACTTTCAACCGCTTGGGCCGTGGCCGCGCCGGTTGGAAGTTGGCGTTGGTCAGCAGATCGTCATCCAGCACTTCCACTTCGTCGGCCCGCAACGTGCCGCGACGGGCCGGGCCGAACGCACTCTGCCGCGCAGTGGGAGCGGCATTGTCGACGCTGGCCAAAAACGGCAAGCGCACCTGCAAGCGCCGACGCTGACCACGGGGCAACGCTTGCAGCACTTGCGCCACACCGTTTTCGACCTTTTCCACTTCAGCCAGGCCCACCACCAGTGGCCAGCCCAGTTGTTCGGCCAGCAGGAACGGCAGCATGCCCGAGCCTTCGCCGGTTTCGGCCTGGCTGCCGGTCAGCACCAGCTGTGCGCCGCTGCCTTGTAAATAGTCGAGCAGCACCGGCAGCACATCGGCGCCGCTGGGTTGCTGCAAGACGCTGAGTTCGTTCAGCCCCATACCGAGGTACGCACGCAGCGCTTCTTCCTGCGCATTGCCGGCATGCAGCACCTGCAATTGGTCGCCGGCCAGACGCAGTCCCAACTCGACGGCGCGGGCATCCTGCTCGGCGCGGCGGGCGCGGCCGGAGGTGGGGTGGGCGCCGATGGACACCAGGCACAACACGTTGAATGGCTTAGGCTGCATCGCGATTGCCTCCGGCGCGGTGCGCGGCCATGCGTTCGATAAGGGCGGCGAGAATGGCCGCCGAGTCGCCGATTACCGAGAGGTCGGCGCGTTTGATCATGTCGCAGCCAGCATCCAGGTTCACCGCCACCACCTTGTCGCAGGCACCAATGCCTTGCAGGTGCTGAATGGCGCCGGAAATACCCACGGCCAAATACACCCGCGCCGTCACCCAGGTGCCGGTGGCGCCGACCTGACGATTGCGCGCCATATGGCCGTCGTCTACCGCCACGCGCGAGGCGCCTTCGGTGGCGCCGAGGGCCACGGCGGTGCGGTGGAACAGGTCCCAGTCTTTGATGCCGTTGCCGCCGGAGAGAATAAATTCGGCTTCGGCCATCGGCGTTGCCGCCGGGTCGACAGCCACGGCGCCGAGGTCTTCGATACGGGGCAGGCAGCGGGCGACTTCGTTGTCGAGCGCGAGCGCCAAGGCTTCATGACGGGTTTCGCTGACCGGTTCGGCGCATTCGCTGGCGGCCAGAATTACCCGCGCCAATGGGCGTTGCAGATCCTGCTGGCCCGCACCCGCGCGGCCGATGCAGTGTTCGTCGGTGACTTGCCACACGCGAGTGGCCGGGCGTTCGCCCAACTGTGCAGCCAGACGCCGACCCAGCTCGCCACCGCCCGTGCGGCTATCGGGCAGCAACCAATGGCGCGGCTGGAATTGCCGCTCGATGGCGGCGAGGGCCTGCACCTGTTGCTCGGGCGCATAACCGCTGTAGAGCGGGCCTTCGAACTGCAGCAGTCGGTCGACGCCAGCGGTGTCGAAGCTGCTTTCTTTATGCTCGCCGAATACCACCGCCAACACCGCGCCTTCGCTGCCGGCCAGCTTGTGGGCCAGGCCCAGCAGGTCGCGGTCGTGGGTGGTCAGGCGGCCGCCGACCAAATCGGGGACGACCACGATGTAGAAGCGTGGCGCGGCGACGGTATGCAGCGGCAACTGCACGGCGGCGGTCTGGTTGGAGCGCTTGGTTGTACCGCCTTGTTGAGCGCCGCTGCGGTCGATGCGTTTTATCCCGTTGGGGCCGATAAAGCCGACGGCGTGAGGGTTCTTGCGGATGATGCCGTTGGGGCCCATCCAGCTGGTTTCGCTGCGCTGCATGGCGGCGTGCAACGGGTGCAGGCGGTTGCGGGCGATGCGCTCGGCGCGGGGGTCGCGGCGGATGATGTCAGACATGGCAAACCTCCGCCGCGCGGTTGCTTCTTGTAGGAGCTAGCTTGCTAGCGAAGCGATAGTGCGGCGAACGTAAAAGCTTCGCGAGCGAGCTCGCTCCTACGAGGGACGGAGTGGCATTCAGATTCATCATTCCACCACCTCCACCACACGCTTCACGGCCACCGCAGCCGGCGCTTCCAGCAATACGTCGGCCACCAACTCGGCAATGTCTTTAATCTGCGGCCGCGGCTCCACCACCCCTTCGAGCATCGCCGTGCACTGCGGGCAACCCACGGCCACCAGCTCGGCGCCGGTCTCTTTGATATCCACCATGCGCATATCCGGAATCCGCTGTTTGCCGGGAATATCGGTAATCGGCGCGCCGCCACCGCCGCCGCAGCAGCGGGAACGGAAGCCCGAACGTTGCATCTCTTTCACTTCAATGCCGAGCGCGCGTAACACATCACGCGGCGCTTCGTACTCGCCGTTGTAGCGGCCGAGGTAGCAGGGGTCGTGATACGTCACCGAGCCGCCTTTGTGCTGGCCAAGGTTGAGTTTTTGCCCGGCAATCAGCTCGGCAATAAAGGTGCTGTGGTGCAGCACCTCGTAATTGCCACCCAGGGCGCCGTATTCGTTTTTCAGTACATGGAAACTGTGCGGGTCGCAGCTGACGATGCGCTTGAAGTTGTATTTGCCCAGCGTGGCGATATTGCGGTTAGCCAGGCTTTGGAACGTGGCTTCATCACCCAGGCGGCGGGCCACGTCGCCGCTGTCGCGCTCTTCCAGCCCGAGCACGGCGAAGTCGACATTGGCGGCTTTCAGCACTTTGACGAACGCGCGCAAGGTGCGCTGGTTGCGCATATCGAAGGCGCCGTCGCCGACCCAGAACAGCACATCGGTGGTTTTCTTTTCGCTGAGCAGCTCGAGGTTCAAATCCGCCGCCCAGTTCAACCGGCCGCCGGGGTTGAAGCCGCCGGGGTTGTCGGTGGCGATCAGGTTTTCCAGCACCTCGGCGCCCTTGTTTGGCGTGGCGCCTTTTTCCAGAGTCAGGTGGCGGCGCATATCGACGATGGCATCGACGTGCTCGATCATCATCGGGCACTCCTCGACGCAGGCGCGGCAGGTGGTGCACGACCACAGGGTTTCGGCATCGACCAACCCGTTGACGATGGGTTGATGCGGACCGCCGCTGTGTTCGCCAACCGGTTTGCCACCGCCGTCAAGGGATGGGTATGGGCTCCCGGCAAATTTGGCATCGGTGCCGCCGGCCAGGCCGACCACCATGTCCTGAATCAGCTTTTTCGGGTTCAACGGTTGGCCGGCAGCAAAGGCCGGGCACGCCGCTTCGCACTTGCCGCACTGCACACAGGCGTCGAAGCCGAGCAGTTGGTTCCAGGTGAAGTCGGTGGGTTTTTCCACGCCCAGTGGTGCGTTGGGGTTGCTCAGGTCCAGGGCTTTCAAGCCGGTGGAACGAACACCACCAAAACGCTCGGCGCGGCGGTGCCAGGCCAGGTGCAGGGCGCCGGCAAAGGCGTGTTTCATCGGCCCGCCCCAGGTCATGCCGAAGAACAATTCGGACACACCCCAGGCCACACCAATGGCCAGCACCAGCGCCAATATCCAGCCACCAAAATCGGCGGGCAGAATGCCGGCCACCGGCAAGGTGGCGATAAAGAAGCTGGCGGAAAACATCAGCAGGCTTTTCGGCAGGCGCATCCACGGGCCTTTCGACAGCCGCGACGGCGGGTCGAGGCGGCGCTTGGCGACAAACAGCGCACCGACAAACATCAGCGCACTGGCAGCCAGCAGGGCGAAGCCGAGAATACGGTTATGCAAGCCAAAGCCATGCACCAGAATCGCCAGCACGGCGGCCAGCACAAAGCCGCCAGCGGTGGCGACGTGGGTGTTGGCGATGTATTTGTCGCGGGCCACCACGTGGTGCAGGTCGACCATATAGCGCTTGGGCATGGCCAGCAGGCCGCCAAGCCAATCGACCTCGGCCGCACGGCCACGCCGCCACATGAAAAAGCGCTTGCCCGCACCAATCACGGCCAGCAGCAGGGCAGCGAATAGCAGGATGGGCAGAAGGGTGTTCAACATCGTTGGTCTCCACAATTCAGTCCCCTCGCCCCTGCGGGGAGAGGGTTAGGGAGAGGGGGTGCAGGCGACGCGAATCACCGATAAAAAGCCCCTCTCCCCCGGCCCCTCTCCCGCAAGCGGGCGAGGGGAGACCAGCGGCATCAGAAGTCCTTACACAACCGCAACGCGTCATAAATCGCCGCGTGGGTGTTGCGCTGGGCCACGCAGTCGCCGATGCGGAACAACAGATAACCGTCCCCCGCTTCGCTCAGGCACGGCTGCGGCTTGATCGCGAACAGGGCCTCGACATCAATCTGGCCTTTGTTGCGCGAGCCTTCTTTCAGCGCGTAGTAAAGCGTTTCATCCGGGCGAACGCCGTTCTCCACCACCACCTGATCGACCACCCGTTCCTCTTTGGCGCCGGTGTATTCGTTCTCCAGCACAGCCACCAATTTGTCGCCTTCGCGGTAGACCTTCTCCAGCATCATGTCGCCGGTCATGATCACGTCTTTGGGGTACATGCTGCGGTAGTAGGTCGGGAACGACGTGCCGCCCATGGCCACACCCGGCTTGGTGTCGTCGGTGACGATCTCCACCTGCGAGCCTTTGTCGGCCATAAAGTCAGCCACCGACATGCCGGTGAATTCGCAGATGGTGTCGTACACCAGCACGTTCTTGGCCGGCGCCACCTTGCCGTCGAGCACGTCCCAGCTGCTGACCACCAGGCCTTCAGCCGAGCCCCAGTGTTCGTTCTGCTCCAGGTACGGATGACCGCCGTTGGCCAGCACAATCACGTCCGGACGCAGATCCTGAATGGTCGCCACATCGGCGCCGGTGCCCAGGCGCAAATCGACTTTCAGGCGGGCCAGCTCAAGCTGATACCAGCGGGTGATACCGGCAATCTGGTCACGCTGCGGGGCTTTTGACGCCGTGGTGATCTGGCCGCCGAGCGCGTCTTTCTTTTCAAACAAGGTCACGTCGTGGCCACGTTCGGCGGCTACGCGCGCCGCTTCCATGCCGGCGGGACCGCCACCGACGACCACCACCTTGCGTTTCACGCCGGTGGTTTTTTCGATGATATGTGGCACTCCCATGTATTCGCGGGAGGTGGCGGCGTTCTGGATGCACAGCACGTCCAGGCCTTGGTACTGGCGGTCGATGCAGTAATTGGCGCCAACGCACTGCTTGATCTGGTCGACCTGGCCCATCTTGATCTTGGCGATAAAGTGCGGGTCGGCGATATGCGCGCGGGTCATGCCGACCATGTCCACATAGCCGCCGTCGAGAATACGGGTGGCCTGGTTCGGGTCTTTGATGTTCTGCGCGTGCAGCACCGGGACCTTCACCACTTCCTTGATGCCGGCCGCCAGGTGCAGGAACGGCTCCGGCGGGTAGCTCATGTTGGGGATCACGTTGGCCAGGGTGTTGTGGGTGTCGCAACCCGAACCCACCACGCCGATAAAGTCGATCATGCCGGTGTTGTCGTAGTACGTGGCGATCTGCTTCATGTCTTCGTGGCTCAAGCCATCCGGGTGAAATTCATCACCGCAGATACGGATGCCCACGCAGAAGTCCGGACCGACTTCCTGGCGAATCGCCTTCAATACTTCCAGGCCGAATTTCATCCGCCCTTCGAAATCGCCGCCCCATTCATCGGTGCGTTTGTTAACCCGTGGGCTCCAGAACTGGTCGACCATATGCTGGTGCACGGCCGACAATTCGATGCCGTCAAGGCCGCCTTCTTTTGCGCGTCTGGCCGCTTGCGCGTAGTTGCCGATCACCCGCCAGATCTCTTCCACTTCGATGGTTTTGCAGGTGGCGCGATGCACCGGCTCGCGGATACCCGACGGCGACATCAGGGTCGGCCAGTTAAAGCCGTCCCAGCGCGAGCGGCGGCCCATGTGGGTAATCTGAATCATGATCTTGGCGCCGTGCTTGTGCATGGCATCGGCCAGATTCTGGAAGTGCGGAATGATGCGGTCGGTGGAGAGGTTGACCGAACTCCACCACTCCTGCGGGCTGTCGATCGCCACCACCGAAGAGCCACCACAGATCGCCAGGCCGATACCGCCCTTGGCCTTCTCTTCGTAGTACTTGATATAGCGCTCGGTGGTCATGCCGCCATCGGTGGCATACACCTCGGCGTGCGCAGTGCTGAGCACGCGGTTGCGGATGGTCAGTTTGCCGATCTGGATCGGCTGGAACATCGATTCAAAAGCCATTACGGCAACCTCACGGAAGGGCGACCTATTTTCTTTTTTCTTTTGTGGGAGAGGCTTCAGCCTCGATGGCCTTTACTCGGTGCCGAAATCAAAAGCATCGAGGCTGAAGCCTCTCCCACAGGGGATTTTCGCTAGATGGGTTACAGCGGCTTCACAACAAACAACCCATCGTCATGCCCTTCTTCCGACCCGCCATACACCTGCTCGGCGACGGTGCGGATGCTGCTGCCTTTGGCGGCCAGAACCTGGTCCATGGCGCCGGCAAACCAGCCGGTGAACATGTAGTCCACCTTGCGGCCGACCTTGCCGTACACATACACAAAGCAGGAGTGCTCGAGCTTCACGCTGGCGGTGCCTTTTTCCAGGTCGATGTCCTGGATCTTGAACAGGCCCCAGCCGCGTTGGCTCAAGCGCTTCATGTAATGCTCAAACACCGCCACGCCTTCAATGCCGTGGCATTCGGCTTCTTTCTCGCACCAGTGCCAGGCGGATTTGTAGCCAGCCTTGTAGAGGATGTCGGCGTAGGCATCAGCGCCCAGCACTTCCTCAATACCCATGTGGTTGTTCACGAAAAAGTGGCGCGGCACATACAGCATCGGCAGCGCATCGCTGGTCCAGACACCGGTTTCGCTGTCGACTTCGATGGGCAGTTGGGGGCGATTTTGGCCATGGTGTTACTCCGGAAAATTCATAAGTTGGCTGCCCTCTCCCCAACCCTCTCCCGCAAGCGGGAGAGGGGGCCCGACCGCGTAAGGTGCGCTGATCGGGGTGGTCTCCCCTCGCCCGCTTGCGGGAGAGGGGCCGGGGGAGAGGGCCGAAGGAGAAGACGTTATTCGTGCCAAACGTCGGCGAGAACGCGGACCCAGTTTTCACCCATCACTTTGCGCACCACCCGCTCCGGGTGACCGCGCTTGAGCAGGGTTTCAGTGAGGTTGGGGAACTCACCCACGGTGCGGATGCCCAGCGGGTTGATGATCTTGCCGAAGCTGGTAAGGCGACGGCGTAGCCCTTGTCGTGGGTCAGGTATTCGAAGAAGTCCTGGCCGTGGCCCTGGGTGAAGTCGGTGCCAATGCCGATGGCGTCTTCGCCGACGATATTCATCACGTATTCGATAGCTTCGGCGTAGTCGTCGATGGTGGAGTCGATGCCCTTGGCCAGGAACGGCGCAAACATGGTCACGCCGACAAACCCGCCATGGTCGGCAATAAACTTGAGCTCTTCATCAGACTTGTTGCGCGGGTGCTCTTTGAGCCCGGACGGCAGGCAGTGCGAGTAGCACACCGGCTTTTTCGATTCGAGGATGACTTCTTCGGAGGTCTTGGAACCGACGTGAGAGAGGTCGCACATCACGCCAACGCGGTTCATCTCGGCGACGATCTCGCGACCAAAACCAGACAGGCCGCCGTCGCGCTCGTAGCAGCCGGTGCCCACCAGGTTCTGGGTGTTGTAGCACATCTGCACAATGCCCACGCCCAGCTGCTTGAAGATCTCGACATAGCCGATCTGGTCTTCAAACGCATGGGCATTCTGGAAGCCGAACAAGATGCCGGTTTTGCCCTGCTCCTTGGCTTTGCGGATATCGGCGGTGGTGCGCACCGGGATAACCAGGTCGGCGTTTCGCGCATCAGTTTCTGGCTGGCGGCGATGCTGTTGACGGTGGCCTGGAAGCCTTCCCATACCGAGACCGTGCAGTTGGCCATGGTCAGGCCGCCTTTGCGCATGTCTTCGAACAGCTCACGGTTCCACTTGGCAATGATCAGACCGTCGATAACGATGCTGTCGGCGTGCAATTCGGCTGGGCTCATCAGGCTGTCCCCTTTTTGGCAAGAGCGCGCCGAATCGTTTGCCGGCGCTTTGAGCCAGCATATTCCTTGGGGGTTTGCCGCTATCGCGCAAAAACGACAGGGGAATTGTCGAAAGCGTCAAAGCAGGGGCATTGGGGAGGAGATCAAAAGCATCGAGGCTTCAGCCTCGATGCTTTTTTTCGGGCAAAAAAAAGCTCCCTGCAAAGCCGACACAGCGCAGGGAGCCAATATGCTTCTAACAGGGAGAGTCCACGTTAAGCCGACCACTTCGCCCCGGTGACCAACCTGGGCAAACAGCCAACGTATTGCCAATCAAGGCTGACGCTCTGGCGGCCATTGTGCCGATTGCGAACGACTGAAAATTGCTTGAAAACGACCTGCTCATGCATATAACAGCCATGTCGCTTGTCGCCGGCCTCAGCGCTCACCAGAATCGATTCACCTCTCCCCGTAAAAGGACCACGGCCATGATGCACGCAGACCTGATCGACCAGGACGACCTGCGCGAACGCCTGCAAACCCTGGGCTTTGCCGTGCCCGCCGGCGCTACGCCGGAACAGGCGTGCGAACACGCGGTTATCGGCCTTGATGGCCCGCGCGCGATGGCGTTACGCAAGTTGGTGGAACAGATGCTGGGCAGCGGCGCGGTGATGCTGCCGGCGGTGCGCGAAGCGATTTCGCGGCAGTTGCTGCCGGCGCTGGCGCAGTACAAAGAGAGTCATGGCGGGTAATTAAAAAGCTTCGCGAGCAAGCTCGCTCCTACATGCCCACGCGGACCTGTAGGAGCGAGCTTGCTCGCGAATGGTTTTACAACCGGACGCTGGCGAACGTCGATTCGCTGCGCGCCTGGCTAAGAGCCGACATCGCCCCCGGCGTACTCGCCAACACCAACGCCTGCGGAATCGGCATCAGCGCCACTTGCTGCGCGGTGTTGGAGCCCATGCGCTCGTCACGCGGCGGAATGCCGAAGTACTCGCGGTAGCACTTGGAGAAGTGCGGCGTGGACACAAACCCGCACACCGACGCCACTTCGATAATCGACATCGGCGTCTGCTTGAGCAGCTGCCGTGCCCGCACCAGGCGCAGTTTCAGGTAGTAACGCGATGGCGAGCAGTGCAGGTATTTCTGGAACAGGCGCTCAAGCTGACGACGGGAAACGCTGACGTAGACCGCCAGCTCATCGAGATCGATGGGCTCTTCCAGGTTGGCTTCCATCAGCACCACAATTTCCTGCAGCTTGGGCTGGTTGGTGCCGAGCATATGTTTGAGCGGCACGCGCTGGTGGTCCTGTTCGTTACGAATGCGCTCGTACACGAACATCTCCGAAATCGCCGCCGACAGCTCGCGGCCGTGCTCGCGGGAGATCACGTGCAGCATCATGTCCAGCGGCGCGGTGCCGCCGGAGCTGGTGAAGCGGTTGCGGTCGAGGGTGAACAGGCGGGTGCTCATCACCACACGCGGAAACGCTTCCTGCATGGCGGCCAGGCATTCCCAGTGCACGCTGCAATCAAAACCATCGAGCAGACCGGCGCAAGCCAGGGCCCAGCTACCGGTGCACACGGCGCCGAGTTTGCGCGACTGGCGTGCCTGGGTTTGCAGCCACAGCACGTGTTCGCGGGTAACACTGCGTTGAATACCGATGCCGCCGCAGACAATCACCATATCGAGCGCCGGCGCCTTGGCGGCCGCGCAGTCGGGGTGATTTGCAGACCGTCACTGGCCCACACCTGATTGCCGTCCAGGGTCATGGTGGTCCAGCGGTATAGCTCACGGCCAGACAACTGGTTGGCCATGCGCAGTGGTTCGACGGCCGAAGCCAGGGAAATCAGAGTGAAATTATCCAGCAGCAGAAAGCCGATGGATTGTGGAGCACGGTTCTGGGGTTGAGCCCCTTGGTTGAACGGCGACATCACGGTATCTCCTCACGCAGGTGTGGCCCCAACCGAGGCTCTTTATTTTTCTGGCCCACGTGTGATCACAGCGTTGGGCTATGGCAAGGCCTAACGCAAAGCCCATGCCTAAATTGAACGGCCATTCAAAAAAAACCAAAAACGACGTCGCTGAGGCTCTAAATCGCCACTGCTTATAAGGTCAGAACGAGGGTGCTAGAACGCAGGCGGGCAGCGTGACTGAGCAGTTTCGTAGCACTTTCTGCGGCGCTCCTACGGCGCTTTCGGAAACTGTCACTGCGGGTGCAACACGGGGCCGCCAGGTGGCGGAAGGGTTGCCGAAAGTTCGCGCCAAAACATGGCGTGTTATTCAGGTAACGATCAAAAACTGTGCAGATAAAACGAAGATCAAAAACTCGAGGCTAAAGCCTCTCCCACAGTTTCCTGCGGTTGTTGTGGGAGAGGCTTCAGCCTCGATTCCTGCAAACGGTGATAGCCACCTCAACACTCGATCGCACTAACCGCCAACCCACCGCGCGAGGTCTCTTTGTATTTGTCGTGCATATCCGCGCCGGTGTCGCGCATGGTGCGGATTACCCGGTCCAAGGAAATAAAGTGTTCGCCGTCACCACGCAGGGCCATCTGTGCGGCATTGATGGCTTTTACTGCGGCAATCGCGTTGCGCTCGATGCACGGCACTTGCACCAGGCCACCGACCGGGTCGCAGGTCAGCCCCAAGTTATGTTCCAGACCAATCTCGGCGGCGTTTTCCAGTTGCCCCGGCGTGGCGCCAAGAATCTCGGCCAGGCCCGCCGCGGCCATGGCGCATGCCGAGCCGACTTCGCCCTGGCAGCCCACTTCCGCCCCGGAGATGGAGGCGTTCTTTTTACACAGGATGCCAATGGCGGCTGCGGCCAGAAAGTAGTCGCACACATCCGCCTCGGTCACCGCCGGGCTAAAGCGCACGAAGTAGTGCAGCACGGCGGGAATAATGCCGGCCGCGCCATTGGTAGGCGCGGTCACCATGCGCCCGCCGGCGGCGTTTTCTTCGTTCACGGCCAGGGCAAAAAGATTTACCCACTCCATGCCGCTCAGGGTCGAGCCAATCACATTGGGTTTGCCCAGTTCCTGCAGGCTGCGGTGCAGCTTGGCGGCGCGGCGTTTTACGTTGAGCCCGCCGGGCAGAATGCCTTCGTGCTTGAGGCCGTTGTCCACGCAGTCGCGCATGGCTTTCCACAGGCGCATCAGGCCTTGGCGAATTTCCGCTTCGCTGCGCCAGGCCATTTCGTTGGCCATCATCAGTTCCGAAACCCGCAGGCTGTGGGTTTTGCACAGCCGCAGCAGTTCTTCGGCGCTGGAGAAATCGTAAGGCAGTTCGGTGTGGTCCTGATCAAGCACGCCACTGGCGGCCTGCTCGGCATCCACCACAAACCCGCCGCCGACCGAATAGTAGGTGTCGCGGTGCAACTCCCCGCCTATGCCTTCAGCAATCAGGGTCATGGCGTTGGGGTGGTAGGGCAGGTTTTCGTCGAGCAGCAGCATGTCGCGCGACCACTGAAACGGCACTTCGAAGTGGCCGTCGAGCAGCAGGCAACCGCTCTCGTGCAGAGCCGCAATGCGCGGCGCAATGTCGGCCGGGTCAATGGCGTCCGGCCAGTCGCCCATCAAGCCCATGATCACCGCGCTGTCGCTGCCGTGCCGATGCCGGTGGCCGACAGCGAGCCATACAGACGCACTTCCACGCGGCGCACGTGCTGCAACTCGCCGCGTTCACGCAGGCCTTGAACGAACAGCGCGGCCGCACGCATGGGGCCGACGGTGTGGGAGCTGGAGGGGCCGATGCCTATTTTGAACAGGTCGAATACGCTGATGGCCATGCTGTTTTCCTCAACCGGTACAGGGCGGGAAGAACGCCCGCAAGTGCGCGGATCATCCGGCTTTTGTTCCCCTGCACGGGGTCCGGCAACGACGCGGTCGTATCCACCAACGTCGCCCTGTAGCCCCCTCACACCCGCCTGCAACAGCGGCGCACTGAATACGACGTCGGCAAATCCAATCGCGACCTCGGCCGTGGTGGCTGTCACATGTCACGCGCATAGTCGCCGCGCCCGGCACAGATCCTGCGAGCGTATGGGCATTGCCACCTAGCCAAGGACCGCTTATGAAATTCGTGACCTCTTTTTGCCTGGCGCTAAGCCTGACAACGCCCGTATTGGCCACCGCCGCAGAACCGGAAAGCTGCAAGTTGGTGCGCTTTGCCGATGTCGGCTGGACCGACATCACCGTGACCACCGCCGTCACCCGTCTGCTGCTTGGCAACCTCGGTTACGTCACCAGCGTAAAACGCATGTCGGTGCCGCAGACCTATAAATCGCTGCAAGACAAACAGCTGGATGTGTTCCTCGGCAACTGGATGCCGAGCATGGAAAACGACATCAAGGCCTACCGCGACGCCGGCACCGTTGAAACCCTGCGAGCCAACCTGCATGGCGCCAAGTACACCCTGGCAGTGCCGGATTATGTGTATGACGGCGGCCTGAAAAGCTTCAAGGACCTGGCCAAATTCAAGGACAAACTCGACGGCAAAATCTACGGCATCGAGCCCGGCAACGATGGCAATGCGCTGATCAACAAGATGATCAAAGAGAACGCCTACGGCATCGGCACCTTCAAGCTGGTGGAGAGCAACGAGGCGAAGATGCTCGCCAGCGTCGAGCGCGCCGGGCACCTCAATCAGTGGATCGTGTTCCTCGGCTGGGAACCGCACCCGATGAACACTCACTACAAAATGAAATACCTCGAAGGCGGCGACGACTACTTCGGTCCCGACTACGGCGGCGCCACGGTGTACACCAACGTGCGCAAGGGCTATGCCCAGGAATGCACCAACGTCGGCAAGCTGCTGGGCAATCTGGAGTTCCAGTTGGCGATGGAAAACGAATTGATGGATGGCGTGCTCAACCAGAGCCTCAACCCGCGCCAGACCGCGAAGAATTGGCTGACCGCGCACCCGCAGGTTCTCGATGCCTGGCTACAGGGCGTGACCACCCGCGAAGGACAACCGGCGCTCGCCGTTGTGAAAAACAAGCTCGAACTTTGACTTTAAAGGGGCGGCGAAATTGGCGGATGAGGTCGTAAACGACCTCACTCGTGCCAGATACGACGCCCTCTGCACTGGTTGCGACGCACCCTGTATTCGTTTGTTTTGCCCTGTTCCATGATCGTTCTCGACACGACCGCTAGGCTCTTTACCGGCAGCGCTGCATGGCGCGCTTATCCGGGGCGTTAAGCCAGGGGCTATACAAGAAGCGGCAACCCGCGTTCAGCACTGCACTGCCAAAACAAAATCATAAGGAGTCAGTCCCATGAAAGTTTTCACCCCCTTGCTGTTGGTCGCATCGCTCGGTCTGCCGTTGCTGGCCAGCGCCGCAGAGCCGGCGTCGTGCAGCACCGTGCGCTTTTCTGATGTGGGTTGGACCGACATCACGGTCACCACGGCGGTGACCAGTGCCGTGCTGGAATCGCTGGGTTACAAAACCAAGACCACCATGATTTCCGTACCGGTGACCTACAAATCGCTGGCCGCTGGCAAGGACCTCGATGTGTTCCTCGGCAACTGGATGCCGACCATGGAGAACGACATCAAGGCCTACCGTGATGCCGGCACCGTGGAAACCGTACGGGCCAACCTCGAAGGCGCCAAGTACACCCTGGCCGTGCCGGACTACGCGTATGACGCAGGCCTGAAAGACTTCTCCGACATCGCCAAATTCAAAGACAAGCTCGACGGCAAAATCTACGGCATCGAGCCCGGCAACGACGGCAACCGTCTGATTCAGAGCATGATCGACAAAGATGCCTTTGGCCTGAAGGGCTTCAAGGTGGTTGAGTCGAGCGAAGCGGCCATGCTGTCGCAGCTGAAACGCTCCAGCCGCAAAAACGAGTTCATGGTGTTCCTGGGCTGGGAGCCGCACCCGATGAACACCCGCAACAAAATGAAGTACCTCACCGGTGGCGACGAGTACTTCGGCCCCAACTACGGCCAGGCCACCGTGCTCACCAACGTGCGCAAAGGCTACGTGCAAGAGTGCGGCAACGTCGGCAAGTTGCTGACCAACCTCTCCTTCACCCTGGAGATGGAAAACAACCTGATGGACGCCGTGCTCAACGAAAACCAGAAGCCCGACGCGGCCGCCAAGGCCTGGCTGAAAGCTAACCCACAGGTACTCGATACCTGGCTGGCTGGTGTGACCACCCTCGACGGCAAACCTGGCGTCGATGCCGCCAAAGCCGCATTCGCCAAGTAAGTCTGTTAGAGCAGTAACCGAGCGCCTGCAGCTACCCTGCGGCGCGCTCGGCAGCCTGTACCTATCCCCCCGCATGTGGACACTCACTACCATGCCGACTTTTGAAAAACTCCCTCTGGGCGAGAAAATCGCCGAATTCGTAGAGTGGCTGACCCAGCATGGAGCTGCGTATTTCGACGCCATCGCCTCTGCCCTGGAATTCATGATTCACGGGGTAACCAATGGCCTGACCTTTTTCAATCCGCTGGTACTGATTGGCCTGTTCGGCTTGCTCACTCACCTGATTCAGCGCAAATGGGGCCTGACCCTGTTCTGCGTGCTGTCGTTTCTGCTGATCCTCAACCTGGGGTACTGGCAAGAGACCATGGAAACCCTGGCGCAGGTGCTGTTCGCCACGTTTATCTGCGTGTTGATTGGCGTACCAGTGGGCATCATGGCGGCGCACCGCCCGCACTTTTACACCGTGCTGCAACCGATCCTCGACCTGATGCAAACCGTACCGACCTTCGTGTACCTGATTCCTACCCTGACTCTGTTCGGCCTGGGCGTTGTGCCGGGGCTGATTTCCACCGTGGTGTTTGCGGTGGCCGCGCCGATACGCCTGACGTATCTGGGCATTCGCGACGTGCCCAATGAACTGCTGGATGCCGGCAAAGCCTTCGGCTGCTCGCGCCGCCAACTGCTGACGCGCATCGAACTGCCGTACGCCATGCCGAGCATCGCGGCCGGCATCACCCAATGCATCATGCTGTCGCTCTCGATGGTGGTAATCGCCGCCCTGGTAGGCGCCGATGGCCTGGGCAAACCGGTCGTCAACGCACTCAATACCGCCGATATCGCACTCGGCTTCGAAGCCGGCCTGGCCATCGTGCTGCTGGCCATCATCCTCGACCGGGTATGCAAACAGCCCGAAGCGAAAGTGAGGGTTGAACAATGAGCATGATTCGTTTCGAGAACGTCGACGTCATCTTCTCCAAGTACCCCAAGGAAGCCTTGGCACTGCTGGACCAAGGCCTGACCCGCGACCAGATTCTGAAAAAACCGGCCTGGTGGTCGGCGTGGAAAAAGCCAGCCTGGACGTCGAGCGCGGCGAAATCTGCGTGATGATGGGCTTGTCCGGCTCGGGTAAATCCAGCCTGCTGCGCTGCATCAACGGGCTGAACACGGTGAGCCGTGGGCGTCTGCTGATTGAGCATGAAGGCCAGGAAGTGGACATCGCCAACTGCTCGGCAGCGACCCTCAAGGCCATGCGCACCAAACGCATCGCCATGGTGTTCCAGAAATTCGCATTGATGCCCTGGCTGACTGTGCGCGAGAACATCAGCTTCGGCCTGGAAATGCAGGGCCGCCCGAGTGCCGAGCGCACTAAGCTTGTGAACGACAAGATCGAACTGGTGGGCCTGACCCAGTGGCGCAACAAACGCCCGGACGAGCTTTCCGGTGGTATGCAGCAGCGCGTGGGCCTGGCCCGTGCGCTGGCGATGGATGCCGATATTCTGCTGATGGACGAACCGTTTTCGGCACTCGACCCGCTGATCCGCCAGGGCCTGCAGGACGAGTTGCTCGAGCTGCAACGCAAGCTGAGCAAAACCATTGTGTTCGTGAGCCACGACCTCGATGAAGCGCTAAAACTCGGCAGCCGCATCGCCATCATGAAAGACGGCCGCATCATTCAATACAGCAAGCCGGAAGAGATCGTGCTGAACCCGGCCGATGAGTACGTGCGCACCTTCGTCGCCCACACCAACCCGCTCAACGTGTTGTGCGGCCGCAGCCTGATGCGCACGCTGGACAAGTGCACCCAGGTTAACGGCGAAGTGTGTCTGGACCCGGGCAACGACTCGTGGCTGGGGCTGGCCGAAGGCAACGTGTACAAAGGCGCACGCCAGGGCGCGGACGCCATCACCCTGCAGAACTGGGCACCGGGTGACGCCGTTGAAGGCCTGACCCGCCGCCCGACGCTGGTGGACTCCAATATCGGCATGCGCGATGCGCTGCAGATCCGTTATCAGACCGGGCACAAGCTGGTGCTGCAGGATGAGAATCGGGTGGTTGGGGTGCTGGGGGATACCGAGCTTTATCACGCGTTGCTGGGCAAGAACCTCGGCTAATTTGCTGTCGCAATGTTGGGCCGGCCGTTGGGCTTCGCTGCGCTCAACCCAACCTACGGAATTGTAGGTTGGGTTGAGCGCAGCGAAGCCCAACGAACGCTCCCAATGTCGTGAACGGACCACAGCGACCCTGCTGTGTCGCTCAGAGCTACAGCCCGTCGTTTTTATTGATTCCGCGTTCAATAAAAACGCTCTAGACTGCCAGAAAGCCCGCAGCGTCTGGATGTCAGGAGTACAACGATGCCCAAAGTAGGGATGCAACCCATCCGCCGTTCGCAGTTGATTCACGCCACTCTGGAAGCCGTCGACCAGGTCGGCATGGACGCCAGCATCGCCCTCATCGCGCGCCTGGCCGGTGTTTCCAACGGCATCATCAGCCACTACTTCCAAGACAAGAACGGCCTGCTCGAAGCCACCATGCGCCACTTGATGTCGGCCCTTAGCCTGGCTGTGCGCGACCGCCGTATGCTCCTCGAAGACCTCAGCCCACGGGCACAGATTCGCACCATCATCGAGGGCAACTTCGATGACAGCCAGGTCAACGGCCCCGCAATGAAAACCTGGCTGGCGTTCTGGGCCAGCAGCATGCACCAGCCGTCGTTGCGCCGGCTGCAACGCATCAACGACCACCGCCTGTATTCCAATATCTGCTGCGAATTTCGCCGCGTGATGCCGATTGCCGAGGCGCGCACTGCCGCCCGCGGTCTGGCCGCATTGATTGACGGCTTGTGGTTGCGCGGCGCCCTGAGCGGCGAAGCGTTCGATACTCAGCAAGCCCTGCAAATCGCCTTCGACTACCTGGACCAACAATTGGCCAGGCAGGCGGGCTGACGCTCGCCCTCCCCCTTTTACGACTCTCGCGAGGACACCATGGCCCGTTTTCCCTGCAAAAACTCTATATCGACGGCGGCTATGTCGATGCCACCAGCGGCGCCACCTTCGAGGCCATCAACCGGCCAACGGTGAAGTGCTCGCCGAGGTGCAACGCGCCTCGCAAGCCGATGTAGAGCGCGCGGTGGAAAGCGCCGAAAAGGGCCAGAAAATCTGGGCAGCGATGACCGCCATGCAGCGCTCGCGCATTCTGCGCAAAGCCGTGGATATTCTCCGTGAGCGCAACGACGAACTGGCCGAACTGGAAACCCTCGACACCGGCAAGGCGCTGTCGGAAACCCGTTACGTGGACATCGTCACCGGCGCCGACGTGCTGGAGTACTACGCCGGGCTGGTGCCGGCGATCGAAGGCGAGCAGATCCCCCTGCGCGAAACTTCGTTCGTCTACACCCGCCGCGAACCGCTGGGCGTAGTGGCTGGGATTGGCGCCTGGAACTACCCGATCCAGATCGCCCTGTGGAAATCCGCCCCGGCCCTGGCCGCCGGCAACGCGATGATTTTCAAACCCAGCGAAGTCACCTCGCTGACCACCTTGAAACTTGCGGAAATCTACACCGCCGCCGGCTTGCCCGATGGCGTGTTCAACGTACTCACCGGCGCCGGCCGCGAAGTCGGCACCTGGCTGACCGAGCACCCGCGCATCGAGAAAATTTCCTTCACCGGCGGCACCGACACCGGCAAGAAAGTCATGGCCAGCGCCTCCAGCTCGTCGCTGAAAGAAGTGACCATGGAACTGGGCGGCAAGAGCCCGCTGATCATCTTCGAAGACGCCAACCTCAACCGGGCGGCCGACATCGCGGTAATGGCCAACTTCTACAGTTCCGGCCAGGTGTGCACCAACGGCACCCGCGTATTCGTGCCGCGCAGTTTGCAGGCGCGCTTTGAAGCCAAGGTGCTGGAGCGCGTGCAGCGCATTCGCCTCGGCGACCCGACCGACGACACCACCAACTTCGGCCCGTTGGTGAGCTTTGCCCATATGGAAAACGTGCTCGGCTATATCGCCAAGGGCAAAGAAGAAGGCGCGCGGTTGCTGATTGGCGGCGAGCGCGTAACGGAAGGTGAATTTGGCAAAGGCGCGTATGTGGCGCCGACCGTGTTCAGCGACTGCACCGATGAGATGACCATCGTGCGCGAAGAAATTTTCGGGCCGGTGATGAGCATCCTCGTTTATGACGACGAAGCCGAAGTGATCCGCCGCGCCAACGACACCGAGTTCGGCCTGGCCGCCGGCATCATCACCCAGGACTTGAACCGCGCGCACCGGGTTATCCACCAGCTGGAAGCCGGGATCTGCTGGATCAACACCTGGGGCGAATCGCCGGCCGAGATGCCGGTGGGCGGCTACAAACAATCGGGCGTCGGCCGCGAAAACGGTTTGGTGACCCTGGCGCAATACACCCGCATTAAGTCGGTGCAGGTGGAGTTGGGTGGGTATACCTCCGTCTTTTGACGCGACCCGTAGGATGGGTAGAGCCGAAGGCGAAACCCATCGATTTCGCGAGCAGCATGGGTTTCGGCCAAGGCCTCTACCCATCCTACGTCCCTGTTCCTGGTGCATAGATGAACACAGAATTCGATTACATCATCGTCGGTGCCGGCTCGGCCGGTAACACCCTGGCCACTCGCCTGACCGAAGATGCCGACGTAAAAGTGTTGCTGCTCGAAGCCGGCGGCCCGGATTACCGCCTGGATTTTCGCACCCAGATGCCCGCCGCATTAGCCTTCCCCCTGCAAGGCCGGCGCTACAACTGGGCCTACGAAACCGACCCCGAACCGCATATGAACAACCGCCGTATGGAATGCGGGCGCGGCAAGGGCCTGGGGGGTTCGTCGCTCATCAATGGCATGTGCTACATCCGCGGCAACGCCCTGGACTACGACAACTGGGCGAAAACCCCGGGCCTGGAAGACTGGAGCTACCTCGACTGCCTGCCGTATTTCCGCAAAGCCGAAACCCGCGACATCGGCCCCGACGACTACCACGGCGGCGACGGCCCGGTGAGCGTCACCACGCCCAAAGCCGGCAATAATCCGCTGTTCAAAGCGATGGTCGAAGCCGGCGTACAGGCCGGTTACCCCGCCACCACCGACCTCAACGGCTACCAGCAAGAAGGCTTCGGCCCGATGGACCGCACCGTCACCCCGGCGGGCCGGCGCTCCAGCACCGCCCGGGGTTATCTCGACCAGGCGCGCAAACGCCCGAACCTGACCATCGTCACCCACGCCGTCACCGACCGCGTGTTGTTCGAAGGCAAACATGCCGTGGGCGTGGCCTACCTCAAAGGCACCAGCTCGATTCCGGTGGAAGCCATGGCGCGCCGCGAAGTGCTGGTGTGCTCCGGCGCCATCGCCTCACCGCAGATCCTGCAACGCTCCGGCGTGGGCCCCGCCGCCCTGCTGAAAAAAATGCGCATTCCGTTGGTGCACGACCTGCCCGGCGTGGGTGAAAACCTCCAAGACCACCTGGAAATGTACCTGCAATACGCCTGCACCCAACCGGTGTCGCTCTACCCCTCGCTGCTATGGCGCAACCAGCCGCAGATCGGCGCCAAATGGCTATTCCTCGGCAAAGGCATCGGCGCCAGCAACCAATTCGAAGCAGGCGGTTTTATCCGCACCCGGCCAGAATTCGAATGGCCGAATATCCAATACCACTTCCTGCCAGTGGCGATTAACTACAACGGCAGCAACGGCGTAAAAGAACACGGCTTTCAAGCGCACGTCGGCTCCATGCGCTCACCGAGCCGCGGGCGTATTCAAGTGAAATCCAAAGACCCGCACGAACACCCGAGCATCCTCTTCAACTACATGGCCACCGAGCAAGACTGGCAAGAATTTCGCGACGGCATCCGCCTGACCCGCGAGATCATGAACCAGCCCGCCCTGGACCCTTTCCGCGGCCGCGAAATCAGCCCCGGGCCGGACATACAGAGCGACGAACAACTCGACCAATTTATCCGCGAACACGCCGAAACCGCCTTCCACCCCTCCTGCTCCTGCAAGATGGGCACAGACGAAATGGCCGTGGTGGATGGCGAAGGTCGCGTGCATGGCGTGCAAGGTTTACGCGTAGTGGACGCCTCGATCATGCCGCTGATTACCACCGGCAACCTGAACGCGCCGACCATCATGATCGCCGAGAAAATCGCCGACAAGATTCGTGGGCGGACGCCGTTGCCACGCAGCACAGCGCCGTATTTCGTGGCCAATGGGGCGCCGGTTAGAGGTACGCCGGTGCGTTAACGAAGGATTTCCGTTTTCAGGAATCGAGGCTGAAGCCTCTCCCACAGTGAGTTCACCGCTCCCTGTGGGAGGCTTCAGCCTCGATCTTTTGATCTGGCTTTTGATCTTGATCTGGCTTGTGATCTACCCGCCCCTTGAGCGCCAGGCCGAGTGGAGTCGTTGCGTAAGGGGTCGTAGCGGCCGGGAGCCGCGGAGAGGGATGAGGGCCATGGATGGCCCTTCAGCCCGGCCCCTGGAGCGGCGACGCAGCGAGGGAAGTTTTCACGCAGTGAAAACCCAAGGTGGGGGCTTGTACGAGACAACCACATGGGTAACAAAAGTGTTCAGTCACATGGGTGACACTTTCAAGGATAGATATCCATCCTTCTGCTCCCTTTCGTCCAGCCTACCGATCACTACCGGGCCGAAATGTATGGCCCAAAGATCATCGCCAATTTGCTCCAGCCCAACTAGCTCGTGCTTCAACAGGTGCCCCACATAGATGCGCATGCCGTGCCGATTGATGATTCCGCTGCAGTCGGCACGGTGTGGTTCGACATAGCCAGGATAGGCCGGCTCCGGCAACCGTTCAGGGTATGGGCGTGGCGAACTCTGGTAGTGCGATTTGGGCGTGCTCTGGTTTAGCGCTTCGTGCGGCCGCTGCTCATTGTAGTTGTGACGAAACAGGTCGAACTGCTTTTGCTGCTCTGCCATATGCGCAGAACAGGGGTGAGTGACGGCGCGTTTCAACGTGCGATGCATGCGTTCGTGGCGCCCATTCTGTTCGGGGCGACCAGGTGCTATTCGCTCAGGAATGATGCCCAGCCGTAACCACCAAATGGACAATTGGCTTAGGCCGGTTTTGCCAGCGCTGGCGAAAGGGGTTCCGTTGTCTGTTCTCAGGCGCGAAGGTAATCCGTAGCAGCGAAACAGGTGTTCAAAAGCCGACTGGGTTTCCTTCAATCGCGTGCCAGACATGCCTTCGCAAGCCAGCAGAAAGCGGCTGGCGTGATCCATCACCGTCAACGGATAACACCACTTCCCGTCCTGAGTCAGGAATTGGCCTTTGTAGTCGGCGCTCCAGAGTTCATTAGGTTCGTTGGTGGATTTAAGCGGCTTTGGATAGCTGGGCACCCGCTTACGAAGCCGGCGGGGCGTGACCAACCCCGCCTGCTTAAGGATGGTGTAGATCGTGGTCCGGGAAGGACTCTGCCCAGGGTATCGCTGCTCCACCAGTGCCTGGATCTTCTTCGGTCCCAGCTCAACGGCAGATCGGCGCCTCAGATCGAGGATGTATTCACGAATAACAAAGGGGGTGCACACCTGTTCGCGGCGGCGGCGACTTTGCTCAGCCAACCCCTCCATACCGGCTAGGTTGTAGCGTTCCACCCACTTGTAGCCGGTCTTTCGACTGATGCCGAAGTGCTCGCACAACGCAGTGAAGCTGCTGACCTGCCTGAGGTAGTCAGCAATAAACAACACTTTCTCGTCCATAGGTTTCAGTTCTCGCCACGGCATGGGGCACCCTCCTGAGGAGACCCCACTAGGTTAAAAACTGTTACCCATGTGGTTGAACTGATTTGTTACCTATGTGGGTGAGTCGTACCGGCTAGCGTTTTTGGTTACTTTTGTCGCAATGACAAAAGTGACTCGCGCGTAAGGCGCGAAACAAAACGCCCAGCACACGCGGTAACGAAGGCCATCACCGCCACAAAAACCAAAAATCAGTCCGGCAAATCCTGCCGAATCATCCACTGCCCACTAGGCGGAATCAGCAAACTCAAATCCAACCCCCGCACATTGCTCCTGTCGAGCATGATGATCTGCGGACTCACCCACTTGGCCACCGCCTGCTTCTCCAACAACCGCACCGCCAAATCCACCGCAATACGCGCCTGCACCACCGGCGAATCCGTCGGCGCCGCCAACACCTGCCCATCGGCAATCGGCTCCAGCAACCGCTCATTGGCATAAAACGAAATCACCTTGAAGTGATAACGCGGCGCCTTGTTGTGCCCCAAGCGCGACGCAAACGCCGCCGCCTCGGCATTGCCCAACACATAATCCAGATTAGGCTCACGCTCCAGCAGATCGCGCACCAGCGGCGCCTGCCCAGAGATATCCGCCGCACCATAGCCGCCATGAATCAGAGTGACCGCAGAGCCCTTGAGCGCCGCATTCAGTCCATCCTCGGCATCCTTCAGCCAACCCGCGCCCTGCGGCCCCGGAAACCAGCCCACCCGCACCGCGCGGCCCTTGCTGTCGGCCAGCAGATAGGCCACCGCTTCTTTGGTCATCTCAGCAAAGTCGACCCGCGAATGAGCACTGACGCCCGGGCAGTCCAAGCGGTTAGCCAGATCGATTACCGGCGCGCCTTTGTCGGCGGCCGCTTTGATCTGCGGGCACAGGCCCGTAGCGCTGATACCGCCGACGATAAACGCATCGGCACCACGAGCAGCGCAGCGGGCGAATTGCTCGCTCTGCACACCGGCATTCTGGTAGCCGCCGGCATCGTAAATCCCCATCCGCACACCCTGGCGCTCGGCCTCTTGCGACAGGCCCCAGGACATCGCCCACCAATAACGGCCCAGCCCCTGCGGCAGCACCGCACAAATCCGCCAGGGTTTGCTGGCCTTGAGTTGGGGTTGGTAATCGAGGGCCCGGCCATCGCTCACCACGGGCACCGGAAACCACTCCTGGGCCTGGGCCAGTGAAGCAAACAAACAGAACACAACGACAAAGGTCACCCGCATCGGCAGCGCCTTATGTGAAGAGGGCAATGGAGTACGTACGTGCAAAGCGTGCCAGCCTGCATTACGGATTTCTACCTGCGACGGGGGAAATTTTGCGGCTCCCTCGGGCATCGTCTTGAGCAGGTTCAGGGGCATCTACAGCGTGGCAGCGCTGCTCTGGTTTCGCCAATCGCACCGGGTAAATGCTGGCAACCAACGAACCTTGAGCCTAAAGTCCGTGGAGTGTTGCCGCCCTGCCCTCGAGAGTTTCTATGTCTGTACACCCCCCGTTGGATGCCCGCACCGCCCGCTTGCTGCCCTGGATTGTCGCCATCGCGTTTTTTATGCAGACCCTGGACGGCACCATCCTCAACACCGCCTTGCCGGCCATGGCCCGCGAGCTGCTGGAAGACCCGCTGCGCATGCAGTCGGTGGTCATCGCCTACATGCTCACCGTGGCGCTGCTGATTCCGGCGTCGGGCTGGATTGCCGACCGCTTCGGCACGCGGCGGATTTTCTTCGGCGCCATTCTGCTGTTCAGCTGTGGCTCGCTGCTTTGCGCGTTGAGCACCACGCTGCCGCAACTGGTCGGTGCGCGCATCGTGCAAGGCCTGGGCGGTGCGCTGATGATGCCGGTGGGCCGGCTGGTGGTATTGCGCGCTTACCCGCGCACGGAGCTGGTGCGGATCATGAGTTTTATCACCCTGCCCGGTTTGCTCGGCCCGCTGATTGGCCCGACCCTGGGTGGGTGGCTGGTGGAATACGCCAGCTGGCACTGGATTTTCCTGATCAATATTCCAGTTGGCCTGATCGGCTGTATCGCCGTGTACCGGGTAATGCCGGATTTGCGCGGCCCGCTGCGCAGCCGTTTCGACACCGTGGGCTTTCTGCTGTTTGGCGGCGCCATGGTGTTGATCACGATCGCGCTGGAAGGCCTGGGCGAACTGCATCTGGCGCATATGCGCGTGATGCTGCTGTTGCTCGGCGGTCTGGCTTGCCTGGCGGCGTACTGGCTGCGCGCCGGGCAAGTGGCCGAGCCGCTGTTCGCCCCCAGCCTGTTTCGCACCCGCACCTTTGCGGTGGGCATTCTCGGCAATCTGTTCGCCCGTTTAGGCAGCGGCTCGTTGCCGTTTCTGGTGCCGTTGCTGTTGCAGGTGGCGCTGGGTTATTCACCGGCGCAGGCCGGCATGAGCATGATTCCCCTGGCCCTGGCGGCCATGGCGGTAAAACCCCTGGCCAAATCGATCATCGACCGCTTTGGCTACCGCACGGTGCTGACCGGCAACACCTTGCTGCTCGGCGCATTGCTGGCCAGCCTGGGCCTGATCACGGCGACCACGCCCTATGCCGTGTTGCTGGTGCAACTGGGGTTATTGGGCGCAGTGAACTCCATGCAATTCACCGCCATGAATACCGTGACCCTGATCGACCTCGACGATAGCAGCGCCAGCAGCGGCAACAGCCTGCTGTCGGTGGTGGTGCAGTTGGCGATCAGTTTGGGGATTGCCTCGGGGGCGGCGTTGTTGGGTGGGTTTACCAGCGAGATCGGCAGTGGCGAGATCAATAGCGTGCTCGGCGCGTTCCAGCTGACGTTTCTGTGCGTGGGGGTGTTGACGCTGTTGGCGGCGGGGATCTTCTTGCAGCTGTCGCGTGAGGATGGGCGGTCGGCGAGGCCGGTGCCGACAGAGATTCAGGAATAAGACGCGGCATTCTGGATCCCGGCCTGCGCCGGGATGACGGAGGTTTTGATAAGACCACCGTCGTCCCAGCGCAGGCTGGGACCCAGAGTTTTGCAGGAGACACCGTTTTTCAGCCGAAATAGCTGCCGTTTTTCGAAGGCAACCCGCTCCACAGCTCTTCCAACTTTGGAAAATTCCAGTCCTCCGGCGCTTCGCGGCCGACGATCTTTTCCCGCCCCACCAGCTTCGCCAGATCAATCACCTGCTGCTGAATCGGCGTTTTCGATTTGGCCATAAAAAACACCTTTACCCGAGGCGTCAGCAGCGAGGTGGCGTGCTGGTCCATGACGATGCCCAGCCGCCCGCTTTCCAGGCGCACCAGCGAACCGGTGGGGTAGATGCCCACAGATTTTACGAAAGCCTGAAACACCGCCGGGTCGAAATGGCCTTTGCTCCACTCGGCCATCTTGCGGATCGACTCGGCCGGGTCCCAGCCGTTCTTGTACGGGCGGTTGGAGGTGATGGCGTCGTACACGTCGCACACCGCGCCCATCTTGGCGAACAGGCTGATGTGCTCACCGGTGAGGTGGTGCGGATAGCCGCTGCCATCGACCTTCTCGTGGTGGTGCAGGCATACGTCGAGCACGATGGCGTTGATGTCGCGGTTGTCTTTGAGCAGCTTCAGCCCGGCCATCGGGTGGTCGCGCATGGTGGTGAATTCGGCATCGGTGAGCTTGCCGGGTTTATTGAGGATGG
This sequence comes from Pseudomonas sp. CC11G, assembly GCF_056174845.1. Classification (NCBI taxonomy): domain Bacteria; kingdom Pseudomonadati; phylum Pseudomonadota; class Gammaproteobacteria; order Pseudomonadales; family Pseudomonadaceae; genus Pseudomonas; species Pseudomonas sp. CC11G. Next base: position 334,438 of record NZ_JBWBZC010000003.1, read on the forward strand.
CGTCGGGGATCATCATCTTGCCGATGTCGTGCAGCAGCCCGGCTACCCCGGCGTCGCGCACCTGCTCCTCGCTCAAGCCCAACTGGCGGGCGAGGGCGATCATCAGCGCGCACACGGCCACCGAATGCATATAGGTGTATTCGTCGGAGGTTTTCAGCCGCGCCAGGCTGATCATGGCGTCGGGGTTGCGGATCACTGATTCGGTGATTTCATCCACCAGTTCAACGACCCGTTCGGCATCGATGGCCTGGCCCATGCGCACTTCGCCAAACATGGCGACCACCGCATCCTTGGAGCGGGCGCAGAGTTTTTGCGCGCGCTTGGCTTCATCTTCCAGCGATGCGCTGACCGGCTTGTGCTGGACTTCGGCCACCAGCAGCTGCTCGACTTCGGCGGCCACTTCGTCCTGGGTCAGCGCGACGCTGCCATCGGGCACGTCGAGGCCTTTGGTAGGGTCGATCCAGACCTCTTCGATGCCACTGTCGAGAATGCGCTGCAGGTCCTTGGCGGTGCTCAGCAAAAACTTGGTTTTCCAGAATGGGTGTTCCATCCACGAACCACAGAATTCGTGAATAAACATGCCCAGACAGAGGTCGGCGACAGCAATTCGTTTCAGCACGGCAGGACCCGGCAGATTTCAGCGGATACGGTCAGGCGGCAACGCCCGGACCCATGAAGAAAGTAATACCAGCAAATAGCCACTTTTGCGCAAGCCTTTATGCGCAACCGGTCGGCTACAGCACACAAATTTATCCACAGCCCGTCGCCGCCTTGCACTGTCCATGCCGTGTGGCGCGGCGCCCCCTGTTACACTGCACGCCATTTCCGTTCAGCAGGCCTGCTCCCGTGACTTCCACCGCGTTCAATTCGTTGCCCCTATCCGCCGCCATGTTGGCCAACCTGGAATCCCTGGGTTATGCCGAGATGACGCCGATTCAGGCACAAAGCCTGCCGGTGATTCTCAAGGGCATGGACCTGATCGCCCAGGCCAAGACCGGTAGCGGCAAAACGGCGGCCTTCGGCATCGGCCTGCTCAACCCGCTGAACCCGCGTTATTTCGGCTGCCAGGCCCTGGTGCTGTGCCCGACCCGTGAGCTGGCCGACCAGGTCGCCAAGGAAATTCGCCGCCTGGCCCGCAGCGCCGACAACATCAAAGTGCTGACCCTGTGTGGCGGCGTGCCGTTCGGCCCGCAGATCGGCTCGCTGGAGCACGGCGCGCACATTATCGTCGGCACCCCGGGGCGCATTCAGGAACACCTGCGCAAAGGCACCCTGAAACTCGACGGCCTCAACACCCTGGTACTCGACGAAGCCGACCGCATGCTCGACATGGGCTTTAACGACGCCATCACCGACATCATCAGCCACACCCCGGCCAAGCGGCAGACCCTGCTGTTCTCGGCCACGTACCCGTCGGGCATCAAGCAGCTGTCCGCCGCCATCATGCGCGACCCACAGCAGGTGCGCGCCGAGTCGATGCATGCCGACAACCAGATCGAGCAGCGCTTCTACGAAATCGACCCCGACCAGCGCATGCAGGCCGTGACCAAGCTGCTCGCGCACTTCCGTCCGCAATCGTGCGTGGCGTTCTGCTTTACCAAGCAGCAGTGCCAGGAAGTGGTCGACCACCTGACCGCCAAAGGCTTCTCGGCCCAGGCCCTGAACGGCGACCTGGAACAGCGCGACCGCGACCAGGTATTGGCCATGTTCGCCAACCGCAGTTGCAGCATTCTGGTGGCCACCGACGTGGCGGCCCGTGGTCTGGATATCGACTCGCTGGATGCGGTGATCAACGTCGAGCTGGCCCGTGATTCGGAAATCCACATTCACCGCGTGGGCCGTACTGGTCGCGCCGGCGAAAAAGGCCTGGCTCTGAGCCTGGTCGCGCCAGCCGAAGGCCACCGCGCGCAAGCCATCGAAACCCGTCAGCAGGCACCGCTGAAGTGGGACCAGATCGATAACCTCAAGGCCCAGCCGGGCGGCCCGTTGCAGCCACCGATGGTGACCCTGTGCATCGGCGCCGGGCGTAAAGACAAAGTGCGCCCGGGCGATATTCTCGGCGCGCTCACCGGCGATGCCGGCATTCCCGGCGACAAGGTCGGCAAGATCGCCATCTTCGATTACCAGGCCTATGTGGCGGTGGATCGCAATGTGGTGAATCAGGCGCTTAACCGCCTGAACAGCGGGAAGATCAAAGGCAAGTCGATTCGCGTACGTATGCTTTAAAAAACCGCATTCGCCCTTGAGATTCTGGATCCCAGCCTTCGCTGGGATGACGGAGAGTTTGTTAAGTACCCCGTCACCCCAGCGAAGGCTGGGGTCCAGAATGGTAAGGCCGAGCGAGAGACGTAAGCACCGCAAGTACAAGGAGTAGTAGGTGAGGAACATTTTGGTCGTTGAGGACAGCCCTCTTGTCCTGAAGATTCTCGAGCACCTATTCCGCCAGGAACCCAACCTGCAACCCGTCTTCTGCGCGTCCTTAGGCGAAGCCCAGGTGATGCTGGAAACCTCCGCCTCGTTGTTCTTCGCTGCCATCGTCGACCTGCACCTGCCCGATGCCATGGACGGCGAAATTGTCGACCTGGTGCTCGGCTACAAGCTGCCCTGCATCGTGCTCACCGGCTCTTACAACGAGCAGCGTCGCGACGAGCTGCTGCTCAAGGGCGTGGTCGATTACGTGCTCAAGGAAAGCCAGCATTCCTATGAGTACGCCTTCCGCCTGCTGCACCGTCTGGAAAGCAACAGCAAGGTCAAAATCCTGGTCGCCGAAGACTCCGATTCCACCCGCCATTTCATCCGCCGCATTCTCACCTCGCACCTCTACCAGATCATCGATGCGGTAGACGGCGACCAGGCGTTGCAGATTCTCAAGGACCAGCCCGACATCGACCTGCTGCTGGTGGACCACAGCATGCCCGGCATCAGCGGGTTCGATCTGGTGAAGCTGCTGCGGCAGAAAATGAAGCGCACGGACCTCATCATTCTCGGCTTGTCTGCCGACACCAAGGGCTCGCTGAGCGCGCTGTTTATCAAGCACGGCGCCGACGACTTCCTGCGCAAACCGTTCTGCCCGGAAGAGCTCAATTGCCGGGTGATGTCGACCCTGGAGCGGCGCGACCTGATGCAGGCGCTCAAGCAAGCCGCGTTGTTCGACTCGCTGACCAACCTCTACAACCGCCGCGCCTTTTACGAGCAAGGCACGCAGATGTGCAAGCTGGCGCAACGCGGTGGCCATGACCTGAGCGTGGCCATGCTCGACCTGGATTTCTTCAAAAGCATCAACGACGAACACGGCCACGCCAGCGGCGACACCGCGCTGGTGTTGTTTGCCCGCGCGCTGCTGCAGGTGTTTCCAGATGCCTTGCTGGGCCGCCTGGGCGGTGAGGAGTTTGCCCTGCTGAGCCGTCAGGACGCGCCAGCGCTGCATGGTGCGCTGGAGCAGTTGCGCCAGGTGGCGAACGGTTTGAAGTATGCGAACGACGCTCCGCCGCTGAATTTCAGCGCCGGCGTGTACCAGGGCGCGCCGGAAGACCTGGAAAGCCTGCTGCACCAGGCCGATACCCGTTTGTACCAGGCCAAGCATCAAGGCCGCGGGCGCACGGTCAGCAACTAATCCTCTATCTCGCCCGGGTCTTGCCCGGTTGGGCCGCTCGCTTCGAAGGCGGCAAAGCCATGGGCGGCGAATATCTTCGCGTAGGTGCCGTCGGCCTTCATGCCCTGCATGGCCTGGTTGAACCGCGCGACGATTTCCTCGGCATGCGGATGACTTTTGCGCACCAGAATATGCAGGCCGTTTTCGCTCAAAGGCTCGGGCAAGAACTCGAGCTGACTTTCCGTGCCGCGCAATTCGTACTGGAAGTAATGCCGCGCCACCAGCTCATCTTCCAGGGTCAATTGCACACGCCCGGCGGCGAGCATGCGCGCGCCCATGGCGAAGTCCACCACCGGCACCCTGAGCAGCGAGGGGTCGCTGTCGAAGTCGCGCTGGTACACATAGCCGCGAACCACGGCGATGGAATTGCTGCCCAGATCGCTCAGGGTGCGGAACTGCACATCGGTGCCTTTGCGCCGCAGAAAACGGATTCGGTTAACCAGATAGGGTTCAGAAAACACGCCATAGCTGGTGCGCTCGGCGTCGTACCAGGCGCTGACCACGATGTCGTAGTCGGACGCCTGCAACCCGTATAGCACCCGCGCCCACGGCACCTGGAAATACGAGCTGGAGTAGCCGGCGCGCTTGAGCGCGGTAATCACCAGGTCGCTGGACAGGCCATTGTTAAGCAGATTGACGTCGTTGAACGGCGGCCAGGTATTGGCCACCAGGCGCAAACTCTCGGCACTCACCGAGGCGCTGCAAGCAAACACCAGCCACAACATAAGGCGCGGGAATAACTTCATGCCTGGCGACTTCTTAACCGGCTCATGGATACCTGAGCTTAGTCAGCCCTTGGCCCACAACACCAGTACCGATGTCGGGAAACGCCAAGTTTTGTGCGGTGCATACGCTAAACTGCCGCCCCTGTAGACAGGGCTAATGCTTAGAGGTGCGCGGTGCAAGGTTCGGATGTGGTGATTATTGGCGCCGGCGCGGCCGGTTTGATGTGCGCGTTGCAGGCCGCCGGGCGTGGGCGTCAGGTGTTGCTGCTGGACCACGCCAACAAGGCCGGGAAGAAAATCCTGATGTCCGGCGGCGGGCGCTGCAATTTCACCAATATGTATACGGAGCCGGCCAACTTCCTGTCGCAGAACCCGCACTTCTGCAAATCGGCCCTGGCCCGTTATACCCAATGGGACTTTATCGAGCTGGTGAGCAAGCACGGCGTGCCGTATCACGAGAAAAAACTCGGTCAGCTCTTTTGCGATAACAAGGCCAGCGACATTCTCGAACTGCTGCTCAGCGAATGCGACCAGGCCGGCGTCACGCTGCACCTGAATACCGCCGTCACCCAGATCGACAAGACCGACAGCGGCTATCAACTGCAAACCGGCATCGGCGCCGTGAGCTGCACCTCGCTAGTGATTGCCACCGGCGGCCTGTCGATTCCAACCCTGGGCGCCACCGGTTTTGGTTATCAGGTGGCCAAACAGTTCGGCCACAACCTGCTGCCGACGCGCGCCGGGCTGGTGCCGTTCACCATCACCGACCAACTCAAAGAGCTGTGCACCGAGCTGTCCGGCACCTCGGTGGATTGCCTGGTGAGCTGCAACGACGAGAGCTTCCGGGAAAATATTCTGTTCACCCACCGCGGCCTTAGCGGCCCGGCGATTTTGCAGATCTCCTCGTACTGGCTGCCCGGCCAGGCCTTGGCGATCAACCTGCTGCCCGACCACGACGTGCCGACCTGGCTTGCCGAACAACAGGCCGAGCGCCCCAACAGCGAACTGAAAACCCTGCTGGGTGAGCTGTTCACCAAGAAAATGGCCAACCTGCTGGCCGAGCATTGGTTTGTGTCCAAGCCGATGAAGCAGTACACCCCCGGCGAGCTGGCGCAGATTGCCGAGCAACTGGCCAACTGGCAGGTGGTGCCGGCCGGCACCGAAGGCTACCGCACCGCCGAGGTGACGTTGGGCGGCGTCGACACCAAGGAGGTGTCGTCGAAAACCATGGAGTCCTTGAAGTCGCCGGGGCTGTATTTTATTGGCGAGGTGCTGGATGTTACCGGCCACCTGGGCGGCTTCAACTTCCAGTGGGCCTGGGCGTCGGCCTATGCGGCGGCGCAATACGTCTAGGGTGGCGTGACTTCGTGGCGCGGCGAGTGTCCAACCACACGGCTTGCGCGCTGATCGCCCAGGCTTTTTGCAAAAAGTCGCGGGCGACAGTTCGCACTGTCGCGCTTATCCGCTCTAATCACCCTATTGCCAGCCAGGTTGCCTGCCACTGATGCCCGCTCCGACCATTCGCCAATCCCTGCGTCGCCTGTGGGCGTTGGACAAGTTCAGCTATAGCCTGCGGGCCTTTATCGCCCTGACCGGGATCATGGCCCTGTGCTGGACGCAGGACGCCATGCACCAGTTGATTCCGCTGTTTCTCGGCGTAATCGCCAGCGCCCTGGCCGAAACCGATGACAGCTGGCAGGGCCGCCTCAATGCGCTGCTGGTGACCCTGGCGTGCTTTAGCGTGGCCTCGGTGGCGGTGGAGTTGTTGTTCCCGATGCCCTGGGTGTTTGCGGCCTCGATGGCGTTGGCGAGTTTTTGCCTGACCATGCTTGGCGCGCTGGGCGAACGCTACGCACGCATCGCTCAGGCCACGCTGATTCTCTCGGTGTACACCATGATCGGGGTGGACCAGCGCGACGGCGCCCAGGTGAATTTCTGGCACGAACCGATGCTGCTGGTGGCCGGCGCCGCCTGGTATGGCTTGCTATCGGTGATCTGGCAGGCGATTTTTGCCCACCAGCCAGTGCAGCAGAGCCTGGCGGTGTTGTTCCGTGAGCTGGGGCGGTTTCTCAAGCTCAAGTCGGCGATGTTCGAACCGATTCGCGGTGTGGATCTGGAAGACAAACGCCTGGCCCTGGCCAAGCAGAACGGCAAAGTGGTGGCGGCGCTTAATGCCAGCAAAGAGATCATTCTCAACCGCGTGGACAGCGCGCGGCCGGGGCAGAAAATCAGCCGCTACCTGAAGCTGTATTTTATGGCGCAAGACATTCACGAACGCGCCAGTTCCTCGCACTACCCGTACAACGAACTGGCCGAAGCTTTTTTTCACAGCGACGTGCTGTTCCGCTGCCAGCGCCTGCTGCGCCAACAAGGCTGGGCCTGCCAGCAACTGGGCCAGGCCATCCAATTGCGCCAGAGCTTCGACTACGGCGGCCACTCCAACCAGGCCCTGGCCGACCTGCAGGCCTCGATGGAGCACCTGCGCATTCAGAGCAACCCGGCCTGGCGCAGCCTGCTGCGTTCGTTGCGCGCCCTGGCCAGCAACCTCGGCACGTTGAATAACCTGCTGTCCAATGCCAACAACCCCGACGCCCTGGCCGACGAACAGGACAGCAGCTTGCTGGACCGCTCGCCGCGCTCACTCAAAGACATCATCGGCCGCATTCGCCTGCAGCTGACGCCGACCTCATTGCTGTTTCGCCATGCGCTGCGCCTGTCCATCGCACTAAGCGTGGGCTACGGCATGCTGCACCTGATTCACCCTGAGGAAGGCTACTGGATCATTCTCACCACGCTGTTCGTGTGTCAGCCCAACTACGGCGCCACACGCAAAAAACTGATGCAGCGGATTGGCGGCACGGTGATTGGGTTGGTGCTCGGCTGGGCGTTGTTCGACCTGTTCCCCGGCGCGCTGATTCAAGCGATGTTCGCGGTGGTGGCCGGGGTGGTGTTCTTCGCCAACCGGGCCACGCGCTACATGCTGTCGACGGCGGCGATCACCCTGATGGTGATGTTCTGCTTTAACCAGGTGGGCGATGGGTACGGGCTGATCGTGCCGCGTCTGGTGGATACCTTGCTCGGTGCGTTGATTGCGGGCCTGGCGGTGTTCCTGATTCTGCCGGACTGGCAGGGCCGACGCCTGAACCAGGTAGTGGCCAACACCCTGAGCTGCAACAGCCGCTACCTGCAACAGATCATGCGCCAGTACGCCGAAGGCAAGCGCGACGACCTCGCCTACCGCCTGGCCCGGCGCAACGCCCATAACGCCGACGCGGCGCTGTCCAGCACGCTGGCCAATATGCTGATGGAGCCTGGGCATTTCCGTAAGGAAGCGGATGTGGGTTTCCGTTTCCTGGTGCTGTCGCACACCTTGCTCAGTTACCTCTCGGCCCTCGGTGCGCACCGTGGCGAGGTGCTGCCCGGCGCCACTGGGCCTGGGCTGATCAGCCAGGCGGCAAGCATTCTGGCCAGCAGCCTGGATGAAGTGGCGCAGAACCTGGTGGAGAAAACCCCCGTAGTTATCCACAGCGATGCCGAGGAAGAATTGGCCAAGGCGCTGGAGCAATTACCGGAAGAAATGGACGACCGCGAGCGGCTGGTGCAAAGCGAGCTGGCGTTGATTTGCCGGCAGTTGAGCCCGTTGCGGACATTGGCGGCGCATGTGTTGCGCGATCCGGTGAGCATTAACGCGCCGGGTTAAGCGTATGGATAATTGCCCCTAAACACCGTCATTCCGGCGCAGGCCGGAATCCAGAGTGCTGCAGGTAACTACGTTCGCCGGGTTATTCTGGATCCCAGCCTGCGCTGGGACGACGATTCGGGACGACGGAGATGGGACAACTATCGGGGCCTACCGCAGCATATCCGCGAGTGCATCAATCTCTTCACGGTGCACCGTAATCAGCTGCAGCCCACCGTTGATATCCAGCTGGTTATACGGCGGCAGCAACTTGCCAAAGCCGGCCAGGCTTTGCAGCGGCGGCAGGTCGGACACATGGTCGAAGCCTTTGAGGCGGTGGTAGCGGGCCAGGTTGACCAGATCGATCAGCTCCATGTGATAGCCGATGCCCTTCTCCTCCCAGTTGCCGCTGTTGCGCACCACCGCCACCAACTCCTCATCCACCGCCCATTTGCGCAGCAGAATCACGCCCAGCGACTTGCTGTATTCCTGGCACAGCTGCAGGTACAGCTCGCGCGAGGGCACGGCGTCTTCTTTGAAGGCAGAGAGAATCGCCAACGAGCCCAGCTCGCTCATCAGGCTGGCCAACAGCGCCTGCTCGGGCTGAACTTTGCCCACTCGGGACGCCAGAAAACCGCAAATGCAGGCCTGCAGAATCAGGCGCTCCCACGCCTCCATAAACAGCTTTTTATGGGCGGCGCTGTGCAGGGTGAACAGGCTTTGAATGCTGTGGACCATGGTGATGCGGTCGACCTGGCCGACGCCCAGCACCTGCATGACGTCTTTGAGGGTTTTGGGACCACGGCGGGTGCGATTGAGGGCGCTGGAGGAGTATTTGATTAGCAGAGCGGCGAGCGCCGGGTCGCGGCTGATCAGTTTGCTCAGGGCTTCCAGACTGATATCGGGGCTGCGCAGGGCTTTGCGAATTTCCAGGGTCAACGCCGGCAGGCTGGGCAATTGTTCTTCGCCAGACATCAACTGCGTGACCACCTGGCGATAGCGGGAGTACCCACTCAACACGGCCGACATAACACCCTACTCCAACGCAAACCCTCAGGCGGTACAGGCTAATCGCTATCACGGCGTTTGCCCATTGGCCGCCCGTCTGAAGTGAGAGAAACCGCACACCCTGCCGACCACGCCGCCGGCAAGCAGGTTGAACCCCTGCCCGATTGCACAAGTCCCAACCTTAACCGTCGCTAGCCTTTGAGGACTGCACCATGGAACGCAACGCCCACGACCTGCCCGCCCTATTCCAACAACTCGGCCTGCCGTCCGAGCCCGACGAGATCGCCCAATTTATCGCCAGCCATTCGCCACTGCCCGATGAGATCAAGGTGTCGAAGGCCAGCTTCTGGTCGCCGTCGCAGCAGGCGTTTCTGCAGGATGAGATTCTCGATGACTCCGACTGGGCGCCGGTGGTCGATCAGCTCAATGTGTTGCTGCGCAAGAAAGTGCCTTAGGCCTCAACCTTAGGTAGATCGCGCCACGTCAGATATACGCGCAGATCAAACTCCAACTGGTGATAGCCCGGCAGCATGTACTCGCAGAGCTTGTAGAAGGCCTTGTTGTGGTCGGACTCTTTGAGGTGGGCGAGCTCATGCACCACGATCATGCGCAGAAACTCCGGCGCGGCGTCCTTGAATAGCGCCGCCACGCGAATCTCTTTCTTGGCCTTGAGCTTGCCGCCCTGCACCCGCGAAATGGCGGTGTGCAGCCCCAGCGCGCGGTGGGTGAGGTCCAGGCGGTTGTCGAACAGCACCTTGTCGATATTCGGCGCGTTACGCAGGTGTTCTTGCTTCAACTCCAGCGTGTAGGTGTACAGCGCCTTGTCGCTTTGCACCGCGTGCTTGCCCGGATAGCGCTGCTGCAAATACTCCCCCAGACGATTACTGGCGATCAGTTGCTGCACCTGTGCTTGCAGGGCGGGCGGATAGGCTTGCAGGTATTTCAAGGGAGAAAGGGGAGCGGACATGGGTAGCCAGTCGTCGGCAGTGGTTCGCCAGTTTAACCAAGGCTGCCCACAGGGCAAAACGCCAGCTTTTTTCGGGCCCTGAAGTAGATCAAGCACTTGCATCAACCACCCGCAAAACAAGCGAAACGGCCGTCGATTTCATGGCAGTTCAGGGGCGACGAAAGGCACTCAAGGGCGCTAAACGTCGAGCGATACACAAGCCGCGGGACACTTGGGCAACACCGTTGGGTTGCACCGTAACTACCTCTCCCGCGGAGAGACCTTGATGATCGACCTGGCTACCTGGAACCTGTCCATCCCTGTTGGCGTACCGGCCACCACCATCCAAACCCCGGTGCTGGTGGGCGGCTACCAGGACTACTACTTCAAAGCGGACAACGGTTCGATATTCTTCTGGGCGCCGGTCAACGGCACCGTGACCGACAGCGCCAGCTACCCGCGCAGCGAACTGCGCGAAACCTTCGCCGACAGCAAATTGCGCAACTGGACCTACCCCAGCGCCGACAATTTCCTGCGCGCGGCAGTTGCCGTTAACCAGGTGCCTTCCACAGGCAAAGTGGTGATCGGCCAGATTCACGCTTACGGCAGCAGCAAGCCGATGGCGAAGCTGGAGTTCCAGTACAAGACCAAGACCGGCACCGCCAATATCGTCGCCAAGGTGCGGACCAGCCCGACGGACGAAGAAGGCCAAGTGATTACCGTGCTCAGCGGCATCAAGCTGAATGAACGCTTTACCTACACGTTACACCTGACGCCCAAGGGCTCACTGGCCATCAGCGTCAACAGCACGCAGTGGTCGACCGTGGTGAACCCGACTTGGGCGCCGAAACCGTTGTACTTCAAGGCGGGCGTGTACACGCAGGACAACGAAGGCAACGAAACCGAAGCCGGTGCGGCGACGTTTTATGTGTTGAAGATTGAGCATGTGGTGGTGGCGGCAACGACTACTGCTGCCAAAACAGCCAAGTAACAAACGTCCACCGTCATTAGCCTGCGCTGGGATGACGGATGTTGGCTCCAGGAAATAAAAAACCGCGCCTAAGCGCGGTTTTTGTGGAGCTAAAACGCAGCGGTGATCAGTTCACCTTGGCGTTCAACTCACCCTTGGCATAACGCTGGTACATGCTTTCCAGGGAGATCGGCTTGATCTTCGAGGCGTTGCCAGCAGTGCCGAAGGCTTCGTAGCGGGCGATGCAGACGTCGCGCATGGCTTTGACGGTTTCGCCAAAGAATTTGCGTGGGTCGAACTCGCTTGGGTTGGTGGCCATCAGCCGGCGCATGGCACCGGTGGACGCCAGGCGCAGGTCGGTGTCGATGTTGACCTTGCGCACGCCGTGCTTGATGCCTTCAACGATTTCTTCAACCGGCACGCCGTAGGTTTCTTTGATGTCGCCGCCGTACTGGTTGATGATCGCCAGCCACTCTTGCGGTACCGAAGAAGAACCGTGCATCACCAGGTGGGTGTTGGGGATGCGCTTGTGGATTTCTTTGATACGGTCGATGGCCAGCACGTCGCCGGTAGGCGGCTTGGTGAACTTGTAAGCACCGTGGCTGGTGCCGATGGCGATGGCCAAGGCATCCACTTGGGTCTTCTTGACGAAGTCGGCGGCTTCTTCCGGGTCGGTCAGCATCTGGCTGTGATCCAGAACGCCTTCGGCGCCGATGCCGTCTTCTTCACCGGCCATGCCGGTTTCCAGCGACCCCAGGCAACCCAGCTCGCCTTCTACCGATACGCCGCAGGCGTGAGCCATGGCCACGGTCTGTTGGGTAACGCGAACGTTGTAGTCGTAATCGGTCGGGGTTTTGCCGTCTTCGCCGAGCGAGCCGTCCATCATCACCGAGCTGAAGCCCAGTTGGATGGAGCGCTGGCAGACGTCAGGGCTGGTGCCGTGATCCTGGTGCATGCACACCGGGATATGCGGGAATTCTTCGATTGCCGCGAGGATCAGGTGACGCAGGAACGGAGCGCCCGCGTATTTCCGTGCACCGGCCGAAGCCTGCACGATCACCGGGGAATTGGTCTTGTCAGCCGCTTCCATGATGGCGCGCATCTGTTCCAGGTTGTTGACGTTGAAAGCTGGAACGCCGTAGCCGAATTCGGCGGCGTGGTCCAGCATCTGGCGCATGCTGATAAGTGCCATGGTTTAACTATCTCCCGGTTTCGCTAGTTAATCGTGCAAGCCTGCAACTGCGGGCATTGTATAGGCGAAGAAGGCACTGCGTTAGGCCCTCTGCCGTGTGAATACTCAGGGGGCTTTGCAGCCCCGGCCAATCAGGTCGTTATTGGCAACCCAGTAAATCAGGCCTTCCTGTCCTTTTATGTGAAAGGCCAGGACATCGCTGCTATAGAAAGCACCGGTCTCTACAGGTTCCTGTTTGAGCCGATAAACGATATCGCCACCGCCCAGGCGTACATCAACCGCGCGCTGGTCAGACTCGGCATAGCGCCACAGCACCTTGGCCTGGCTATCGCAGGTCCAGGTGGTCCACTGCTCGGTGGGCTGTGAACTCGCACAACCAGCAAGCAATACGAGGGCCATCAGGCCCATCACGCCTTTCATCCACACTCCTTATGGGCCAGCGTTGGCTTGCCCGGCTTTGCCTCAAGGGCGGCTCAGTCAGGGGCAATTTTGCTCGTGACTGTCACTCATGGCTGGTTCGCCCGTCGTCTGCGCTTCCACCCGCTGATCATTCTGGTTGGTCGGCAGGCTGATCTGCGCGGGGCTCATCACCTCGCAGGTACTGGGCGAGCTACCGCCGGCACAGCCGGTCAGTAGCACTAACAACGAAACGGACAACAGGGTGGCGCTGTAGCGGGTCATGGCAGGTCTTCCTTTACGCGAGGGGGCTATAAGCAGTGACCCATGGGCCGCTGAAATAGTTGCTCTTGCGTGACCGGCCAGCACCGCCATGGTGCGCACAGCACACCCTACGGGCATTCCTCCGTGGCCGCCGCTGGCTGGTTATCGCCTTGCGCCGGCTGCGGCCGATGTTCTTCGTCGAAACGACGGTAGATCACCGCGGAGGTTTCTGCCCACCAACTGGTTTGATAACAACTTGGCTGCTTGGCCTGCTGCGCCGGGGTCGGCGCAGTCGGCATGACCGTTTGCGGTTCGGCGCTGCTGCAGCCTTGCATCAGCAAGGCAACGGCAGCGACGAGGTACACACGGTGCATGGCGTGGCTCAAGCCTTGGCGCGCTGTTCGAGCACTTCTACAGCCGGCAGCACTTTGCCTTCGACGAATTCGAGGAACGCGCCACCGCCGTGGAAATGTAGGAGATCTTGTCGCCCACGCCATATTTGTCGATAGCGGCCAGGGTGTCGCCACCGCCGGCAATGGAGAACGCCGAGCTTTCGGCAATGGCCAGGGCCAGGGCTTTGGTGCCTTCGCCGAACTGGTCGAACTCGAACACGCCGACCGGGCCGTTCCACAGAATGGTTTTCGACGATTTGAGCAGCTCGGCAAACAGCGCGGCAGTTTGCGGGCCGATGTCGAGGATCATGTCGTCGTCAGCCACGTCGCTGATGGCTTTGACGGTCGCTTCGGCGGTCTGGGCGAATTCCTTGGCCACGACTACGTCCACCGGCAACGGCACGCTCACCTTGGCCGCGATGGCTTTGGCGGTGTCCAGCAGGTCCGGTTCGTACAGCGACTTGCCCACCGGGTAGCCGGCGGCGGCGAGGAAGGTGTTGGCGATGCCGCCACCGACGATCAGCTGGTCGCAGATCTGGCTCAGGCTGTTGAGCACGTCGAGCTTGGTCGACACTTTCGAGCCGGCCACGATGGCGGCCATCGGCTTGGCCGGGGCGCCCAGGGCTTTGCCCAGCGCGTCGAGCTCGGCGGCCAGCAGCGGGCCGGCAGCGGCGACTTTGGCGAACTTGGCCACGCCGTGGGTCGAGCCCTCGGCACGGTGCGCGGTACCGAAGGCGTCCATCACGAACACGTCGCACAGGGCGGCGTATTGCTGGGCCAGTTCGTCAGCGTTCTTTTTCTCGCCTTTGTTAAAGCGCACGTTTTCAAACAGCACGATATCGCCAGGGGCTACATCGACGCCGCCCAGGTAGTCGGCCACCAGCGGCACGTCACGACCCAGGGCTTTGCTCAGGTAGTCGGCCACGGGCTTCAGGCTGTTTTCAGCGCTGAACTCGCCCTCGGTCGGGCGCCCCAGGTGCGAGCACACCATGACCGCAGCGCCTTTTTCCAGGGCCAGCTTGATGGTGGGCAAGGACGCGAGAATGCGCGCATCGCTGGTGACTACGCCGTCCTTGACGGGCACGTTGAGGTCTTCGCGAATCAGCACGCGCTTACCTTTAAGATCGAGATCGCTCATTTTTTGTACAAGAGGGGTGGTCATGGCGCAGTCCTTCCCGGGCTGGTTGATCAAAGGTCGTTAGAAGCAGGTGAAGCAGAAATCTCTAGGTAGTGCTGAGCCACATCGAGCATGCGATTGGCGAAACCCCATTCGTTGTCGAACCAGGCCAGCAGGTTCACCAGCCGTGGGCCGGAAACGCGGGTCTGACTGCCGTCGACAATTGCCGAATGCGGGTCGTGGTTGAAATCACAGCTGGCGTGCGGCAATTCGGTGTAGGCCAGCAGGCCTTTCAACGGCCCGCTTTCCGCCGCCTGACGCAGCACCCGGTTGATCTCGGTGGCATCGGTGTCGCGTGCGGTCTGCAGGGTAATGTCCAGGCATGACACATTCACCGTCGGCACTCGCACGGCTTTGGCCTGAATTCGTCCGGCAAGTTCCGGCAACAACCGCTCGATACCGCGGGCCAGGCCCGTGGACACCGGAATCACCGACTGGAAGGCCGAGCGGGTGCGCCGCAGGTCTTCGTGGTGATACGCGTCGATTACCGGCTGGTCGTTCATGGCCGAGTGAATGGTGGTGATTGATGCATATTCCAGACCCACCGCTTCATTGAGCAATTTCAGCAGCGGCACACCGCAGTTGGTGGTGCATGAAGCGTTGGATACCAGCGTCTCGCGGCCGGTCAGCTTTTGCTGGTTAACGCCGTAGACGATGGTGGCGTCGATATCCGCCTCGCTGGCCATCGGCTGCGAGAACAATACGCGCGGCGCACCGGCATCGAGAAAGCGTTGACCGTCGGCGCGGCTGTTATAGGCGCCGGAGCATCCAGCACCAGATCGATACCCAGGGCTGCCCAGTCGATGCCTTCGGGCGTGGCGCTGCGCAGCACTTGCAGGTTGTCGCCGTTGATATGCAGAAACTCGCCCTCGATGCGCACCTCGCCGGGGAACCGGCCGTGGGTGGAGTCGAAGCGAGTGAGGTATTCGAGGCTGGCGAGATCGGCCAGGTCATTGACCGCCACCACCTGGAAACCGGCCTTGGCACCCCGCTCATACAGCGCGCGCAGCACGCAACGGCCGATGCGGCCATAACCGTTAAGGGCAACTTTGTAAGGGCGTTGGGACATGGACAGCTCACGTCGGATGGAGCGGAGGGGGTGCGGCAAACCCAAGCTACGCAAGACCGCGGACGTAGGATGGGTGGGGCCGCCTAGGCGAGCACAGCGAACCCATCGATTCGCGTAACGATGGGGGGCCTCTACCCATCCTACGGAACCGCGGGTGCCGCTAGGTTTTTAGCCTTCCAGCAACTCGCCGGCTTGCTCGAGGATGTTCTCCACGGTAAAGCCGAAGTGTTCGAACAGTGCCGGCGCCGGGGCCGATTCGCCGAAGCTGGTCATGCCGATCACGCGGCCTTCCAGGCCAACGTACTTGTACCAGTAGTCAGCGTGAGCCGCTTCGATTGCGATACGCGCACCAACTTGCAGCGGCAGAACCGACTGTTTGTAATCGGCGTCTTGAGCTTCGAATACGCTGGTGCACGGGATGGACACCACGCGCACGTTGCGGCCCTGCTCGGTCAGCTTGTCGTAGGCGGCTACGGCCAGACCGATTTCCGAACCGGTGGCGATCAGGATCAGCTCAGGCTCGCCGGCGCAGTCTTTCAGCACATAACCACCGCGCTCCACGTTGGCCAATTGCTCGGCATCACGGGTTTGGTGCGGCAGGTTCTGACGGGAGAAGATCAGGGCGGTCGGACCGTCCTTGCGCTCTACCGCGTGCTTCCAGGCGACGGCCGATTCAACGGCATCGGCTGGGCGCCAGGTGTCGAGGTTCGGCGTGGTGCGCAGGCTGGTCAGTTGCTCGATCGGCTGGTGCGTCGGGCCGTCTTCGCCCAGACCGATGGAGTCGTGGGTGAACACATACAGCACGCGCTGCTTCATCAGGGCCGACATGCGCACCGCGTTGCGGGCGTATTCCATAAAGATCAGGAAGGTGGCGCCGTACGGCACGAAGCCGCCGTGCAGGGCAACGCCGTTCATGATGGCGCTCATGCCGAATTCGCGGACGCCGTAGAACATGTAATTGCCAGCGGCATCTTCGGCGCTGACGCCTTTGCAGCCTTTCCACAGGGTCAGGTTGGAGCCGGCCAGGTCAGCCGAACCGCCGAGGAATTCCGGCAGCAGCGGGCCGAAGGCGTTCAGGGCGTTCTGGCTGGCTTTGCGGCTGGCGATGGTTTCGCCTTTGCTCGCCACTTCATTCACATAGGCAGCGGCCTTGTCAGCGAAGTCGGCAGGCAAGTCGCCGGCCAGACGGCGTTTCAGTTCGCTGGCCAGTTCCGGGTGCGCGGCGGCGTAAGCGTCAAAGCGCTTGTTCCACTCGGCTTCGGCGGCAGCACCCGCAGTTTTGGCGTCCCACTCGGCGTAGATGTCCGCCGGTACTTCGAACGGGCCGTGGTTCCAGCCCAGCGAGGCGCGGGTCAGGGCAATTTCGTCGGCACCCAGCGGGGCGCCGTGGCAGTCTTCTTTACCTTGCTTGTTCGGCGAGCCGAAACCAATCACGGTTTTGCAGCAGATCAGGGTCGGCTGTGCGCTTTTGCGCGCGGTGTCGATGGCAATCTTGATTTCTTCGGCGTCGTGGCCGTCAACGTTGCGAATCACCTGCCAGCCGTAGGCTTCGAAGCGTTTCGGGGTGTCGTCGGTGAACCAGCCTTCGACTTCACCGTCGATGGAGATACCGTTGTCGTCGTAGAAGGCGATCAACTTGCCCAGCTCCAGGGTGCCGGCCAGCGAGCTCACTTCGTGGGAAATACCTTCCATCATGCAACCGTCACCCAGGAACACGTAGGTGTGGTGGTCGACGATGTTGTGGCCAGGACGGTTGAACTGCGCGCCCAGCACTTTCTCGGCCAGGGCAAAACCCACGGCGTTGGCCAGACCCTGACCCAACGGGCCAGTGGTGGTTTCCACGCCCGGGGTGTAGCCGTATTCCGGGTGACCCGGGGTGCGGCTGTGCAGCTGGCGGAAGTTTTTCAGGTCGTCGATGGACAGGTCGTAGCCGGTCAGGTGCAGCAACGAATAGATGAGCATTGAGCCATGGCCGTTGGACAGGATGAAACGGTCACGGTCGGCAAACGTCGGGTTGCTCGGGTTGTGCTTGAGGTAGTCACGCCACAGCACTTCGGCGATATCCGCCATACCCATCGGTGCACCGGGGTGGCCGCTGTTGGCTTTCTGCACGGCATCCATGCTGAGGGCACGAATGGCATTGGCACGCTCACGACGGCTGGGCATCGCTAATCTCCTGGGTGGGGCTGTTCACAAAAAGGCGGCCATTTTCGCCCAGGCAGCGGGTGCGGGGCAATCACAGATGGTCGCACCGGGGAGCTTTTGTCCCCTGGACGACCCTTGCCGCGCAATATCAAAACTTTTTGATATTGGTCTTGCTGGATAAAAAATGACCGACTAGACTGCGCAGCCTATGAATATGCGCGTGCCCCAACTCCGTTTCGAGCCTGCAGATGAACTGGCTGCCTTGTGCAAAGCCGGTGGCGATCCGCTGCGCCTGAACGTACTGCGGGCGCTGTGCAACGACTCCTTCGGGGTGCTGGAACTGGCGCAGATTTTCGCCACCGGCCAGTCGGGCATGAGCCACCATTTGAAGGTGCTGGCCCAAGCCGGCCTGGTGGCCACTCGGCGTGAAGGCAATGCGATTTTCTACCGCCGCGCGCTGGCGCCGGCCGAGCGCCTGGGTGGTTTGCTGCACAACGCCCTGCTCGATGAAGTGGATAACCTGCACTTGCCCGCCGACGTGCAGACCCGTATCGCCGCCGTGCATGGTCAACGCGCCGCCGCCAGCCAGGACTTTTTCAGCCGCATGGCGGAAAACTTCCAGGCCCAGCAGGACTTGATCGCCGGCCTGCCGCAATACCGCGACAGCGTGCTGGCTCTGCTCGATGCGCTGGGCTTCGGCAAAGACGCCACCGCGCTGGAGATCGGCCCCGGCGACGGCGGTTTTCTGCCGGAGCTGGCTCGGCGTTTTGCCCAGGTAACCGCGCTGGATAACAGCCCGGCTATGCTCGAACTGGCGCGTCTGCGCTGCGAACAGGAAGGTCTGGGCAACGTCGTACTGCAACTGGCAGACGCGTTGAATGAAGACAGTGAGCGCCTGGTGGCGGACTGCGTGGTGCTGAACATGGTGCTGCACCACCTGGCCGCCCCGGCCGATGCGTTGAAACAGCTGGCGCAGCGGGTCAAACCCGGCGGCAGTCTGTTGATTACCGAGTTATGCCGCCACAACCAGAGCTGGGCCAGGGAGGCCTGCGGTGATCTCTGGCTAGGCTTTGAACAGGAAGACCTGGCCCACTGGGCGACCGCCGCAGGGCTGGTGCCCGGTGAAAGCCTCTACATTGGATTACGCAATGGTTTCCAGATTCAGGTGCGCCATTTTCAGCGCGCCCCTGGTAGCCCGGACCCATCAGCAGCCGTAACGCTGCCGAACACTTGATAAACAGGAACCCGTCGAGATGAGCGAATACTCTCTTTTCACCTCTGAGTCCGTGTCTGAAGGACATCCAGACAAAATCGCCGACCAGATTTCCGATGCCGTCCTCGACGCCATCATTGCCCAGGACAAATTCGCTCGCGTTGCCTGCGAAACCCTGGTGAAAACCGGGGTTGCCATCATCGCTGGTGAAGTCACCACTAACGCCTGGGTCGACCTGGAAGAGATCGTCCGTAACGTCATCACCAACATCGGCTACACCAGCTCCGACGTCGGCTTCGACGGCGCGACCTGCGGCGTGATGAACATCATCGGCAAGCAGTCCCCCGACATTAACCAGGGCGTTGACCGCAGCAAGCCGGAAGACCAGGGCGCTGGCGACCAGGGGCTGATGTTCGGCTACGCCAGCAACGACACCGACGTGTTGATGCCCGCGCCGATCTGCTACGCCCACCGTCTAGTGGAGCGTCAAGCTGAAGCGCGCAAATCCGGCCTGCTGCCGTGGCTGCGTCCGGATGCCAAATCGCAAGTCACCTTCCGCTACGAAAATGGCAAGCCGGTTGCCGTGGACGCCGTTGTTCTGTCCACCCAGCACAACCCGGATGTCAGCTACAAAGACCTGCGCGAAGGCGTGATGGAACTGATCGTCAAACACGTGCTGCCGGCTGAATGGCTGCACAAAGACACCCAGTTCCACATCAACCCGACTGGCAACTTCGTAATCGGCGGCCCGGTAGGCGACTGCGGCCTGACCGGTCGCAAGATCATCGTCGACTCCTACGGCGGCATGGCCCGTCACGGTGGTGGCGCGTTCTCCGGTAAAGATCCATCCAAGGTTGACCGTTCCGCGGCGTACGCCGGTCGTTACGTGGCGAAGAACATCGTTGCGGCCGGCCTGGCCGACCGTTGCGAAATCCAGGTGTCCTACGCCATCGGCGTGGCGCAGCCGACTTCCGTATCGATCAACACCTTTGGTACCAACAAAGTCAGCGAAGAGACCATCATCAAGCTGGTTCGCGACACCTTCGACCTGCGTCCGTACGCGATCACCAAAATGCTCGACCTGCTGCACCCGATGTACCAGGCCACCGCGGCCTACGGTCACTTCGGCCGTACCCCGGAGCAACTGACGGTAGGTGATGACACCTTCACCACCTTCACCTGGGAAAAAACCGACAAAGCCGAACAGCTGCGCGCTGCTGCCGGCCTGTAACGCTTCGTCGCTTTGCCAAAAAGCCCCGCCCTGTGCGGGGCTTTTTGTTCCTTCGCACTTCTCAGCAACAGCCTTCCCGTTAACCGGAAGCCCTGCCCTCGCCGCCCGATTCCCCGGCTGCGCAATCCGGGCAAGATGCAGAAGCCGTTTTCAGGAAGGAATCGATTGGCATGAGCGAGCACCAACAACGGGAATGGAAGGCTGCATGGCGCGACGAATATCTGAAGTGGATATGCGGTTTTGCCAATGCCGACGGAGGCATTCTGGAGATCGGTCGCAATGACGCCGGAGCAGCAGTGGGCGTGGCAGAGGCGCCTCGCCTGATGGAAGAACTGCCCAATAAAGTGCGTGATGTGCTGGGCATCATGGTCGACGTCAATCTCCACGAAGAAGACGGCGTGTCATTACTGGAAATAGTGGTGCCCTCTTATCCCAGCCCGGTCAGCTACAAGGGCGAATTTCATTACCGCAGCGGTAGCACCAAGCAGGAGTTGAAAGGCGCCGCACTGGCACGCTTTCTTCTGCGACGCCAAGGGTTGCATTGGGACGGCGTAGCGCTCCCAGGGCTGACCCTGAGTGACTGCAACCCTTCTGCCTTGCAAGCGTTTCGCGCGCGTGCGGCCAGAAGCGGGCGGGTGGATGACGCGGTTCTGGTCGACAGCGATCCAGCCCTGCTGGCCAGTTTGCTGCTGGAAGACGGGCACTATTACAAGCGCGCCACCGCCCTGCTTTTTGGCATACAGCCGGAGCGGTATGTACCTGGCGCCTCAATAAAAATCGGCTTCTTCGTTACCGATGACGATCTGCGCTATCAGGACGAAATTCACGGCGACCTGTTTTCCCAGGTGGAACGAACACTGGTGTTGCTGCATAGCAAATACCTGAAAGCCTACATTCGTTATGACGGCCTGCAGCGCGTAGAACGTTATTTGTTCCCGTTGCAGGCACTGCGCGAGGCACTGCTGAATGCGGTAATCCACAAGGACTACGCCACTGGCATTCCCATCCAGATCAGCGTGTATGAGCACCAGATCGTATTCTGGAATCCAGGTCAGCTGCCCGAGAGCTGGACCCAAAAGCACCTCTTGGCCAAGCATCCGTCGCACCCGTTCAATCCGCTGCTGGCGTCTGCCTTTTTCCGCGCCGGCTACGTGGAATCCTGGGGGCGCGGCATCGAGAAAATTCTCAACGATTGCCGTCAATACGGTATGCCTGCACCGACGTTCGACACGACCGTATCCGGACTCATGCTGACCTTTCGGGCGGCACCGGATCAAATGATCGAAGCGCGGGGAGACGCCCCCTCGGATCGGCCAGTGGCAAGCACCACTACCCAAGAAACTACCCAAGAAACTACCCAAGAAACTACCCAAGAAATCGGCCCAAGATCAGTAAGCAGCCAAATAGTGGCTCTTCTGATCCAGAGTCCCGCCGCGACACGAATAGAGCTGGCCGAACAACTTGGCCTGACCCCGGACGGCATCAAGTACCACCTGAAGAAGCTGCGTACCGCCGGAGCAATCCGCCATGTGGGCCCGACCAAAAGCGGCCGCTGGGAAGTTATTGGCAAGCCCTAGGCGCTTGCCGCCCCTTCAGTCTCACGCGACCTACACAACCGTCATCCACCTCTGATTGGCGCACTGCGCTCAATCCGTAACCTGCTCGAGCCCTCACTCGAACAGGACGTTCCCCATGTTGCGACGGATTGCCTTGCTGCTTTGCTGCTATTTTCCCCTCCCCACACTCGCGGCGCCCTGCCCGACCTGGCCCGCTGAACACGCCACCACCGAGCTAACCGCGCTGGCCAAACAGATTGGCCAATGGGATGAGCACTATCACCGCCACGGCGAATCGTTGATTGCCGATGAGCTGTACGACCAGGCCACCTTGCGCTTGCGCCAATGGCGCGAATGTTTTCCCGATATCAAGACGGCCGAACCCGCTGCAGCGCCCGCCAACGGCGGTCCGCTCACGCATCCGTTCGCTCACACCGGCCTGAACAAACTGGCCGATGCCAAGGAAGTCGACGCCTGGATGCAGCATCGCGACGATCTGTGGGTGCAGCCGAAAGTGGATGGTGTGGCGGTCAGTCTGGTGTACCGCAACGGCCGTCTGCACCAGGTCATAAGCCGCGGCAATGGCCTGACGGGCCAAGACTGGACGACGCACGCAGCCAATATTCCAGCCATTCCTGCTGCCTTGCCGACGCAAGAACCGCAAACGGTTCTGCAAGGCGAGTTGTACCTGCGCCTGGCCGCTCATATCCAGGTCAAAAGCGGCAGTCTGGGGGCGCGTGCGACTGTGGCGGGACTGTTGAATCGCAAGGTTTTATCGGCAAGCGATGGCGAGCGGATCGGGCTGTTTGTCTGGGAATTGCCGCAGGGGCCGGTGGCGATGAAGGAGCGTTTGCAACACCTGCGCGCCCTCGGCTTTGCCGACACCGCCGAACTCAGCAAACCCATCGGCAACCTCGGCGATGTCGAGCGCTGGCGGCTCCACTGGCACCAGAGCGCATTGCCGTTCGCCACCGACGGGGTGGTTATCCGCCAGGGCCTACGACCGGTTGGCAGCCGCTGGCGCGCTGAGCCAACCAGCACCGCCGTGGCCTGGAAGTACCCGTATGCCCAGGCGCTGGCCGAGGTGCGCCGAGTGGAGTTCAAGATCGGTCGCACCGGGCGCATTACGCCGCTCTTGCACCTGCAGCCGGTGCGCCTGGACGACCGCACCATCCGCCGGGTCAGCGTCGGCTCCTTGCGCCGCTGGCAGCGCCTGGATATTCGCCCCGGCGACCAAGTGGCCATCGCCCTCGCCGGTCTGACCATTCCACGCCTGGACGGCGTGACCTGGCATACGCAAACGCGCGGCCCCATGGAAGTGCCCGATGCGGATGCCTTCCACTATTTGAGTTGCTGGCAGCCCACCGACGGTTGCGCCAGCCAGTTCCGCGCACGCCTGGAATGGCTAAGCAGCAAAAAAGGGTTGGCGATGGCTGGGGTTGGCCCTGGCACCTGGGAAAAACTGCTTAGCGCCAATCGCCTGAACGGCCTGCTCGACTGGCTGGAGCTTGGCGAGACTGAACTCGCGACCTTGCCGGGCTTTGGCCACCGCAGCGCCAGCAACCTGCACGGCAGTTTTCGCGCAGCGCACCAGCAATCGTTCGTGACCTGGCTAAAAGCGCTTGGCCTACCGCCTACTGGTGGCGCCAACCTGCCGCCAAGCTGGGACGAATTGGCCAAGCGCACCGAGCGTGACTGGCTGGCGCAACCCGGAATCGGCGTCACCCGCGCGCAGCAATTGCAGGAATTTTTCCGTCATCCAGACGTAATGGCGCTGCGGGAAAAATTACAGACCGCACAAGTACGAGGTTTCTGAAAACCCAAGCCGCGGGCCGCCACAAGGGCATCGATGGGATAGACTTCAGGCCATTGTGACCCCGCGACGGCCAGCCGCTCGCGGACCTTTCACTGCCATGGAGCGCTGCAATGTCTTCCCATCACCCTGTACGTCACCTTTTTTCCGCCGCCCTGCTGAGCCTGCTGGCCACCGCCGCCGTAGCCGCTGAAACCACCAAAACCCTCACCGGCTGCGCCGCCAAACGCGACGATATCCAGCAGCAGATCGAACACGCAAAGGCCGCCGGCAACAGTGCGCAGCAAGCCGGTCTGGAAAAAGCCTTGAGTGAGGTAAAAAGCAATTGCACCGACGAGCAGCTGGAAAAATCCCGCGAGCAAAAGGTGCTGGACGCTCAGCACGAAGTAAAAAAACGTGAGAGCGATCTGCAGAAAGCGATGAGCAAGGGCGACCCGGAAAAAATCGACAAGCGCAAAGACAAACTCGCCGAGGCCCGCAAGGAACTCGACGAGGCGAAGAAGCAACTCGATCGCTGATCAGTGGTTGCGGAACGCCTTGTGGCACGTTTCGCAGGCGTCTTCGACGGCCTGCACCGGAGCGTCGAGTTTCTTGGCGTCCAGCTGCGGGTCTTTGCTGGCCACCACTAGCGCGGCGGTAGCGGTCTCAAGGTTCTTCGCCAGTTCCTGAAAGCGCGCCTGGTTTTCCCACACTTCGGGCTTGGCGCTGCTTTTGTCGGTTTCGGCTACCTGCGGGAAATACTGCCACGGCTGCTTGGACAGCTCGTCCAGCTTGACCGCGCCGGCGGTGAAGCGAGCGCTGTCGAATTGCACCCGACCGCGCAGCATGCCGCCCAGGTCTTCCCCGGTTTTCAGCATTTGCTTGAATACGGCCTGACGTTTGCCTTGCGGCGAATTGGGATCAACGCCACCACAGGCGGTGAGGGCCACGCAGGCCAGGGCAACAAGAAGGGATTTTTTCAGAATCATGGACGAGGCTACTTTTGGCTGTTCGACGGCGGCCGCCAGTATCCTCGCCTCGCGTCCGTTTACCAACCGTTGCGACGTGGCGCGGGTGTGCCATTGCGCCGCATCGCTCGGCCCGCCCGTGTTATGCGCTGACGAAGAAAAAGCTGGCAATCAACGCCATGCCAATCGCCCATACCAGCGAACGGATCGGCGCCCAGTCGGCCAGGTAGCAGATCAGGTAAAGAATGCGGCTGACGACGAACCATACCGCCAACAGGTCGATGGTGGTTTGCGCGGCATGGCCAACCTGATGGGCAACGATCACCGCAGCCGCGAACGCCGGGGTTACTTCAAACCCGTTGAGCTGTGCGTTGTTGGCGCGTTTGGCCGGGCCCGTCATGGTCGCCTGTAGGGCGCGCGGGTCGTGGTTGTGTTTGGGAGAAAAGCCGCGGCCGAGGGCTTTCGCCGCGCCGGTGGCCAGGTAGGGAAGAAAAATCGCGATCAGCACGCACCAATATGCAACGGTCATGGTAACTCCTCGGTTTTATTGTCCGAGCAGCTTGCCCGTTCGGGCGCGCGGAATCCATGGCCAGCAACGCGCTGGCCCATGGCATATCAGTCAATCAAGCGGTTCAGTCCGAGCCGCCCTCTTCTTTGAACTGGTCGCGGATATAGGTGATTTCCGTTTTGCCGTGGGGCGCCGAATTGCCTTCGATGTCCACGTTCACGAACACCATCTTGTCGATGGTCAGGATGCTCTTGCGGGTGATCTTGTTGCGCACTTCAGCGCGCATGGTCAGCGAGGTGCGACCAAATTCGGTGGCCGTGATGCCCAGTTCGATGATGTCGCTCTGGCGCGCCGAACTCACAAAGTTGATCTCGGAAATCAGCTTGGTCACCACCCTTTGGCTGCCCAGCTGGATGATGGCGTAGATCGCCGCTTCTTCATCGATCCACTTCAACAGACTGCCGCCGAACAAGGTGCCGTTGGGGTTGAGGTCTTCGGGTTTCACCCATTTGCGCGTGTGGAAGTTCATACCTGCTCCTTCTGTTAGGACACGCGCAGCATGGCAGACGCCACCTGAGCCTGTCGCACCATGGCTATCAATAGTGCTCATAGCGCCTACGCATAAGTAGACAGAAAGCCTTGGGCAAGCTCGCCTGCGCGGCTATAATCCCCCAGCTTCACGGCGGCCAGATAAACATAAGGCCGCTCCCGCCACCTGTTCGAGGGGCGCTGCAGCAGGTGCTTTTTACCTGTCAGGCTCGAACAGGGCGTAGAGAACAGCCGACGCACTCCGTGCAGGGCGGCTGTTAAAACGCATCAACGGCGCCCATTCGCACACCACGAATGGAGTTACAGCATGAGCGCTGCTTTTACCGACTATAAAGTCGCCGATATTTCCCTGGCCGCTTGGGGCCGCCGCGAAACCATCATCGCCGAATCCGAAATGCCAGCCTTGATGGGCCTGCGTCACAAGTACGCCGGCGAGCAACCGTTGAAAGGCGCCAAAATCATCGGCTGCATTCACATGACCATTCAGACTGCTGTGCTGATCGAAACCCTGATTGCCCTGGGTGCCGAAGTGCGTTGGTCGTCCTGCAATATTTTCTCGACTCAAGACCAGGCCGCCGCTGCAATCGCCGCTGCCGGTATTCCGGTGTTCGCCTGGAAAGGTGAAACCGAGCAAGAGTACGAGTGGTGCATCGAGCAAACCATCCTCAAGGATGGCCAGCCTTGGGATGCCAACATGATCCTCGACGACGGCGGCGACCTGACCGAGATCATCCACAAGAAATACCCGGCCATGCTGGAAAAAATCCACGGCGTGACCGAAGAAACCACCACCGGCGTACACCGTCTGCTGGACATGCTGGCCAAGGGCGAGCTGAAAATCCCGGCCATCAACGTCAACGACTCGGTGACCAAGAGCAAGAACGACAACAAGTACGGCTGCCGTCACAGCCTGAACGACGC
The DNA here is from genome assembly GCF_056174845.1 of Pseudomonas sp. CC11G. Lineage (NCBI taxonomy): Bacteria > Pseudomonadati > Pseudomonadota > Gammaproteobacteria > Pseudomonadales > Pseudomonadaceae > Pseudomonas > Pseudomonas sp. CC11G. The sequence continues at coordinate 360,791 of NZ_JBWBZC010000003.1, forward strand.
CATCAAGCGCGGCACCGACCACCTGCTGTCCGGCAAGCAAGCGCTGGTCATCGGCTACGGTGACGTGGGCAAGGGCTCGGCCCAGTCGCTGCGTCAGGAAGGCATGATCGTTAAAGTCACCGAAGTGGATCCGATCTGCGCCATGCAAGCGTGCATGGACGGCTTCGAAGTGGTTTCGCCGTTCATCGATGGCAACAACGACGGCACCGCCGCCAGCATCGACAAACTGCTGCTGGGCAAGATTGACCTGATCGTCACCACCACCGGTAACGTGAACGTCTGCGACAGCAACATGCTCACCGCCCTGAAAAAACGCGCCGTGGTCTGCAACATCGGTCACTTCGACAACGAGATCGACACTGCTTTCATGCGCAAGAACTGGGCATGGGAAGAAGTGAAGCCTCAGGTGCACAAGGTTCACCGCACCGGCGCCGGCAGCTTTGATCCGCACAACGATGACTACCTGATTCTGCTCGCCGAAGGCCGCCTGGTTAACCTGGGCAACGCCACTGGCCACCCGAGCCGCATCATGGACGGCTCGTTTGCCAACCAGGTTCTGGCGCAGATCTTCCTGTTCGACCAGAAGTACGCCGACCTGGCACCGGCTCAGAAAGCCGAGCGCCTGACCGTTGAAGTACTGCCGAAGAAGCTCGACGAAGAAGTGGCTCTGGAAATGGTCAAGGGTTTCGGCGGCGTCGTGACCAAGCTGACCAAAACCCAGGCCGACTACATTGGCGTGGCGCAGGAAGGCCCGTTCAAGCCACACGCCTACCGCTACTGATGTGCCCGGCGCACGCCTCGTGCGTGCGCCTTGCCGCGAAGTACAGGCCCGCTGCTTTTCTTCCGAAGAGCCGGGCCTGTCGACCATTCGCCAGCGTTTCCGAGAGCACTTTTAAATGAGCAAAGAACGTCGCTACAGCTTCGAGTTCTTCCCGACCAAGACCGACGCTGGGCATGAAAAACTGATGGCCACCGCCCGCGTGTTGGCCGGCTACAACCCCGATTTTTTCTCCTGCACCTACGGTGCCGGTGGCTCCACCCGCGATCGCACGATCAACACCGTGCTGCAACTGGACAGCGAAGTGAAGGTGGAAACCGCACCGCACCTGTCCTGCGTGGGCGACAGCAAGGCCGACCTGCGCGCCCTGCTCAAGCAGTACCAGGAAGCGGGCATCAAACGCATCGTGGCCCTGCGCGGCGACCTGCCTTCTGGCATGGGCATGGCCAGCGGTGAGCTGCGTCACGCCAACGACCTGGTGAGTTTTATCCGCGAAGAAACTGGCAGCCACTTCCATATCGAAGTAGCCGCCTACCCGGAGATGCACCCGCAGGCGCGCAACTTCGAAGACGACGTGGCCAACTTCGTGCGCAAGGCCAAGGCCGGCGCCGACAGTGCGATCACCCAGTATTTCTTCAACGCCGACAGCTATTTCTACTTCGTCGAGCGCGTACGCAAGATGGGCGTCACCATTCCCATCGTGCCGGGCATCATGCCGATCACCAACTACAGCAAGCTGGCGCGCTTCTCCGACGCCTGCGGCGCGGAAATTCCGCGCTGGATTCGCAAACAGTTGGAGGCCTACGCCGACGACATCGACAGCATCCAGAGCTACGGTGAACAGGTGATCAGCGAAATGTGCGAACGCCTGCTGCAAGGCGGCGCACCGGGTCTGCACTTCTATACCCTGAACCAGGCCGAGCCGAGCCTGGCGATCTGGAACAACCTCAAGCTGCCGCGCTAAGCGAAAGTTTGTAGGGCTATAAGTGAACAAACCTGGCCCACGCCGGGTCCATTCCGCGCAACGCATGCAATACCAGCGCTCTCAGCGCTAGAGCCAGGCAAGGCGGAGTGAAACCGAAAAGCGCAGCGTACTTAAGTACGTGAGCATTTTCGGTTTTGCTCCAACGCAGCATGGCCGACGCCTGGGAGTGCGCAGGTGTACACCGTTGTATATACTCCGGGCTCCCGCTTAGCTTACGCCCGGACGTTGACCCTCCTAGAGGTCAGCAGGACCGGACGGGAGCGCGCCCTCAACGCGCTTCATGCACGGCAGAATTTCCCCCATGGGCCACGCCCTTACTAAACAGGATTACTCATGTCCTTTGCTTCCCTCGGTCTCTCCGAGGCTTTAGTCAGTGCCGTTGAGGCTGCTGGCTACACCGAGCCCACTCCAGTGCAACAGCGGGCTATTCCCGCCGTGTTGCAAGGTCGCGATCTGATGGTTGCCGCCCAGACGGGCACCGGTAAAACCGGTGGCTTCGCCTTGCCGATCCTCGAGCGCCTGTTTCCCAACGGCCACCCGGACCGCGAGCATCGCCACGGCCCGAAACAGCCCCGCGTGCTGGTGCTGACTCCTACTCGCGAACTGGCCGCGCAAGTGCATGACAGCTTCAAGCTGTATGCCCGCGACCTGAAATTCGTCTCCACCTGCATCTTCGGCGGCGTCGGCATGAACCCGCAGGTGCAAGCCATGGCCCGCGGTGTCGACGTACTCGTCGCCTGCCCAGGCCGTTTGCTCGACTTGGCCAGCCAAGGCAGCGTCGACCTTTCCCACGTGGAAATTCTGGTCCTCGACGAAGCCGACCGCATGCTCGACATGGGCTTTATCCATGACGTGAAGAAGGTGCTCGCACGCTTGCCGAGCAAACGCCAGAACCTGCTGTTCTCGGCGACCTTCTCCAAAGACATCACGGATCTGGCCGGCAAACTGCTGCACAACCCCGAGCGCATCGAAGTCACGCCGCCGAACACCACGGTCGAGCGCATCGAGCAACGGGTGTTCCGCCTGCAGGCCAACCACAAGCGCGCCCTGCTCGCTCACCTGATTACCGCCGGTGCCTGGGAACAGGTCCTGGTGTTTACCCGTACCAAGCACGGCGCCAACCGCCTGGCCGAGTACCTCGACAAGCACGGCCTGCCGGCAGTGGCGATTCATGGCAATAAGAGCCAGAACGCGCGCACCAAAGCCCTGGCCGACTTCAAAGCGAATGCCGTGCGCATTCTGGTAGCCACCGATATCGCCGCCCGCGGCCTGGATATCGACCAGTTGCCCCACGTGGTCAACTTCGAGCTGCCTAACGTTGAAGAAGACTACGTGCACCGTATCGGCCGTACTGGCCGTGCCGGTCGCAGCGGTGAAGCCATCTCGCTGGTAGCGCCGGACGAAGAGAAGCTGCTCAAAGGCATCGAGCGCATGACCAAACAGAAGATCGCCGACGGCGACCTGATGGGCTTTGATGCCAGCACCGTGGAAGCGGAAAAACCGGAAGTGCGCGAGCGCCCTGAAGGTCAGAACCGTGGCCGTGGCGCCCCGCGTGACCCGAACAAACCGGGCGGCGGTGGCGGCGGTGGCGGCGGTGATCGCCGTGGCAGCGGCCGTAAAGACAAAGGCAAGGACGGCAAAGACAAACCTGCCGCTCAGGGCCGCGACAAGCCAGCCGGGCAAAGTCGTGCGCAACAGCCGCGTCAGGGCCAACCGCGCAGCAACGAGCCACGTCAGCCACGCACCAGCAGCGCCGCCGCGGCAGTACCGCCATTGCCTGCTAATCGCGCGCCGGACGAGTTCCTCGACGACGAAATCGACAACTTTGGTAACCGTGCCGACTACGTCAGCCCGAACCCGGGTCGTCAGCAAAACCGTGGTCGTCGCCCAGCCGCGCCTACCGGCCCAAGCGCCAGCAATGGCGTCGGCCAAGGCGCACCGCGTCCGGCCGGCCAAGCGCCGCGCAGCCAGACGCCTCGTCCGCAAGGCCAAGGCCAGGGCAAACCAGCCGGTGGTGGGCAACGCAATGGCGGCGCCAGCAACGGCCAGGGCCAAGGCAAACGCGCTCCGGGCCGCAGCGGTTCCGGTCAGCCACGTCGTGATGATTCACGCAATCGCGGCCGCGACGATTCGCTGCGCCAGGAACCCGCTGTACGTGGTCCGCGCGAGCCGCAGCACACGCCGGTGATCGTGCACAAGGAGTCGAAAATCGACCGTACCTTGACGCCCGAACAGCTGGAGCAACTGGACAAGCTGCCGAGCCGCAATCGCGGCGAGAAGCCTGCCTTGCTGACGCGTAATCGCGAGGGTTAAGCCCTGGCGATGTAGCAAAAACACCGGCCTTGTGCCGGTGTTTTTGTTTGGGCCGTACGCCGCATTAATTCCCGCACACAAAAACGCCGGCACTGGGCCGGCGTTTTTGTGTGCGGGAATTAACCCTTATTTCTTCACACCTTCAAACGAGATGATCAGCTCCAGCTCCTGGGTTTTCGGGCCCAGGTCTTTCTGGATGTCGAAGTCTTTAAGCTTGATGGTGGTAGTGCCTTCGAAGGCTGCGCGGTAGCCGCCCCATGGATCTTTGCCTTCGCCGAGGAAATGAGCGGCGATCACGACTGGCTTGGTTACGCCGTGCAGGGTCAGGTTACCGGTGACGTCGGCGGTGCCCTCGCCGGTCGATTTAACCGAGGTGGAAACGAACTTGGCTTCCGGGAATTTCGACACGTCGAGGAAGTCGGCGGTGCGAATGTGCTTGTCGCGTTCGGCGTGGTTGGTGTCGACGCTGGTGGTTTTCAGGGTGACGTCGATTTTGCTCGCTTCAGGGTTCTTGGCGTCGAAGCTGAACGTGCCGTCCCAGTCCTTGAAGGTACCGTAGATATAGCTGAAGCCCAGGTGGCTGATCTTGAAGTTGATAAAGGCGTGCTGGCCTTGTTTGTCGATGGTGTAGTCCTCTGCCATCGCATGGCCGGCGCCCAGCAGTGCGGTGCCGAGAGCCAAAGCCGCCAGGGATTTCTTCAGGTTGAGCATTGCGTAAGTCCTTCTAGTGCAGTGAGGAGTCAGTCGGCGCGACGGCCGAACATACGGGTCAGGGTTACATCGTGATCAATAAAGTGATGCTTTAAAGCGGCTAATGCGTGAAGGCCGGCAAAAATCACCAGGGCCCACGCCAGATACAGATGGAACGCGCCGGCCACATCTTCCTGGTCAGGAATGGCGGTCAAGGTAGCGGGTACAGCGAACAGACCGAACACTTCGATCGGCCGGCCATCAGCGGTGGAAATCAGGTAGCCGGCAATCAGTACGGCAAACATCAAGAGGTACAGCGCGCCATGACCGAGCTTGGCGCCCAAGCGAGTGGCTTTGCTGTAGCTGGCGAGGGTCGGTGGCGGCGGGCTGATAAACCGCCACAACACACGCAGCAGCATCAGGCCAAGCAGCGTCAGGCCGATGCTTTTATGCAGCGCCGGTGCGGAGTGGTTGTAAGGGCTGTAGTAATCGAGAGTGACCATCCACAGGCCCAGACCGAACAATCCAAATACCGCCAACGCAATGCCCCAGTGCAAGACGACGCTGACCAGACCATAACGCGAAGATGAGTTGCGCAGCTGCATGTAGGGGATTCCGTGAAAACCAGTGGGCTAAGACTAGCGATTAATCTATCGAGTTAAAGCGAAAAATTCTGCTTTGAAATATCGGGAAATACGATGCGTTGCAACGGCGCAGATGGGAGGAAAGAACTAATGACCGAGCGGTCGAGGAAGGCGGGAACTTAGCGATAACTGAAAACATAGATCAAAAGCATCGAGGCTGAAGCCTCTCCCACCAGAGCGCACGCTTCTGTAGGAGAGGCTTCAGCCTCGATCATTCACAGCATCAGCCTCAGAACAACTTGGAGAAAAAACCCGGCTTATCGTCGCCGTCTTTGTCTTTCTTGGCCGGTGCCGCCTCGGCCACCACTTGCTTCTTGGCCGGGTCCACTTCTTTGCCCGCCAACAGATCCTGGGCCTGACTGGCCGCACGCTGGCCGCTGCGCAATGCGCCTTCCAGCGTACCGGGGTACATCGCATCGGTATGTTCGCCGGCAAACACCACACGTTGCAGCGGCTTTTCCCACATACGCCAGTTACGGGTCAGTTGGCCCGGGCCGTACGCCAGGTAGGAACCGCCGGTAGACGGGTCGGTGCTGTAGCGTTTGATTTCATAACCGGTAAAGGCACCGCGGGCTTTCGGGTAGAAGGCGTGCAGGCGGATCAGCACCTGGTCGACCATCTGCTTGTCGCCAAAGGCTTGCAGCACCCGCGCGTTATCGCCCGACAGGTTGATCACCACATTGGCGCCGCCCTTGGCCGCCGGTTCGATCCACAGCATGCCCAGGCCCTGGTCGGTGAAATTTCACCGGACAGCCGCGCCTTGCTTTCCCATACCGGGGTTTTGAACTTGAGCATGATCTGGTCACGCCAGCCGTAGTTGGTGCCTTTGATGGCGGCCAAGTGCGCGGCATCCAGCGCAGGGGTCAGCTGAATGTTCGCCAATGCTTTGAGCGGCACGGCCAGCACGACGTAGTCGGCGCTGTAACCCACGGCGCCGGCTTTGACGGTGACGCTGTCCTTGTCCTGGCTGACAGCCGAGACCATGGAATTGGTCTTGATGGTTTTCAGTTGCTTGAGGAACGCCGCCGCCAGCACCTGGCTGCCACCGGGCAGACGCGCGGCACGTAGGTCGCGGTCATCCACGCCACGGTAAACCCGGGTCTGCTGCGCCAGGTAAAGCAGCGACAGACGCGACGGCTCGTCATAACGCGAACGAATGCGCTGGTTCACCAACAGGCGCGCCGTGGGCGGCAGTGCCAACTTGTCGAGCCACTTGGCGACGGTCATCTGATCGAGGGCAAACAGGGTGTTGTTGGCGGCCGGATTCATCGGGTCATTGATGGAGGCGGCCAGGTCGTCGAGGCTCTTGTCGAAACGCTTGAGGCCTTCAGCAGTTTCCGGCTGTTTGGTGACCAGGTCGGCGGCGGTAAAGTACTCGCCATTGATCAGGTAGCTGGGGTTACGGACAAACTCCGGCGCAGGCAGAGTTTGCAGTTTGAAGGTCTTCAGGTAGCTATTCAGTGCAGGCTGGACTTTCTCGTCGGCAATCCACTCGCTGGTGGCCAGACCGGAACGGCCGCCGATGCTGGGCTTGGCTTCCAGCAGGGTGACCTGCCAGCCTTTTTGTTGCAGCTCGTAGGCTGCGGTCAAACCCGACATCCCGCCACCCACCACAATGGCCGTAGGTTGCTTGGCGGCGGCGGGCTTATCAGCGGCCTGCGCCGCCACACTGCACACACCCACTGCCAGCAGCGCCAAGGCGCGCAAACCGGTCCGTAACATGAACGACTCCTTACACCCGTTCCGCAGGCAGCGGAACGCTCTTAGATGGCGCGCAGAATACGCCAGCGCCCTCGCACCAACTAGCCAAGCCTGTCGGGTAAATGGTGTTTGGGTTGTTACAGCGCCGACCATTGCATAGGCTGCACCCCTGCTTTGCGTGCCCAGCTTTACGCTGGCCGCGTCTGTACAGCTGTCTCGACTGCCTGGGAGTTCCGAATGAGCCTGAATAATCAGTGGATGCAACGCGATCTGGCGGTGCTCTGGCACCCCTGCACGCAGATGAAGGACCACGAGCAATTGCCGCTGGTGCCGATCAAGCGTGGCGAAGGGGTGTGGCTCGAAGACTTCGACGGCAAGCGCTACCTCGACGCCGTCAGTTCCTGGTGGGTGAACGTGTTTGGCCACGCCAACCCACGCATCAATCAGCGCATCAAGGACCAGGTCGACCAGCTGGAGCATGTGATTCTGGCTGGTTTCAGCCACCAGCCGGTGATCGAGCTGTCCGAGCGGCTGGTCAAACTTACCCCCGCCGGCCTCGACCGCGTGTTCTACGCCGACAACGGTTCTTCCGGCATCGAAGTCGCGCTGAAGATGAGCTTTCACTTCTGGCGCAACAGCGGCCAGGAACGCAAGAAACGCTTTGTCACCCTGACCAACAGCTACCACGGCGAAACCATTGCGGCGATGTCGGTGGGCGATGTGGCGCTATTTACCGAAACCTATAAATCGCTGCTGATGGACACCATCAAGGTGCCCAGCCCCGACTGCTACCTACGCCCTGAAGGCGTGAGCTGGGAAGAACACTCGCGGGTGATGTTCGGTGCGATGGAACAGGCCCTGGCAGAAAATTATCAGGACGTAGCTGCGGTGATTATCGAGCCGCTGATTCAGGGCGCGGGCGGCATGCGCATGTACCACCCGGTGTACCTCAAGCTGCTGCGCGAGGCCTGCGACCGCTACGGCGTGCACCTGATTCACGACGAAATCGCGGTCGGCTTCGGCCGCACAGGCACCATGTTCGCCTGCGAACAGGCCGGTATCGCACCGGACTTTTTGTGCCTATCCAAAGCCCTCACCGGCGGCTACTTGCCGATGGCCGCAGTGCTCACCAGCGAGACCATCTACCAAGGCTTCTACGACGACTACCAGACCCTACGCGCCTTCCTGCACTCGCACACTTACACCGGCAACCCGCTGGCCTGCGCAGCGGCACTGGCGACGCTGGATATCTTCGAGCAAGACAACGTGATCGAAGCCAACAAGGCCTTGAGCGCCCGTATGGCGACCGCCACGGCGCATCTGGTCGACCACCCGCATGTGGCCGAAGTACGGCAGACCGGCATGGTGTTGGCGATTGAAATGGTGCAAGACAAAGCCAGCAAAACGCCCTACCCGTGGCAGGAGCGGCGCGGCTTGAAGGTGTTCCAGCATGCGCTGGAGCGTGGCGCGTTGCTGCGCCCATTGGGCAGCGTGGTGTATTTCCTGCCGCCGTACGTGATTACGCCGGAGCAGATCGACTTTCTGGCCGAGGTGGCCAGCGAGGGGATTGATATTGCGACCGCTACGAAGACATCAGTGCAAGTCAGCGGCCGTCACCCGAACTTCCGTGATCCGGGCTAAACACAGCGTTCAAATCTGACACCGTCATTCCCGCGAAGGCGGGAATCCAGAATGGGGCAGGAAATTCGATTTCCTTCAAGATTCTGGGTCCCCGCCTGCGCGGGTACGACGGCGTCTTGTTTGGCTCTGCGGGGCTTACAGGATGCTGAGCGGATACTCGATGATGAGACGAACCTGATCGGAATCGTAATCCGAGGCGCCGGAAGAGATCCGGTGAGTCGCCTGGCGAACACGGAACGACAGGTCTTTGGCTGGACCTTCCTGCACTACGTATTTAACGGACAGATCGCGTTCCCAGTGTTTCTCGCTGTCGGCGTAGTAGTCATACGGGCTGCCCGCATCGATCTTGGTGCCATCAACATTGTCGCCACGGGTGTAGCCCGCATAGAAGGTCAGGCCCGGCACGCCGTAGGTTGTCATGTCCAGGTTGTAACCCAGGCGCCACGATTCCTCACGCGGACCGTTGAAGTCCACCAGCTGCATGGAGTTGGCCAGGTAGATGGAGTCCTGGAACGCGCCGCCACCCAGTACCAGGTAGTCGAACGGCTGGTCGCCATCGATCTTCTGGAATGCCAGGGTGACGGTGTGCGCGCCGAGGGTGTAGCCGGTGGCGAAGGACCAGGACGTGTTGTTAATGTCGCCCGCCAGCGACTTGCCGTCATCCAGGGTGCGGTAGACGTTGAGATCAAAGCTCAGGGACTGGTCTTCGGTCAGCGCCAGCACGTAGTTGGCGTTGCCGTAGTACTGCTTCCACAGGTCTTCGTAGCGCGAGGCATACGCGGTGACGCTGAAGTTGTCGCTGATGGTGTACGCGCCGCCGATGTAGTCGACGTCACCGCCTTCAACGCCCGCCGCATAACCGGCGCGGAAACCACCGTCGTGGCCCGAACGGTTCATGTCCTTGGCCGAGGTGAAATGACCGGCGTCGATTTTCAGGCCTTCAATTTCAGCGCTGTCGAGTTGGAAGCCAGTGGCCGTTGCCGGCACCAAACGGGCATCGGCCAGGGCGATTACCGGGTTGTAGGGGCGCAGGTCGCCGTATTTGAGGATGCTGTTGGAAAGCTGCAGTTTCACTGCACCGCCCAGGGTGCCGAAGCTGTCTTCGGCACGGCCATCGGAATCCACTGGCAGCATCTGCGAACCGGAACGACCACGGCCGCTGTCCAGCTTGATACCGGTGTAGGCGCTCAAGTCGACGCCAAACCCCACGGTGCCTTCGGTGAAGCCGGACACGTAGTCCAGCTGGAAGCCCTGACCCCATTCGCGGTTGTCAGCGGTGCCGGTATCGTGGCGATCCATGTTCCAGTAAAGGTTGCGGGAAATCAGGTCGAGCGTGTCGCCTTCCAGAAAACCTTTCGAATCGGCCTGACCGGCGTGTGCGGCCATCGTGAAAACGCTGGCACTGGCCACGGCCAGAGCAACTCCTGTGTACTTCAGTTTCATCTGTATTCCCCATTGAAATGAATGTGTCGGCATATGCCCCGCGCCAATACCCGGGAACATTAAATGGGTTGAGCTGGGCGCCCCTCTGATCGCACCCCTGGAGGGCCACCCGCTCGCTCGGTTCTGATGCAGTGGGAGATGCAATCCGCGCTGTTAGCCGAGTTACCCAACGGTGTTAAAACAAAAACCCGCGGCAATTTCTCCCATGTTTAGTTCTTTGGCAATGTTCAAACCGCGACACTTCCACACGCATTAGCGCCATATGTAACCTGGAAGAATCTGATTCCAACCACACAATTTGTCCGCATGGACAGTTACTTACCAAGTGGCTTCACGCAGGTTAAACATGGCCTCTTCTGTCCGTTCAAACACACGACAAAATCAACCATAACCCGCTAAATAGAGCGATCAAAGCTTATATAAGGACGTAATGAGATAATTCAGGCCAACTTCGCTCACCCATACTTACACCTGTTCAGCCCCGATGCTTCTCCATAAACCGCCAAAAAATAAAGTTAATATTTCGCTCACATAAGCAGACGTTATCCAACGCATAACTAGAAGGAACATCAAACTTTCAAAGAATATTCCTCTGCCTATTAGCGATAACTCCAATAGCCCAGAGGAGAATTTCGACCACGCTCTACGCTATGCTTGCCATCCCTGCAGCCAGCTGTTGTTTTCGCCATGCGCCTCTCCCGCTTCTTTATCGATGCCCCTCTCTCTCTCGGCCAGCATGAGCTACCGGAAACCCAGGCCCATTACATTGGTCGCGTGCTACGTCATGCGGTGGGTGATGCCGTGCAGTTGTTTGACGGTAGTGGTCAGGAATTTCTTGGCGAGCTGATCGAGGTGGGCAAGAAGAACGTGCGCGTGGAGTTGCGCGAAGCCATGGCCGGCCAGGCGCCCTCGCCTCTGCATATCCACCTGGGCCAGGGTCTGTCGCGCGGTGAGCGGATGGACTGGGCGATTCAAAAAGCCACCGAACTGGGCGCCAATGAAATTACGCCAATCGTCAGCGAGCGCTGCGAGGTGCGGTTAAAGGGTGAGCGTGAGGACAAGCGCCTGGAGCATTGGCGCCAGGTAGCGATCAGCGCCTGTGAGCAATGTGGGCGGTCGGTGCTGCCAGTGATTCACCCGCCCTTACTCCTGGCGCAATGGCTGGAGCAGTGTCAGGCCGATTTGAAGTTGGTGCTGCACCCGGTGGCCGAGCCGTTGACCAGCCATGCCAAGCCGCAGTCGTTGGCGTTTCTGATCGGGCCTGAGGGTGGGCTTTCCGATGCGGAAGTAACGCAGGCGCAGGGTAAGGGTTTTCAAGCTGCACGGCTTGGGCCGCGGGTGTTGCGCACGGAGACGGCGCCGGTGGTGGCGTTGAGTGTGGCGCAGCAGTTGTGGGGGGATTTCTAACCTGCGAGTGTTCCGTAGGAGCCAGCTTGCTGGCGAAGCTTTTTGCGCTCGTGGCAATCGCGTTCGCCAGCAAGCTGGCTCCTTCGGGTTGGCTGGACCTCGCGGATCAGGAGTCTTTGAGCAAATCCGCCATATCGTCGGCATGCTCTTCTTCCTGCGCCAGAATCTCTTCAAATAGCCGGCGAGTCGTCGGGTCGTCGTTGCCGAGGAAGGTGATGATCTCGCGGTAGCTATCGATGGCAATCCGCTCGGCGACCAAGTCTTCGGTAATCATCTCTTTCAGGGTTGCGCCCGCCACGTATTCGGCGTGCGAACGCTGCGTCAAACCTTCCGGATTGAAGTCCGGCTCGCCACCCAGCTGCATGATGCGCTCGGCCAACTGGTCCGAGTGCGCCAGCTCTTGCTGGGCATGCTCCAGAAATTCGGCGGCAGCCACGCTGGCCTTGAGGCCGGTGGCCATAAAGTAGTGGCGCTTGTAGCGCAGGTAGCAGACTAGCTCGGTGGCCAGCGAAGCATTCAGCAGTTTGAGGACTTCTTCACGATCGGCCGAGTACCCCTCGGTGATCGCGCCCTCCTCAATATGCTGGCGTGCGCGCTGGCGCAGCGTGGCGACATCAGTCAGTTGTGCAACGGTCATAGTCGTTCTCCATCAGCTATTCGGTCAGTAGCGCGGGCTCTGGCGGCACGCGTCTTTGTGTACTGAGTTGTGAGTAGCGAGGCGGAGAAAAGTTTGATGTTTCGCAGGCTCTGCCAAGGCCCTGGAAACGCAACGGGCGCCACATGGGCGCCCGCAGAGAAACACGAAAACGAAGGCTTATATCAGTCCCGCATCCGCGAGCATTTGCTCAAGCGCCAACAGGTCCGGGATCTTGGCTACCGCCTCACCAAAACTCACCGCATCCAGTTCCAGCGGCGCCAACGGCACATCCGCACGGGCCAGTTCGGTGCCGACCTTCAGCGAGCGCGGAATACCCTGCACCAGCAGCGCGAGGAATTTCACGTTAGGGCGACCGCCCAGGGCGTTGATCACCGCCACCCGAGCGCCAGGGCGAATCTGTGGCTGGCCATCGGAAGCCGCTTCGAAAGACAGCAGCGGCAAGCTCAGGTCCCGCCAGGCCATCTGCCCGAGAAACCAGGCCGGCATACCAGGCGTGACCTGCGGCGCACGGTAGGGAATCAGCTCGGCTACCGCCACGTTGGGCAGCAGCAGGGTACGGTCGGCCAACGGCACCAGCAGACCGGTAATGCTGGTCGCGGTGGCAGTGTTGGTGGGGGTGACGGCTTGGCTCATGGGGAAATCCTGTCGGCGCGCTTAGGCGCACTGTGCCGCTAAATGGTTGACCAGCGTTTCCGCCAGTTCGCGCGGGTCGCCGCTGTAGCCGCTGTAACCGCCTTCACGCAGGCTGTCGGGCATGCTGGCGCACACGCAGCTCTCGGCGCGTTGGGTCCAGATCTCGCCGCCCTGACGTTTTACGTAGGCCGCGGCCGCACTGCCGTCGCTGCCCATGCCGCTAAAGGCGATCACGCCGCTCAGGCCACCGAAGTGCTGAGCCAGATTAAGCATCATCTGGTCGATGGACGGGCTGTAGGGTTCCGGCCAGCCGCGGTCAGCAATCTGCATCGCGCCGTCTTCGGCAAAACCCAGCTCATGCTGAATGGGCGCAACCACCACTTCACCGCAGCGCACCGGGTCGCCATGGCGGGCCGGGTTTACATGCCATTGGCTGTGGCGGCCCACGGCTTGCGGCAAGGTCGCTTCAAAACTGGCATCGATATGCTGGGCATAGATAAAGCCGATCGGCAGCCCACCGGGCAAGGCATCAAGAAACGCTTTCACCGCCGCCGGGCCACCCAGGGACGCAGCCAACAGCCACACCTGACGAGCCGGCGCACCGGCGGCCAGTGGCGTATTAGCCAAGGCTTGAGGCAAGTCCAGACGCGCCGGGCGCTGGGCTTCATCGAACAAGGCTTGCAGGCTCGGGCCCACGGCTTGGGTTGGGTCGCCGACCAGGCGCTTGAGCTTGCCGACCAGACGTCGTTCCCAACGCGGGTAGTTTTCTGAATGGCGCTCCGGCGCATGGCCTTCGCCAAACAGCACCGGTACGTCAGTCTGCTCCAGCAGCGTGTCGACCAGCGGCGAGTCTTCCGACTGCGCCAGGTCCACCAGCCACAAATCCGCTTCGCAGGCGGCCAGGGCTTCGGCATCGAGCCGCGCCGGGTCGCTATTGAGCACCACGTTGTAACCACTGCCGGTCAGCGCTTGCTGCAATACATGGCGTTGCAGCGATGTGTCGGCCAGCACGGCAATGCGTGCAGTCACTTTTTCGGTCATATCCGTTTAACCGGGTGTTCGGCCACCAGTTTGGCGATGGTTTCCAACAGCAGCGACTCTTGATACGGCTTGCCAAGGTAGTCGTTCACGCCAATGTTCATCGCCCGCTCGCGGTGTTTATCACCGGTACGCGAGGTGATCATGATGATCGGCAGGTCTTTGAGGTTCTGGTCGTGGCGCACCAGGTTAGCCACTTCAAAGCCGTCCATGCGCGGCATTTCAATGTCCAGCAGCATGATGTCGGGCTTGTGTTCTTGCAGCAGCGAGATGGCGTCAACACCGTCTTTGGCGGTCAGCACGTTCATGCCGTTACGCTCCAGCAGACGGCTGGTCACCTTGCGCACGGTAACCGAATCGTCGACCACCATGACCAGGGTCGGCCGTTCGACTTCCAGCTCAGCCGGCAAGGCGGCGCGGCTGACCGTGCGGGTCTGCATCTGGTTGAGCAAGTGAGCGTGACGCACACGAATGGTGGCCAGCAGGTCGAGAATCACCACCACGCGACCGTCACCGAGAATGGTCGCACCGGAAATCCCGTGCACGCCGGCGAACTGCGGGCCGAGGCTCTTCACCACGATCTCGCGGGAACCGGCCAGGGAGTCCACTTGTACCGCTACAGCGTGGTCGCTGGAGCGCACCAGAATCACCGGCAACGGCAGGCTCTGGCCAACCAGCTTGGGCTGCTGACCGTTGTTCAACAGGTCGCCCAGGTAACGCAGTTCGTAGGCCTGGCCGGCGTATTCGAAACGCGGCGCGTCCGGTGCGTAATAGGCTTCGAGCTCGTACGGCGACACCCGCACGATACCTTCGATGGTGTTCAACGGAATGGCGTACAGGTCTTCACCGGACAGCACCATCAACGCGCGGTTAACCGACACGGTGAACGGCAGACGAATCCGGAAGGTGGTGCCCTCGCCCGGCGTCGACTCGATGCTCATGGAGCCACCAAGTTGCTTCACCTCGGAGTGCACCACGTCCATGCCCACGCCACGACCGGAGATCTGCGTGACCTTTTCGGCGGTGGAGAAACCGGCTTCCAGAATAAATTGCAGGACTTCGTAATCGGTCAGGTCCGACGCGCTGTCCATCATGCCGCGCTCGATGGCCTTGCGGCGTACCGCTTCAAGCTTGATGCCGCCACCGTCGTCGGTGAGGGTCAGGACGATATCGCCACCCTCGCGGCCGAGGTTCAGGCGGATGGTGCCCTGCTCGTTCTTGCCGGCGGCACGGCGCACTTCGCCGGGCTCGATACCGTGGTCAACGGCGTTGCGCAGCATATGTTCCAGCGGCGCGACGATCCGTTCGAGAACGGTACGGTCCATCTCGCCATCGGCGTTGCCGACGATAAAGTCGACCTGTTTGCCCAGCTCGCTCGCCACCTGCCGCACGATGCGGCGCAGACGCGGCACCAGGCGGTCGAACGGCACCATGCGCGTACGCATCAGGCCTTCTTGCAGTTCGGTATTTACCCGCGCCTGTTGCAGCAACAGGGTTTCGGCATCGCGGTTACGCGCGGCGAGGGTTTCTTTCAATTCCAGCAAGTCGGAGGCCGACTCGAACAGCGCTCGCGAAAGCTGCTGCAGCTGCGAGTGACGGTCCATTTCCAGCGGGTCGAAATCTTCGTAACCGACGCGCTCGGCTTCGAGCTGGATGCGGCTGATGATCTGCGACTGGGTTTCGATATCCAGGCGACGCAACTGGTCACGCACCCGGTCGATGGTCGCTTCCATCTCGCCGAGGGTGAAACCGAAGTCGCTCACCTGCTGCTCGACACGACCACGGAAAATCGACGTTTCACCGGCCAGGTTTACCAGGCCTTCAAGCAAGTCGGCCGGTACTTTCACCAATTCTTGCGGAGCACGGCGGGCGGCGGCATCGAGCGCAGCTTCCTGCGCACGGCGCACGAATGGCAGCACTTTGGCTGCCGCCGGGGCGTTGGAAAACTCGCTGGCAGCCACAATCGGGTTGGCCAGGGTGTGCAGGGCCGGCAGTTTGCTTGGCGCCGGCGCTTCAGGCTCTGGCGTCTCGTGGCTGGCGTGGGCCAGTTCGGCGGCCAGATTGTCGTTGACGCGCTGGCGCAGTTGATCGAGCTCGCCTTGCAGGCCTTCGAAACCAGACTGCACATCGAGGAACAGGCTTTCCGGCCACGGCGCGCCTTGTTGCTGCGCTTCGGTCAGGTGCTGTTCCAGGTCGTGGGTCAGGTCGCCCAGGCTCTTCTGCCCGGCCAGACGTGCACCACCTTTAAGGGTGTGCAGGATGCGCAGCATGTCGTCGACCGCATCGCCGTCATCGCGCTTTTCTTCCCAACGGCCGATGGCGCTTTCCATGCTTTCCAGCAGGTCGTCGGCCTCTTCCAGAAAGATATCCAGAATGTCGTCGTCTTCTGCGTCCTCGACGGCTGCTTCTTGGGCAGCGGCAACCAGGTGCACGCTGGAGGGCATGCTCAGTTGTTCGTCGGGGTTGGCGCGAAAGCGTTTGATGGTCTCGATCAGGTCTTCGCCGCTTGGCACGTGGCGCTTGTCGCGCACGGCTTCGAGCATGACCGCCAGACGGTCGTGGCAGCTTTGCAGCAGCCCGAACAGGCTCGGGCTGGCGCGCAGGCGGCCGTCACCCAGGCCTTCGTAAAGGAATTCCAGCTCGTGGGCCAGGTCACCGATTTCGCGGATTTCGGCCATCCGTGCGCCACCCTTGAGGGTGTGCAGGTCGCGCTGCAGGGATTCCAGTTCGAGGCTGTTGTCGAGGTCATCTTTCCAGCGCTGCAACGCGGCACTGGAGCTGTCGATAATGTCGAAACCTTCTTCCAGGAAGATTTCCACCAGCTCGGGATCGCGGTCGTCATCGAACGCGGTCGGCGCTGGCGCTTCATATACCGCCGGCTCGGGCGCGGTGAATTCCACCGGCTCGGGTTCAGCTTCGGGCTGGGCTTCAGCGATCAGTTCCGGCTCAACAGTCAGCTCGGCTTCGGCTTCCAAGTCGCTCAGCTCGACGCTTTCAGCTTCAGGCGCGGCTAGCTCGATTGCAGGCTCGTCGATTTCAAGTTCCGGCAGTGCCGCATCAAGCTCGAACGCTTCGGCCTCCGGCAACGCTTCATGCATTTGTTCAGCGCTGAGTTCCGGGGTCGCGGTCACGTCTTCGAAGCTGATCACTTCCGGGTCCAGCTGGTCTTCATCCAGCTCAACCAGCGGCAGCGCTTCCAGTTCGTCTTCGGCGGCAATCAGCTCGGCTTCCGGGCTTGGCGCTTCGCCGAGCAACTCAATCTCGACGGGCTCCAATGGCTCGTCAAAGTCTTCGAGAATCACGGCAGCGGCAGACAGGCTCTGAGGGCCGCCCTGGCGGAAACTACGGATGTCATGAATCAGGTCAGCCGGGTCATGCAACGGCTGGTTGGCCTGTAGTTGATCCAGCAATACCGCCAGCTTGTCGTGGCTGCGGTGCAGCAAGTCCGCCAACACCGGCGAATAGCTGTAACGGCGATCGACCAGGCCTTCGTAAAGGGTTTCCAGCTCGTGGGCCAGGTCACCGATTGGGCGAATGGCGGCCATGCGCGCGCCACCTTTAAGGGTGTGCAAGTCACGCAGCAAGGAGGACAGGGCCAGATGGTTGTCCGGCTCGCCGAGCCAGCGCTCCAGCGCTTGCCCGGAGCTTTCGAGAATATCCACCGCTTCTTCGAGGAAGATTTCCACCATCTCGGCGTCGAGCGGGTCGGCTTCGGCTACCGGGGCTGGCGTGGGCTCAGGGGCCACGGCGAGCGGTTCCAGCGCAGGCTCAATGGCGGCCAGATCTTCGACGGCTGGTGACAGGTCTTCTACCGGCAACTCTTCAACCGCAGCCAGTTCTTCCACGTTCGGCAGCGAGTCGAAGTCCGACAGGTCGTACTCGTGTTCGGGCTCTTCTACAGCGGACTGGTTGTTCCACTCAGCCATTTCCAGTTCGGAGGTGGCGGCGTCCAGCTCGACGATATTCAGCCCGGCTTCGCCACCGGGGCTGAGCAGTGCCAAGGTTTGCGGGTCCAGGGCTTCAGCCATCAGTTGGCGCAGGGCTTCGACGCGTTGCGGCTCGGCACTCACCTGCAGGCCGGCGGCCACCTGATCCATCATGCTGATCAGGGCTTCGTGGGCTGCTTCGGCTTCACTGAAGAAGCGCTCGCTAACGGCAAGGCTGCCTTCTTCGACGGCGCCGTAGAGGTCCAGCAGGGCCTCGCACAGTTCATCGATTTGCGGCAGTTCGGCCATCTCGGCGCCGCGGCCCAAGGTGGTCAGTTCATCCAGCAGGGCGCTGAGTTCCTGGCGCTCGGACGGGTGCTCACGCCATTTACGCAGCAGGTCTTCAGCGTCCAGCAGGATATCCATGCCTTCAGACAGGAAGATGCCGATCAGTTGCGGGTCGCGCTGGTCGCTGCCCTGCAGGTCCTGGCGCGCTGCCTGCGCGGCTTCCAGACGTTCCTGATGCAGCTTGTTGACGCGCTCGAGGAACTCGGCGGCGCCATCAATCGGTGCCAGCGGGCTGGTTTCCAGCTGCTCCAGACCACGACGGAACAGTTGCTCGGCGGTATGCAGCAGCTCCGCTTCGGCCAGGTCCATCGGGATCAGGTTGGTCTTGAATTCCTTCGCCAGCTTTCCAGCGGCGTGGCAATTTCGGCAATCGGCAGAATGCCGGCCATATGCGCACTGCCCTTGAGGGTGTGCAGGGCACGCTGCAGGTTATCGGTGATTTCCTGCGGCAGCTCCTGGGCGCAATCGGCGAGGAAACCGACCAGGGTGTCCAAGTGGGTTTCCGCTTCGTTGCGGAAAATCTCGATCAGCTGGGGGTCCAGCGCTTCGATGTCGGCGGCCGCCGTAGCAGAAGATGCGCCCACGGCGTCGGCTGCCTGCTCAGTCACCGGGGCTTCAGGTTTTGGGCTGCGTTGGCCTTTGGCCAGGGCATGGGCGGTGGCGGCCAGAGCATCCACGTCGTCACGTTGACGTTGGGCTTTGGCGGCGAATTCATCGACCAGCGCCGGCATCAAAGTGACCACATCGGCGATCACTTGCTGCACGTCGTCATCGGGCTGAATGCTGCGATCCAGCACGCGGTTGAGCAGGTTTCAATCGCCCAGCCCAGCTCGCCAATGATCAGCGCGCGTACCAGCGACCACTGCCCTTGAGGGTGTGGAATGCGCGGCGCACTTCGGCCAGCGCGGCTTTGTCGTCGGTATTGGCGCGCCACTTCGGCAGGTACTCGGCGATGGTTCCAGCACTTCGCCTACTTCTTCGATAAGACTTCCAGCAGGTCTTCGTCGATGGGCTCTTCGCCTTCGGGTGGCGGCAGCAGGCTGGGTGGTACGTCCTGGGCGGGCGGGTTGATGGCCTGCACCGGGGTGGCCATGACGTCCGCCATGGACAGCGGTTTTCCAGCGGCGCGGCAGGGGTGCCTGCGGCTCGGCTTGCGGCAGATCGACTTCCGGCAATTCCAGCTCAGCCAACTGTGCTTCGTTCCAGTCGGCCGGGTTGTCGTTGAGATCGCCCGACAGGTCGTCTCGCGTCAGCTCTTCGAGGCCTGCGTCTTCAAGTTGAACTCTTCAGTTCCGACACTTCCAGGTCGTGCTGCGCAGCTCAAGACTGTTATCGGCATTCCACTCCAGCCCTGTTTTTCCAGTGCTGTTTCTTCCAGCGTCAGCGGCTCGTCGGTGAGGTCCAGGCTTGGCAGCTCGGCGAGGTCTTGAACCTCATCGAACGCACTCAGCTCGACCACTTCACCCGGCGCTGCCGGCAGGTCTTCGAGGGTCCAGCTGTCTTCCAGACTCAGCAGGGTTTCGGCGTCGCCTTCACGCGGCGTGGTGTTTTCCAGTTCACCGAATTCCAGGCTCAGCTCGGACTCTCGGCTAACGGCTGCGGCTCGGTAGCCAGCGGCAAATCTTCCAGCGAGAACTCAATGCTGCCCGCATCGCCGCTTTCGGCACGGCAGGGGTATCGACCACCGGCAGGTCTTCGAGGTTGAAGCTTTCTTCAATCACGCCGAAGTCGGATTCAAACGACGATTCCGCTTCAAATGCGGCGGTATCGACAACCGGTTCGGCCTCAACTGGCTCATCGCCCCAGCACATCGATGTCGTGCATCGGGTCGGCCAGCGGCGCAAAGGCTTCTGGCTCGGGCTCGACGCGATCGAGGATCGACGCTTTTCTTTCAGCGGATAACCGAGGGCTTCCAGGCTTTCCTCGGCGACGTCGAGAATCAGGTCGCCCTGGCCGCGTGGTCTTCACTCAGGCGTTCGAGTAGTACTCGACGCTGGTGATGGCATCGGCCGGGTGTCCAGGCTCTGCAGTTCGGCACGGCTTTGCGCGCCAGCAGTTGTTCCTGGATATAGCGGTTGCAGGCTTCAGCAAGGCGCTGCACGCTCCAGCGGAATCATCGCCAGGCCGCCACGGGCCTGGGTCAGCAGCTCTGGCACGCGGCCAGGTGCTCGTGGTTCCACTGCGAGCATAAATTCGATGATCGCGTCTTTGGCCTGTTCCAGGCCGTTGCGCGCTTCCTTGATCACCAGCTGGTGATCTGCGCCCGGTCGGTGGTGGGCAAATGGCTTTCTTCGCGGCGGCCATCATCGGCCGGGCCGACCATACCGGCCAGGGTCGCTTCCACATACAGCAGCGC